>JASGFV010000001.1:0-89971 GCA_047605365.1 Gordonia sp. (in: high G+C Gram-positive bacteria)
CCCCGGGCGAGCGGATCCGCCGCCTCGACGAGGCGCTCACCATCCTCGACCGCCTGATGCGCGGCGAGACCGTCGACTACGACGGCGAGTTCTACCAGATCAAGGGTCTCGAAGGGACCCCGCGCCCGCGGCAGGGCCCGCGCCCGCCGATCGCCGTGGGCGGCGGCGGACCCAAGATGCTGGCCCTGGCGGCCAAGCACGCCGACATCATCTCGGTGGCCACCGGATCCACCACCGAGGGCAAGCTGCGCCTGTCGGACATGACGATGGGAAAGACCCTCGAGCGCGTCGACCGCATCCGGCAGGCCGCCGGGGACCGGTTCGACGACATCGAGCTGAACTGGACCATCGCGACCATCGTCGTGACCGACGATCGGGTCGCGACCGCCGAAATGGCGCTGAAGGCGCTCGACCAGGGCTACCCGCCCAATATCGAGCGCGACGTGGAGCTGACCGTCGACGACATCCTGTCTTCGCCGTACCTGGCGTTCGGCACCTTCGAGGAGATCGCCGAACAGGTCCGCGAAGTACGCCGCCAGACCACCATGAGCTACGTCGGCGTCTTCCCGACCCAGATGGACGCCTTCGCACCGGTCATCCCGTTGTTGCGGGAAGAGTAGAATAGCGACGATTTTTGCCCATCGCCCATTACGGGCGAGTGAGCTGCCCACCGGGCACGGACAGGGCGCCGAACACCGAGCGGGGCCGGTGCGACGGAGCCGAGAGCGCGACTCTAGAGAAAGACCGCGACAGCGCGGCACAGGAGAGACGTAGATGTTGAAGACCGAGTTCGAGCAGTTCCTCGACGAAGATGGCAATCTCCACTTCACCGAGGACGCGACGCTCGTCGATTACGTGGAGCGCAACGTGCGCGAGCAGGCCGATACGCTGGCCTACCGCTTCATCGACTACAGCCGGGAGCGCGACGGGGAGCGCCAGGATCTGACGTGGGCGCAGTTCGGCAAGCGGCTGCGGGCCGTCGCCGCTCGTCTGCAGCAGGTCACCAAGCCGGGCGACCGCGTGGCGATTCTGGCCCCGCAGTCGCTGGAGTACGTGATCGGATTCTTCGCCGCGCTGTACGCCAGCAACATCGCCGTGCCGCTGTTCAGCCCGGACGAGCCCGGTCACACCGACCGGCTGCACGCCGTGCTCGGCGACTGCGAGCCGACCGCGATTCTGACTTCCACCAAGTCGGCCGAGGCCGTCCGCGACTTCTTCGCCGACCGTCCCGCCAAGGACCGTCCGCGCGTGATCGCGGTCGACGCCGTGCCCGACTCGGTGGGCTCCACCTGGGTGGCTCCGGTGGCCGGCCAGGACCACAACCGCGACACCGTCGCCTACCTGCAGTACACCTCGGGCTCCACGCGCGTGCCGGCCGGCGTCGAGATCACCTACGAGGCCGTCGCCGCCAACTGTCTGCAGATCTACGACTGCATCGAGATCGACCGCAACTCGCGCGGCGTCACCTGGCTGCCGATGTTCCACGACATGGGTCTGCTCACTGTGATCCTGCCCGCGCTCGGTGGCAAGTACATCACCATCATGAGCCCGGCCGCCTTCGTGCGCCGTCCGGGCCGGTGGATCAAGGAACTCGCCGCCGAAGACGACGACGCCCCCACCTATGCCGCCGCTCCGAACTTCGCCTACGAGCACGCCGCCGCCCGCGGCCTGCCGCGCGAGGGCGAGTCGCTGGACCTGTCGAACGTGATCGGTCTGATCAACGGCTCGGAGCCGGTCACCGTCAGCTCGATGCGCAAGTTCAACGAGGCCTTCCAGCCCTACGGGCTGTCGCCGAAGGCGATCAAGCCCTGCTACGGCATGGCCGAGGCCACCCTGTTCGTGTCGGCAACCCAGCGCGACAACGAGGCCAAGATCAGCTACGTCGACCGAGACAAGCTGAACGCCGGCGAGTTCTTCCCCGTCGACGCCGACGCCGAGAACTCCGTCGCGCAGGTCTCCTGCGGACAGGTGGCGCTGAGCCAGTGGGCCGTGATCGTCGACGCCGAGACCGGCACCGAGCGCGAGGACGGCCGGGTCGGCGAGATCTGGCTGCACGGCCTGAACATCGGCAAGGGCTACTGGAACAAGGCCGAGGAGACCGAGGCCACCTTCCACAACAAGCTGGCCCACCCGCTCGCGGAGGGCAGCCATTCGGCGGGCGCGCCGTCGGACGCCGAGTGGATGGCCACCGGCGACTACGGCGTCATCTACGACGGCGAGCTGTACATCACCGGTCGCGTCAAGGACCTGGTGATCGTCGACGGCCGCAACCACTACCCGCAGGACCTCGAATTCAGCGCGCAGGAGGCCAGCACTGCGCTGCGCCCCGGCTTCGTCGCCGCGTTCGCGGTGCCGGCCAACCAGCTGCCCGCCGAGGTCTTCGAGGGCGGTTTCAGCGGTCTGACCTACGACGCCGACGACGCGTCGGAGCAGCTGGTGATCGTCGCCGAGCGCGGCCCCGGCCGCAAGACCGACGTGCTGGAGATCGCCGACGCCGTGCGCGCGGCCATCGCCGGACGGCACGGCGTGATGGTCCGCGACCTGTTGCTGGTTCCGGCCGGTTCCATCCCGCGCACGTCGAGCGGCAAGATCGCGCGTCGCGCGACCAAGGCCGCCTACGTCGACGGCACGCTGCGCGGCGGCTATCAGCAGACCGCGTTCCCGGACGCCGGGAACTAGCGCGGCCCGGGCCGGAGCAACCTCCAATCATTAACGTTTCGCAGAGCGAGCCCGGCACGTCGCGCACGTGCCGGGCTCGACTGCGCCGATCGATCGATGCAGATCACTAGGCTGGTACACGATGAGCGACAATTCGAACACCGCGAACGATGCGGCCGTGACGCCCGCCGGCACCGCCGGGGAGACCGTCGGAGACCTGACCGTCGAGGAACTGCGGGACTGGCTCCGCGGCTGGGTCTCGAAGACCACCGGCGTCCCGGAGTCACAGATCTCCGACGACCGACCGATGGAGGAGCTGGGTCTGTCCTCGCGCGACGCGGTGGCCCTGGCCGCCGACGTCGAGGACAAGACGGGCGTCATCCTGACGGCCACCGTCGCCTACAACCATCCGACGATCGCGATGCTCGCCAAGCGCATCATCGAGGGCGATCCGGACGAGGGCCTGGACGTGGAGGCCGACCGCTTCTGGGAGCGTGAGCGCGACAGCGACGACGACATCGCGATCATCGGCCTGTCGACCCGCTTCCCGGGCGCCGGCCAGACGCCGGAGTCCACCTGGGAGGCGCTGATCGGCGGCGTCGACGCGATCAGCGAGCTGCCCGACGACCGGTGGCTGGAGTTCAAGTCCGACCCGCAGATGGCAGAGGTGCTGGCCAAGCGCAACCTGCGCGGCGGCTACCTGGACGACGTCAAGGGCTTCGACGCCGACTTCTTCCAGATGAGCCCGCGCGAGGTCGAGATGGTGGACCCGCAGCAGCGTCTGGCGATGGAGCTGACGTGGGAGGCCCTGGAGAACGCGCACCTGCCGGCCAGCGACCTCAAGGGCGGACAGGTCGGCGTCTTCGTCGGCACGTCGACCAACGACTACCAGCTGATGGCCGCGCTGGGCCTCGGCGAGGGCTCCGACGAGACCGCCGCGTACGCCCTGACCGGCACCGCGACGTCGATCATCGCGAACCGCGTCTCCTACTTCTTCGACTTCCACGGTCCGTCGGTCGCGATCGACACGGCGTGCTCGTCGTCGCTCGTCGCGGTGCACCAGGCGGTCGGCAGCCTGCGGTCCGGCGAGTCCGACGTCGCCGTCGCCGGTGGCGTCAACCTGATCCTGACCCCGGCCGCGACGGTCGGCTTCGACACCATCGGCGCGGTCGCCAAGGACGGGCGCATCAAGGCGTTCTCGTCCGATGCCGACGGCATGGTCCGCTCCGAGGGCGGCGGCATGTTCGTGCTCAAGCGAATGGCCGACGCCCGGCGCGACGGCGACCGCGTGCTGGCCGTCGTCTCCGGTTCGGCAGTCAACTCCGACGGCCGTTCCAACGGCATCTTCGCGCCGAACCCGGAGGCGCAGGTGGAGGTGCTGCGCTCGGCGTACGCCGACGCCGCGATCGACCCGCGCAACGTCGACTACGTGGAGGCGCACGGCACCGGCACCATCCTGGGCGATCCGATCGAGGCCGACGCGCTCGGTCGCGTCGTGGGCCGCGGCCGCGTGGTGGGCGCCCCGGCACTGCTCGGCTCGGCCAAGACCAATTTCGGTCACATGGAGTCGGCCGCGGGTGCGGGCGCCCTGGCCAAGGTCGTGCTGTCGCTGCAGAACGACAAGATCCCGGCGTCGCTCAACTACGCCGGCCCCAACCCGTACATCCAGTTCGAGGCGACCAGCCTGAAGGTGACCGACGAGATCACCGAGTGGCCGCGCTACTCGGGCCACGCCGTCGCCGGGGTGTCCGGCTTCGGTTTCGGCGGCACCAACGCGCACATCGTCGTGCGAGAGGTGGTGGAGGCCGACGGGCTGCTGGGCGGAGCCACGCCGCCGGCTGAACTCGTCGAAGCCTCTGGCTCCGAGACCCTTCGACAGGCTCAGGGATCCGACGACTACGACGACGACGACTTCCTCACCGAAGCCGAGCGCGCCGTCCTGGCCGCGCAGGCCAAGAAGCAGGAGCCGGAGGCCGTCGAGGCCGTCGTCGATCCCGCCGAGGGCTTCGCGCCGTCGGCCGTCGACGGCGCCGTGGTCCCGCTGGTGCTGTCCGGGTTCGTGTCGTCGCGACGCCGCAAGGCCGCGCAGGACCTGCTGGAGTGGCTGGAGTCCGACGAGGGCCGGGCGACGCCGCTGGCCGACATCGGCCGCACGCTGGCGCACCGCAACCACGGGCGTACTCGCAGCGTGGTGATGGCGCGCTCGCACGAGGACGCGATCAAGGGCGTGCGGGCCGTCGCCGAGGGCAAGGCGCTGCCGTTCGTCTACACCTCCGACAGCCCCGACCCGGCGTCGGCCGTGTGGCTGCTGAGCGGATTCGGTTCGCAGCACCGCAAGATGGCCAAGCAGCTGTACCTGGAGAACCCGGTCTTCGCCAAGTACGCGGACCGCGTCGACGCGCTCGTCGAGCGCGAGCTGGGCTACTCGATCGTCGCGATGTTCCTGGATGACGCGCAGACTTACGAGATCGAGACCAGCCAGGTCGGCATCTACACGATTCAGGTGGCGCTGGCCGACACCATGCGCCACTTCGGCGCGGTGCCGGGCGTGCTGGTGCCGCATTCGATGGGCGAGGCGTCGGCCGCGTACATCAGCGGCGGCCTGTCGCTGGAGGACGCCACCCGGGTGATCTGCCAGCGGTCGCGCCTCATGGGCGAGGGCGAGTCGATGCTGTCAGGCGACGACATCCGCCTGATGGCGATCGTCGAGTACAGCGCCGAGGCCATCAACGACGTCCTGACCGAGTTCCCCGACTTGGAGATCTGCGTCTATGCGGCGCCGACGCACACCGTGATCGGCGGCCCGGAGGCGCAGGTCGACGCGATCGTCGCGCGCGCCGAGGCCGAGGGCAAACTGGGCCGCAAGCTGCAGACCAAGGGTGCGAGCCACACGTCGCAGATGGACCCGCTGCTCGGCGAGCTGGCCTACGAGCTGACCGGCATCGTGCCGTTGAGCCCCGAGGTCGGCTTCTACAGCTCCGTCGACCGCGAGGCGTTCTACCGCGCGGGTTCCGCGCCGGTGCACACCATCGAGTACTTCACCAAGGGGCTGCGGCACAGCGTCTGGTTCGCCCAGGCCATCGCGAAGTCGGTGGAGAACGGTCATCGCACGTACGTGGAGCTGTCGCCGAACCCGGCGGTGCTGATCTCGGTCGCGGCCACCACGTTCGGCGCCGGTGTGCACGACGCCGAGCTCATCGAGACGCTGCGCCGCAAGGAAGACGAGAGCTACGGCCTGGTCAACGCGCTGATGAAGCTCTGGGTCCACGGTCATCCGATGAACGTCGGGGCGCTCTTCGGAGCCGGGCAGGACGCGTCGTACGCGCCGGTCCCGCGCACTCGTTTCGAGCGTAAGCCGTACTGGCTGAAGGCCGCGGTCAACACCGGCTCGGGCGCCGGGTCGGTTCCGGGAGCACACGTCTCGCTGCCGGACGGCCGGCACGCCTGGGAGGTGTCGGTCTCGGCGGTCGACGAGCCGCGCGCCCTGGTGCTGTCCGCTGCCAAGCGGGTGCTCGAGGAGCCCTCGGTCACCGCCGACGCCACGCTGGGCGGGGTCCCCGCCGGCGGCACGCTGACCACGCTGTTCACCCGACATCCGGGCGGCGGCGCGTTCGTCGTCTACTCCGACGCCGAGCACGGCAACGCCGCGATCTACGAGGCGGCCGTGGTGGGCGGGGGAGCGGCCCCGGCGGTCGCCGCGCCGACCGCCGTCGCGCTCGCCGAGACTCCCTCCGAGGCCGCGAAGGCCAGTGGATTCGTCGACGAGACGCTGACGGTCGACGACGAGGTGGTCGACGACATCGGGTCCAAGTGGGATCCGGCGTCGGGTCAGAGCGTCGAGGACCGGCTGGCGATCATCGTCGGCGAGTCGATGGGCTACGACCCCGACGACCTGCCGCGCGAGATCGCGCTGATCGAGCTGGGCCTGGACTCGCTGATGGCGGTCCGCATCAAGAACCGCGTCGAGTACGAGTTCGACATCCCGCAGCTGCAGTTGCAGGCCATGCGCCAGGCCAACCTGAACGACGTCGCCAAGTTCGTGACCTTCGCGGTGACGCACCGGGACAAGGTGGACATGCTGGCCGCGGGCAACGACGGCCAGGAGCTCGACACCGCCGCACTGAGCGCGCTGATCGACGCCGAGAACGCCAAGGCCGCCGCCGAGGCGCAGGGCGCGAAGGCGACTGCCCCGGTCGAGGCCACCGAAGCCGGTACCGAGGCGCAGGAGGAAGCGGCCGAGGAAGAGCTTGCCGCCGAACGCGGCGGGGAGCAGGCTGAGACCCTTCGACAGGCTCAGGGAGCGGAGGCCGAAGCTCAGGGAGCGGAGACCGGGCCCTCTCCGGTCGCCGATCTGACCGACCAGGCCCAGGTGACCGCCGCCGCGGGCGCCGACGTGCCGCCGCGCGACGCCGCCGAGCGTCTGACCTTCGGCGCCTACGCCGTAGTCACCAAGAAGTCGGCGGGCGGCGTGTTCAACAAGCTGCCGGTGCTCGACGAGGACACGGCGCAGAAGCTGACCGACCGCCTGAACGAGCGGACCGGCGGCGACATCGACGTCGAAGACATCCTCGATTCGGAGACGATCGAGGAGATGAGCGACTACGTCCGCGAGCACATGGAGGCCGCGGCCGACATCGACGGTTTCGTGCGGTACCTGCGCGTGCCGACGGTCGCCGGGAGCGGAGCGAGCGGGACCGATGAAGCACAGAAGGACGGAAAGCGTCAGCACACGTTCGATACGGCAGCCGGCGACCCGGTCCCGATCCTGGTCTTCCACCCGGCCGGCGGCAACACCTCGGCCTACGAGGCGCTGCTGAAGCGTCTGCCCGAGGACCAGCCGGTGGTCGGTTTCGACCGTGTCGAGGGCACCATCGAGGAGCGCGTCAAGCAGTACCTGCCGAAGCTCCGCGAGGTGCAGCCGCACGGCCCGTACGTGTTGGTCGGCTGGTCGCTGGGCGGCGCCTTGGCCTACGGCTGCGCGCAGATGCTGCGCGAGGCGGGTGAGGAGATCCGCTTCGTCGGACTGATCGACGTCGTGCGTCCCCGCGAGGAGATCGTCGAGACGCCGGACACCAAGCGGGCCCGGCTCGAGCGCTGGAAGAGTTTCGCGGTCAAGACCTACGGTCTGGACGACGACGTGCCCATCCCGATGGACCGTCTGGTGGAGGCCGACGATGACGAGCAGTTCGCCATCATCATGGAGATGATGTCGATGTCGGGCACCAAGATCCCGGGCGGCATCATCGAGCATCAGCGGACGTCGTTCCTGGACAACCGCGCTCTCACCACGGTCCAGCCCACGCCGTACGGCGGCAAGGTGGTGCTCTACCGCGCCGACAAGATGCACGACGGCGCGATCGAGCTGGAGCCGCAGTGGGCGGAGATCGACGAGGACGGCCGCTGGGGTGAGGTCGTCGACGATCTGGAGATCCTGCACGTCGGCGGCGATCACCTGTCGATCGTCGACGAGCCGTATGTCGCGCAGGTCGCCGCCGATCTGGCGCGGCGGATGGGCGAAGTGAATTGAGCTGACGAAGCCCACTGATCGGCCGGGCGCACGCACGCCCGGCCGGGGATGACCGAAGAATAGTGTGACACTGGGGGGAACGAAGATGGCTGCACCGAGGACTACTGCGGAGAAGCTCGCTGATCTGCACGCCAAGCTGGCGATCGCGAAGGAGCCGGGAGGCGAGCGCGCGGTCGCCAAACGGGAGAAGAAGGGGATCTGCTCGCCGCGTGAGCGGCTACGGATGCTGTTCGATCCGGGGACGTTCGTGGAGGTCGGCGCACTGGTGCGGGCTCCGGGCGCGGACGAGACCGGTTATGGCGACGGCGTGGTCACCGGTCACGGGCTGGTGTTCGGCCGTCCGGTCGCGGCGTTCAGTCACGATCAGACGGTGATGGGCGGCAGCGTCGGCGAGATGTTCGGCCGCAAGGTGTCGGCGCTGATGGAGTGGGCGGGCCGGCTGGGCTGCCCGATGGTCGGCATCAACGATTCGGCGGGCGCCCGCATCCAGGACGCGGTCACGTCGCTGGCCTGGTACGCCGAGATGGCACACCGCAACGAGCTTCTTTCGGGGCTGTCGCCACAGGTCTCGGTGATTCTGGGCAAGTGCGCGGGAGGCGCGGTGTACACCCCGGCCAACACCGACATCCTGGTCGGCGTCGAGGACAAGAGCTACATGTTCGTCACCGGCCCGGACATCCTGAAGGCCGTCAACGGAGAGGACACGTCCGCCGAGGACCTGGGCAGCGCCCACAATCAGGCACGGTGGGGCAACATCCACCACGTCGCGCCCGACGAGAAGGCCGCCTTCGAGTGGGTGCGCGAGTACCTGCAGTACATGCCGTCGAGCTGGAAAGAGCAGCCGCCGCTCATCAACCCGGGCATCGAGCCGGAGGTGACCGAGTCGGACCTGTCGCTCGACGAGTTCATGCCCGACAACGACAACGCCGGCTACGACATGCGCGACATCATCATGCGGGTGTTCGACGACGGGTCGTTCCACGAGGTGGGCGAGCTGTTCGCGCCGAACATCCTGACCGGTTTCACCCGTGTCGACGGGCATTCGGTGGGCGTCGTCGCCAATCAGCCGAGCGTCATGGCAGGCACCCTGGACACCGACGCCTCGGAGAAGGCCACCCGGTTCGTCCGCATCTGCAACGCGTTCTCGATTCCGCTGGTCTTCCTGGTCGACACCCCCGGCATCCTGCCGGGCCTCGCCGAGGAGTCGAAGGGCACCATCCGGCGGTCGGGCAAGTTTCTGTACGCCTACGTGGAGGCCGACGTTCCGAAGATCACCGTGGTGCTGCGCAAGGCTTACGGCGGCGCGTATGCGGTGATGGGCTGCAAGCAGCTCGGAGCGGACATCAACTTCGCCTGGCCGACGGCCAAGATCGCAGTGATGGGCGCCGAGTCGGCGTCGGTCATCCTGACCCGGCACCAGACCGAGGGGCTTTCTGCGGCGGCGGCCGACAAGGTCCGCCAGGATTTCATCACCTTCTACAACGCGATGATGGCCAACCCGTATCTTGCCGCCGAGAAGGGCTACATCGACGCCGTGATCGAGCCGTCGGAGACCCGCCTGCAGCTCCGCAAAGCTCTCGCGCAGCTCCGCGACAAGCAGTTGCTGCGCGCCCCGCGCAAGCACCACCTGATGCCGATCTAGAGCTCCGCAGCCATCAGCGAAAAGAGACGTCGAAGTCGCGGGGGATTCTTGTATAGACCAGGCCGTACGGACGCTCCCTGAGCAGCCCAGGACGCTCCCTGAGCTTGTCGAAGGGTTCAAGCGGCCTCGGACGAGCTTGGTAGAGTTCGGCGAATTCTTCGGGGAAGGTGCCAGAGATGCTGAGTGCGGGTGACGAGTTCGCTGGATTCACGATCGAGCGGGTGCTCGGCGCGGGCGGTATGGGGACCGTCTATCTGGCGCAGCATCCGCGGCTGCCGCGCAAGGTGGCCCTGAAGGTGCTGGCGGATGCGGCGTCGTCGGATCCGGCGTTTCGCGCCCGGTTCGAGCGCGAGGCGGCGGTCGTCGCGCAGCTGGAGCAGCCGAACATCGTCGGCATCTACGACACCGGTGAGGACGACGGCCGGCTGTGGCTCTCGATGCCGTTCGTCGACGGTCCGAATGCGGCTGAGCTCATGGCGCAGCGGGGCGGGCGGCTGGATCCGGCCGAGGCGGTCGGCATCGGCCGCAGCGTGGCCGCCGCGCTCGACTACGCGCACTCGCGCGGCCTGGTGCACCGAGACGTGAAGCCCGCCAACATCCTGCTGTCGCAGGGCGACGGCAAGGTGCTGCTGGCCGATTTCGGGATCGCGCACGAGGCGGGCGCGGCGTCGGACCTGACCGCGACGGGGACGACGGTCGGCACTGTCGACTACATCTCGCCGGAGCAGCTGACCGGCAAGGAGCTGACCGGCGCGAGCGACGTCTACTCGCTGGCGGCGGTGCTCTACACGATGCTGACCGGCACGCCGCCGTTCTCCGGCGACACCGCCGCGGAGAAGATGGGCGCGCACCTGCACGTCCCGCCGCCGCACGCGAGCACTGTGCGGCCGGATCTGCCGCCGCAGGTGGACGCGGTGCTGGCCCGAGGTCTGTCGAAGCAGCCGGCGACTCGTCAGCGGTCGGCGACAGAGTTGGTCGACGAGCTCGACGCGGCACTGCGCGGCGTCGCGCAGTTCCATCAGCAGCAGTTCGCGTCGGCCCCGCCGCAGCAGTACGGACCCGGTTCGGGCCAGTTCGCGGGCCCCGCCCCGCAGCCGTCCGTGGTCCCGCCGTCGAGCACCAGCCAGCCGAGTGGCAAGGGCAAGTGGATCGCGCTGGCCGTGGTCGCCGCGGTGGTGGTCCTGGCGGGGCTGGGCGTCGGCGGATACTTCCTGGTTCGGGGCAGTGACGCGGTCGTGGCCGATCACTGCGATTCGGTGGAGCAGGCGGCCGGCGAGGGAGTGGCCTCCGTCTTCACGTACGACTACCGGCACGTCGACGACGACATGTCGCAGGCCAAGTCACACCTCACCGGCCAGGCGCTGAAGCAGGTCGAGGACAACTCGGACGCCCAGATCCGGATCATCGCGAAGGCGAAGTCCACCGGCCGAGCCGAGGTCACTCAGACAACGGTCGACAAGTGCTCAGGAGACGATGCTCTCGTCTTAACGATGACGAAGGTCACGATGACGACCGATGGCACAACCACGAATGCGCAGACTCTGGCGGTGTGGGCGACGATGAAGTACGTCGACGGCAAGTGGCTCATTGCAGAGATTGCCGACGATCGTCCGTCTTCGACGGTAACTCCCAGCAAGTAGCGCGGGTCCGCCGCATGATCGACGCCGACTCCGCAGCCACGGAATCGAGTCCGTAGCATCGGCAGGCGTGGACGAGGTCACCGGCAACGCAGGAATCTTCGACGTCGACCTTCGGGCGCTGATCGACGTCCTGGGCACCAATCTGTACAGCAGTCCCGCGGTCTACGTGCGCGAGCTGCTGCAGAACGCGATCGACGCGCAGGCGGTCGCGGGGCGGCCGGAGGCGGAGATCGCGATCACCGTCGACGACGGTGTCTTCACCATCGACGACCACGGCGCCGGAATGACCGCCGGCCAGATCGGAGAACTGCTCGGCACCATCGGCCGCAGCTCCAAGCGCGACGCCCTCGGCTTCTCGGCGGAGGAGACGATCGGGCAGTTCGGCGTCGGCATGCTCAGCGGGTTCCTGGTGGGCGACCGGATCGAGGTGTCGTCGCGCAGTGCGGGCTCCGACTCCGTCACCTGGGTCGGCGACGCGGCCGGATCGGTGCAGACCGGCGCGGGCGACCGGGCAGACGTCGGCACGACGGTACGCATCACCGCACGCCCCGGCATGGGCCGCTGGCTGAGTCCAGTGACCGTCGCGCAGCTCGCAGCGGAGTACACGGCGCTGCATCCGACGCCGGTCACGGTGAACGGCGAGCGGGTGAACGGCGCGGCGTCGCCGATCGCCGCTGACGACGCCGGACTGCTGGCCGCTGCGCGGATCGCCTACTGCCAGGACGAGTTCGGGTTCACGCCGCTGGAATCGTTCGACGTCGAGGTGCCCGAAGCCGCTCTGCGGGGCGTGGCCTTCGTGCGGCCGCGGGGCGGCGACTTCGTCGCCCGCAACCGGCATCGCGTGTACGTGAAGGGCTTGCTGGTGGGCGACGTCGCCGAGCTGCTGCCGGAGTGGGCGTACTTCGTGCAGGTCGTCGTCGATGCGCCGGGGCTCACGCCGACCGCGTCGCGGGAGAACGTGGTGCGCGACGATCTGTTCGGCTCGGTGAGCGAATCGCTGGGGGCGCAGATCCTGGACTGGCTCGGCGGCCTGGAACGACGTCCCGCGCTGCGGGGCCGCTTCCTGGAGGTGCACGAGCAGGGCATCAAGGCGCTGACCGCACACCGGCCGGAGCTGCTGGGTTTCGTCGACCGGCACTGCGCGTTCGAGACGAACTTCGGTCCGCAGCCGCTCGCGACGTTCCGGGCGCGCTTCAAGACGCTGCGGTACACCGACAACGTCGACGACTTCCGGGTCCTCGCCGACGTGCTGACCGGACGTGGTTTCGGGTTGGTCAACGCGGGCTACTCGTTTGAATCGGCGGTGGTCCGCGCGCTGGTCGACCACAATCCGGGCATCGTCGCCGAGTACGTGACGCAGGACGTGCTGCTGTCGGCGCTGGGATCGGTCGACGCCGAGACCCGCGACAGGTTCTCCGAGGCGACGAAGATCGCGGAGCGGGCCGTTGCACCGTTCGGGTGCGACGTGGAGCTGGCCTCCTTCGATCCGGCGACCCTGTCGTCGGTGTACGTCACCGACGACTCCGCGCGACTGGCCGCCGACCGCAAGCAGATGCTGAGCGAGACCTCCGGCGAGCCGGACGCCTGGCTGGCGGCGCTGGCGGCGGTCGACGCGGCGTCGCCGACTGTCGAGTCGCGGCCGATCCTGGTGCTGAACACGGCGAACTCGCTGGTGTCGAAGTTGCCCGAGGTGCACAACGCGACGGTCGTGGGCGCGGTGATCCGGGCGATCTACAGTCAGGCGCTGATTCGGGCGCGGCGGTCGTTGGGCGTCGACGCGGCGTCCGAGATCGATTCGGCGATCACTTTGCTCGCCGACCTGGCCGCCACGGCGTCGAAGAACGCCGACCACGCAGACCACGAAGACTGACACCGGGGGAGATCGAAATGACGACGTCGCACCGCGATGAGCTGGCCGCGCTGGTCGAGGATCTGTGGCGCGCACGGCACGCCGATTTCCGTTTCGGGCACGAGGACTTCAGCCAGTTCCCGGCGCTGATCGCCCGCGCCGACAAGCTCGGGGACCCGTACTGGCGGTTCAAGGCCCGTCTGGAGGCGGCGTACGCCGCGATCTGGTCGGGCACGGCGCTCGACGTCCTGACGTTGTCGGCCTGGCTGCTGCGCGAGTTGGACCAGCGCGGTGACGAGATCGGCGTCGACGAGGAAGATCTGGTGAGCCTCAACACCACGCTCGCGGACTTCCTGGAATACCTCGCCGATGTTCCGGAGCTGTCGTTGGAGCAGGTCGCGGCGCTGATCGACGATCTGGAGCGACGCGTCGCGGGCACGCCGTACGCGTCTGAGGCGCTGTTCGCGGCGGCCCGTGCATCCCTGGAGATCCATCGCGGCGACAACGACGCGGCTCGCGCCGTGCTGGATGCCGTCGCCGACTTCAGTCCGCCGACCGGCACCTGCGAAGAGGGCGGCCGGACCACGATCGCGTCGCTGTACGCCGAACTCGGCGACCATGCGCGTGCGATCGCCCTTTCCGAGCCGGATCTGATCGACAACGGTGACCGATGCGGGTTCTTTCCGGCGGAGACCTACAGCGGACTCGTCACGTCGTACGCCGCGCTCGGCAAGAAGGATCTGGTGGTCCGGGCCGCGGAATCGGTGGCGTCGGTGTACGGGGAGTTCCGCGGTTCGGCGACGCCGACGCCCGCGCTGATCGCGCTGCTGCGGGTCGACGCGCTGCCGCAGGCCTACGATCTCGCATTGTCGCGGCTGCCGTACGTCGGCCGCCAGTTCACTCCGCTCGCCGAGGCGCGGATCAGCGCGGCGATCGCGGCGACCCTGGCGTCCCAGCTCGTCGCCGACCCGGACCTGATGGTGCTGTGGCGCGACGAGCCGAACCGGTCGTCGCAGTCGAGGCCGGCCGTCGAGGTGGTCGATCTGCTGGCGGACCGCGCGCGAGAGATCGCGAAGCGGTACGACCTGCGCAACCAGAACGCGGTGGTGTCGTCGGAGATCGACGAGTTCCTGGCGCTGCGTGCCGAAGCCTCGGAGGCCGACGACAACGGACCCGCCCCGGTGGCGCAGCGCGACGCCGCGGGTCTGCTGTCGGGGATGCTGGCCTTCGGGCCGGTCTCGCCGCGCCGCTGCGTCGCGTGCGCGGATCTGTTGCGCGATCGGCTCGGCGAGCTGTCCGGCCGCGACCTCGCACGGGCCCGGCATCTGCTGGCGTGGGATCGGCGCCGCGAGGATCCGATGGGAGCCATCGAAGATCTGGAGGCGGCCGCGGTCGCGACCGACGTCGAGCATCCGGCCTGGTCGGCGCAGTCGCGGCTGCTCGCCGGGCTGGCGAAGGTGGAGATGGGGCTCGCCGATCCCGAGTCGCTGCTGGAGTTCGGGCCGCCGTCGCCGGAATGGACGGTGCTGGCGCAGGCGGGCATCTGGCGGCTGCTGGCGATGGTGGTGGCCCCGCTTGATCTGGATCGCGCCGAAGACTGCGTCGCCCGTGGGCTGGACCTGCTGGACCGTGCCGACCGCGGTGAACTGCCGTACCGGGGCGGCGAACCGGCTGCGCCGGACGGATCGTCGGCGGAGGCCGACGGCCTCTCGCTGGCGCTGAGCCTGCAGCAGTTGCGGGCCAATCTTCTGGTCGCGCGGGAGGCTGATCCGGGGCCGGCGGTCGACGCCGCGCTGGTGCTGGCCCGGCGTGCGTTCGCGCTGGCGTCGACGCCGGATCAGCAGATGAGCACGCAGGGCGAGCTGACCGAGGCGCTGTCGCAGGCGGCGCGCCGACAGCTCGACGTCGACGCCGCGGGAGCCCTCCTCCTGATGGACGAGGCCGTCGAGAATGCGCGGTACGCGCAGCGCGGCGCGATGCTCGACTTCCGCTGGGAGCTGCGGCTGGAGGCCGGCGACGTCGACGGTGCGCACTCGGACTGCGAGCAGGCGTTGGCCGTGTGGACCGTGGAGGGCATGGAGTTCGAGGTCGACGAGGAGACCTTCCACCTGGGCCGGGTGAAGTTGTACCGGGGCGACGATCCGCGGTCGGTCATCGAGCTGGTGCGTCCGGCGATCGAGCGGATGGAGACGCGCGGCGTCTCGGAGTCGGTGGACATCGGCACGCAGGTGCTGGCCGCCGCGCAGTCCGAGGCTGGGCTGGCCGAGGATTCGGCGATCTCGTTCTCGACGCTGATCGACGGCCTCGACGGCACGGAGCACCCGGCCTACGCGGCGGATCTGCGACGACGTCGCGCCTTGGAGTACCGGAGCATGCAGCGTGAGCGCGATGCGATCGCCGACTTCGAGACGGTCGCCGAGCTGCTGACGGCCGCCGGGGATCTGGCGGGCGCCGCGGACGCGCTGCGCAATGCCGGGCTGACCGCGCACTTCGGCGAGCTCGACGTCGACCCGCTCAGCTATCTGGACCGTGCCGACGAGCTGCTCAGTGAGCCGGCCGGTGGGCCGCTCGACTTCGAGCGCGCCCGGCTCGACCTGGCGCGCGCCGACATCATTCGCGAGACCGATCCGGTGTCGGCCGCGCCGCTGTTCGCGTCGGTCGCCGAGCGTGCCCGGGCCGCGAACTGGGTTCCGCTGCTGCTGGTCTCGCTGCAGCTGGGCGCCGAGGCCGAGATCGTGGCCGGTTCGCCGGAGCGCGCGAGGGCCCTGGTGGCGGAGGGGCTGAGCATCGACCCCGACCACCCGGGCCTCCGCAACGTGTCCGAGGAGCTCGGCTGAGCCGCGGGTTGAGCGACCTGCCTTCGCGGGTCGAGAGCGGGTTGCCCTCGCCGGCCGTCAGAGAGCGCCGGCGCCGGATCGGTTCAGCTCGAGGAAGTCGGAGAGCCATCGGCGCACCGCGACCATCGTGGCTCCTGAGCAGACACCGTCCACCTTGGTCACACGTTCGCGTGACACCGTGCGAACCTGCTCGGTCATCGCCCACGAAGCCGTGTCCAGCGAACCGCCCGCGACAGGGACGTGGTTCGGCCATCCGCGATCAACCGTAGTGAGGGGCACGACGACGGCGAGAGTGTCGACGAGCCGAAGGTAGTCTCGTCCAGCGACTACCAGAGCTGGTCGACGACCGGCTTGCTCCCGGCCAGTCGTCGTGCCCAGATCGACCCACACGATGCTGCCCGGAGTCAGGTCAGCAGCCGTCAACGGACTCCCACTCCGCAACTTCCGCGCGATACGAAGCCATGTCGGCCTCCGACGTGGCGGCGAGCGCGTCGCTGAGCTGTTCGAAGCGTTCAGCGCGGTCTCCGAGGTCGGCGAGATGCTCGACCTGCTCGCCGAGGGTGCGGCCTGCTGCGTGTGCCTGACGCTTCAAGCGGTCTCGCAACGAGGTGCTGAGCTTGATCGTCGTAGTTGTCATACTTTCGGTATACCACTCGTCGACCGCAGATGTTCGCGAACCGGGCTTGCTATCGTGGACTCCGACGCTCGACGACTTCCTGATTGCGCGGAACCCGGAAGGGGGTTCGTCGCTGCCGTATCTCGTGCGGATCCCGCTGGGGCCGCGCGGACTGGTGCTGAAGGTGCGCGACGTCTGGCCGGGCGCGACGAAGGTCTTCTGCTACCGCGCCGAAGGCTGGCCGGACGATCCTGAGCTGGTCGAGACGATTCCGGTCCGCTCGGTCAGCCAGCGCGGCGCGGCGATCGACCTGGTGCTCGACCGCACCCGCAAGAACCGCTCCCAGTTCGTCGTGACCCGGGGCCGTGTGGGATCAGCGCAACGGCTGACTCGCCGGCCCGGCTGACTCACCAGGCCGGCAGCGTCCGAAAGTGCGTGGTCATCCGGTGATCGTCGATCAGGTGCAGTGCGACGCCGGGCCCCTGGACCTCGTTGAGGAAGTCCTCGCCCTCGAACGGCAGGCTCAGCGTCGACGAGACGCCGGGCGCGACGATCAGCGGCCGACCGCAGAACACGGTGGCCGCTGAGCTGTGCGCGTGGCCGCAGGCCACTCCGAGAACGTTCGGGAAGTCGGCCATCAGCGACTCGAGGCCCTCGGTGTCGAACATCCGGCGCTCGTCCATGAACGGCATGCCGATGGTGGTCGGCGGATGGTGGAAGGCGAGCAAGACGTCGGTGTCGCGCGCGTGGGCGATCTGCTCACGCGCCCACCGCAGCGTCTCGTCGCCGAGGTAGCCGTCGTTGCGGCCGGGGATCGACGAGTCGAGCGCCAGGAGCAGCAGGCTCGACGACCCGTCGTCGAGTTGCAGTGCCCGGTTGACCGGCGACGTCGACCGTCTTCCGGTGTGGACCTGCGAGTAGGCGCCGCGGTCGTCGTGGTTGCCGAGGATCGTCAGCGTCGGAATGTCGGTGACGAGGGTGGTGGCGGCTTCGCGGTATTCCTCGGGGAGGCCGTCGTCGGCGAGGTCGCCGGTCACCAGCAGCGCGTCGATGTTGCGCGAGCCGCCGCAGGTTCCGACCAGATAGTCCAGGGCCGCCATCACCCGGGCGCGGTGTTCTCGGGTTCCGTTGAAATGCAGGTCGCTGAGCTGTGCGACGACGAACATACGACTTCCTTAGGCGGGGGCGGCCGGGGGTCTGCGCACCCGGCTCCGCGATCCAGGCTAGACGCCGACGGCTCCGAATGCCGACGTGCGGGGACCACGCTGTGGGAGGCGAGACATCGTCGCCGCGGAGACGGGCGGCACACATCGGCCGGAGAGGGTGAGGCGTCAGCGGGCCGACGAGACCTCGACACCGTCGGCGAACCGGTACGGGTTGGCCGACAGCAGTCCGCCGAGCCGCTTGCGGAGGCGGGACATCTCCGAACGGGTGCTGACCCGCTGATCGGGGTTGCCGAAGAGCAGCATGGAGAGTTCGGCGGCGCTGAGTCCTTCCGGATGCTCGGCCAGCAGCTGCAGCAGTTGCGCATGTCGGGGCGACGGGCGATGCACCCACGATCCGCTGGCGCCGGTCACCCGGATCGCCCCGGGCGACAGTTCGACGCGGACCCGGTCGGGCTCGGCGTCGGGGGTCGCGATGCGGACCAGCCAGCCGCCGGGCATCGGCTCCAGGTCGCATTCGCCGACGCCGTGCAGTCGGTGTCGTCCGGCGGTCGGGGCGGCCGGCATCGGCAGCCGTGAGCACGGCCCGACGCCGATGCAGCCGGCTACCCAGCCGGCGTCGTCGACGGCGTAGGCGCCGCCCGCCGAGCCGGCGAGGATCGGCGCGGCCACCGCGCGTAGTGCGTCGAGGCGGGCCCGATGCTTTTCGCGGAGCTGGGATTCGGCGAGTTTGGCGACGGTGTCGACGAGTGCCAGGGTGGCTGGATGGATGGTGGCTGCGGGGCCGCTGACGTCGACGGCGCCGAGCACGTCGCCGGTGCGCGGATCCCGGATGGGTGCGCCGGCGCAGGTCCATTCGTGGTGGCTGCGGACGTAGTGCTCGGCGGAGAACACCTGCACCGCCCGGCGTGAGGCCAGCGCGGTGCCGATGGCGTTGGTGCCGACCGATGCTTCGGCCCACGACGCGCCCTCGGTGAAGCCGAGCCGGTCGGCCCGGTGCAGCACCCGGTTGACGCCGTTGCGCCACAGGACCTGTCCGCGGGAGTCGGCCACCACCAGGATGTTGTCGCCGTCGACGATCAGGGTGTCGAGGTGGTGCATGAGCGGGGTGATCAGTTCGCTCAGCCCGGACGCTTCGCGTAGTTGTTCGACGTCGCCCGCGTCGAGCAGCGGCTCGGCCGCCTCCGATTCCGGGTTCAGTCCGGAGCGGCGCACCCGATCCCACGATTCGCCGATCACCGAACGCGGGCGGGCCGGCGGTTTCTGTCCCGACATCGACGCGTCGTACACCGCGTGCAGCACTGCGGCGAAGGCGCGCGGATCGTCGTGGGCCGCGAGGGCGGGCTCGGGAACGTTGCGGACGGTCAAGGGCGGGCGTCTCCATCGCGGACTGTGTCGGGTGTCACACACACGAGGTTCCTCCGCCGCACGGCGGTCCGTCAAGTGATTCCGCGAGCGTCGGGGTTGCAACCTGCTGCAACCCTTGCGACCCGAACTCGCAGAGGAGTGTGCTGGACGTCACACCGCGAGAACGGCTGCCGCGAAGCACCAGCAGTCGATCAGCCAAGGGAATGGAGACGTACGCGATGACACAGACACTCGACAGTGAGACCGCTGCTCAGGAGGCTTCGGCCCAGGAACGGGTCGACCGATGGCTGGCTTCCTTCGGAAGCGCCCTGGAGGCGGGCGACGCAGCGGGCGCGGCGTCGTTGTTCGCCGTCGACAGCTTCTGGCGCGACCTGGTCGCGTTCACCTGGAACCTGAAGACGTCGGAGGGGCGCGAGGAGATCGAGGCCATGCTGGCCGACCGCCTGGCCGACACGGCGCCGACGGGCTGGCACACCGCCGAACCGGCCACCGAGACGGACGGCGTCGCCGAGGCGTTCATCGCCTTCGAGACCGCGGTCGGTCGCGGGGAGGGGCACTTGAGACTCAAGCCGGGACCGGACGGCACGGACGAAGGCTGGACCCTGCTGACCACCCTGCAGGAGCTCAAGGGCTTCGAGGAGCGGCGCGGCTTCTCCCGGCCGCTGGGCGCCGTGCACGGCAGCGACCCCGACCGCCGGTCGTGGGCGGAGAAGCGCGACGACGAGGAGGCTGAACTGGGCCGGGCCGTGCAGCCCTACGTGCTGGTGATCGGCGGCGGCCAGGGCGGCATCGCGCTGGGCGCGCGGCTGCGGCAGCTCGGCGTGCCGTCGCTGGTGGTCGACAAGCACGACCGGCCCGGCGACCAGTGGCGCAAGCGCTACAAGTCGCTCTGCCTGCACGATCCGGTCTGGTACGACCACCTGCCGTATCTGCCGTTCCCGCCGAACTGGCCGGTCTTCGCGCCGAAGGACAAGATCGGCGACTGGCTGGAGTTCTACACCAAGGTGATGGAGGTGCCGTACTGGTCGAAGACCGAGTGCACTTCGGCGTCGTACGACGAGGCGGCCGGCCAGTGGACCGTCGAACTGACGCGCGACGGTGAGCAGCTGACCCTGCACCCGACGCAGCTGGTGCTGGCCACAGGCATGTCCGGCAAGGCCAACGTGCCGGACTTCCCGGGCCAGGACGTCTTCGCCGGCGAGCAGCACCATTCCTCGCAGCACCCGGGACCCGACCGGTACGCGGGCAAGAAGGTGGTGGTGATCGGGGCCAACAACTCCGCGCACGACATCTGCAAGGCACTGGTGGAGAACGGCGTCGACACCACGATGGTGCAGCGTTCGTCGACGCACATCGTGAAGTCCGACTCGCTGATGGAGATCGGCCTCGGCGCGCTCTACAGCGAGCAGGCCGTCGCCGACGGCATGACCACCAAGAAGGCCGACTTCACGTTCGCGTCGCTGCCGTACCGGATCATGCACCAGTTTCAGATCCCGATCTACAACGAGATCCGCGAGCGCGACAAGGACTTCTACGACCGTCTCGCCGCGGCGGGGTTCGACCTGGACTTCGGCGACGACGACTCCGGCCTGTTCATGAAGTACCTGCGACGCGGCTCGGGCTACTACATCGACGTCGGCGCGTGCGAGCTGGTGGCCGACGGCACCATCAAGCTGGCACACGGCGGCGTCGACCACCTCACCGAGAACTCGGTGGTGCTGACCGACGGCACCGAACTGCCCGCCGACGTGGTGGTCTACGCGACCGGCTACGGCTCGATGAACGGCTGGGCCGCGGATCTGATGGGCCAGGACGTCGCCGATCGGGTCGGCAAGGTGTGGGGCCTGGGCTCGGACACGACCAAAGATCCCGGCCCGTGGGAGGGCGAGCAGCGCAACATGTGGAAGCCGACGCAGCAGCCGGGCCTCTGGTTCCACGGGGGCAACCTGCACCAGTCGCGGCACTATTCGCTGTATCTGGCGCTGCAGCTCAAGGCCCGGTACGAGGGTCTGGACACGCCCGTCTACGGGCTCGCCGAGGTGCATCACCTGAGCTGAGGCGACCGGCGCCGAGCCGCGGATTCACAGGTCGCCGGGGAGCTTGTCCCGCCGGATGCCGCGCCAGCTGGGGTGCCGCAGGTGCCCGGTCGACGTCCAGTCCATGAACCGGACGTCGGCCACCAGCTTCGGCAGCACCCAGGTCGCGGTGCCGGCGACCGGGCGGTCGAGCTCGCCGACGAACGGGCACGTCGTGATCTCCAGTGGGCGCAGCTCGTCGAGCAGATCGGCGAGCTGCGCCTCGGTGAAGCCGGTGCCGACGCGGCCGACGTAGCGCAGGCCGGTCTCCTCCGGCAGCCCGACCAGCAGGGATCCGATCGCGAGAGACCGTTCGCCGCGTCCCGGACGGTACCCGCCGATCACCACCTCGACGTCGTTCCAATTCTTCTGTTTGCGCCAGTCGGAGCTGCGCCGGCCCTGCCGGTAGGGGGCGGCGCGCCGCTTGGCGACGACGCCCTCCCAGCCTTCGGCGCGCGCATGGCGGAGCGCGGCGTCGCCGGGGCCGTCGAGCAGTGGGGGCACCTCCAGCAGCGACGAGGACGAGAACCATTCCGAGATCTCCTCGAGCAGCGCGCGCCGCTGCTCCCACGGGGCCGGTTCCAGGTCGGTGTCGTCGAGCCGCAGGACGTCGAACAGGAAGAGTTTGAGGGCGACGGGTTCGCCGGCGCGGCGGCGCGAGGTGAGGAGCGTGAAATCGGTGCGGCCGGCGTCGTTCAGGGCGACCACCTCACCGTCGAGTACCACGTCGTGGCCGTCGCAATACTCGCCGATTTCGGCGATTTCGGGGAAGTCGGCGGTCATGTCGATGCCAGAGCGCGACTGCAACTGGACCCGGCCGTCGCGGCACGACACCAGTAGTCGGTAGCCGTCCCATTTGCCTTCGAACGCCCAGCGGTCGTCGTCGAGCCCCTCGACGCTTTCGGCGGCGGCGAGCATCGGGCGCAGCGGGACGACGGCGGCCGAGGCGGCCTCGGACTTCGGACTAACGCGGCCCGGAGAGCGGGCCGACGACGATCCGCGTGTCCGCCGGTAGGCGCCGAGGTGGATCACGCCGTCGTCGGCCGGGAGATCGCCGTCGAGCCCGGCGAGCAGGTCGCCGGTGTCCGAGACCCGTTCCAGCACTTCGGAGTACAGCAGTTGTGCGAGGCCGGGATCGCCGAGTTCGGACCAGGTGCGGGGTGCGGCGGCCCACGGCTGTTCGCGGCCGCGCAACGAGTACGGGCTGAGCGTCGTCTTGGCGGCGCTGTTCTGACTCCAGTCGACGAACACCTTGCCCGCGCGCACCGACTTGGTCATCGCGGCGGTGACGTCGTCGGGATACCGCTGGGCCAGCGACGTCGCGATCTGCTTGGCGACGGTGCGTGCCGAGTCCGACTTCACCGGCGCGTCGAACCGGGCGTAGACGTGAATTCCCTTGCCGCCGCTGGTGACCGGGTACGAGGTGAGCCCGGCGTCGTGCAGGACGTCGCGAATGGTGAGGGCCACCTGAGCGCACTGGGTGAGGGGGACGCCGGGTCCGGGATCGAGGTCCAGGACCAGCCGGTCGGTGCGGCGCGCGGATTCGTCGGGCTCGCCGTCGCTCAGATCGATTCGCCACTGCGGCACATGGAGTTCCAGTGCGGCCATCTGCGCCAGCCAGACCAGGTCGGCGGCGTTGCG
This sequence comes from Gordonia sp. (in: high G+C Gram-positive bacteria), assembly GCA_047605365.1. Taxonomy (GTDB): domain Bacteria; phylum Actinomycetota; class Actinomycetes; order Mycobacteriales; family Mycobacteriaceae; genus Gordonia. Next base: position 23,017 of record JASGFV010000001.1, read on the forward strand.
GGCCACCGGATACGACTTCTCCTCCGAATGGTGGGCGATGGTGAAGCGCGCCAGCCAGTCCGGCGCGGACTCCGGCAGCGCCTTCTCGAAGAACGGCGCGGAGTCGACGCCGCCGGGCCACCGCTTGCGGGTGACGGGCCGCGACGCCAGGTGCGGCAGCATCACGTCGGCGACGCCGAGGTAGTACGAGATGACGTCGAACTTGCGGGTGCCGGTCTCCGGGTACAGCACCCGCTCCAGGTTGGTGAGGGCGATGCGGCGCCCGTCGACGTCGAGATGTGAACCGGCCACGTCATCGATTGTGCCCGCCGTCGCCGGGCCGGGCGGGAGTAATCGGTGGCACAATGGCCGGTATGCGCTCGATCTGGAAGGGTGATCTGAGCTTTGGCCTGGTGAACGTGCCGGTCAAGGTGTATTCAGCCACGCAGAGTCACGACCGCACGTCCCATCAGGTTGACGCGAGCGACGGTGCGCGCATCCGCTACCGGCGGGTGCGCGAGGGCACCGACACCGAGGTGGACTTCAGTCAGATCGCGAGCGCCTATGAGACCGACGACGGCCAGTCGGTGGTGCTCACCAAGGACGATCTGGCGCAACTCCCCGTCACGCGGAGTCCCGAGATCTCGATCCTGGAGTTCGTGCCGATCGATCAGGTGGACCCGATCTACTTCGACAAGCCGTACTATCTGGAGCCGTCGTCCAAGTCGCCCAAGGCGTACGTCCTGCTGGCGAAGGCGCTGGAGAACACCGAGCGACTGGCGATCGCGAACTTCACGCTGCGGAACCGGACGCGGCTGGCCGCGCTGCGGGTGATCGACGGCGTGATGACCCTGCAGACGCTGCTGTGGCCGGACGAGGTCCGCACGCCGGACTTCGACTTCCTGAACGCCGACGTCGAGATCCGCCCGCAGGAGCTCGACATGGCGTCGTCGCTGATCGAGACGATGGCGTCCGATTTCGATCCGGAGCAGTTCGAGGACACCTACCAGGTGGAGCTCGGCAAGCTGATCGACGCGAAGTCCGGTGGGGGAGAGGCCTTCGGCGAGGCGGCCGAACCCGACTCCGAGGACGGCGACGACGAGGTGGCGGACCTGCTTGCCGCGCTGCGGGCGTCGGTGCGCGATCGTGCAGGCGAAGACAGTGCCGACGAAGAGCCGGCGAAGAAGGCTCCCGCGGCCGAGAAGAGCACGGCGTCGAAGGCCGCCAAGTCGGCGTGAATCCCGCCCGCAGAACCCCGCCTGAAGACTTGAGGAGATGACCCGACCGTTGTCTGAACGAAACCCGAACGACGTCGAGACGTTCGACGTCCTGATCGTCGGCGCGGGCCTCTCCGGTATCGACGCCGCGTACCGCCTGCGCGAGCGGAATCCCGACCTCAAGTACGGCATCGTCGAGCGGCGCCAGCGGATCGGCGGCACCTGGGACCTGTTCCGGTATCCGGGGGTGCGGTCGGACTCCGACATCTTCACGCTCAGCTTTCCGTGGAACCCCTGGAAGGGCGACCGCACGATGGCGCAGGGCGGCGAGATCCGCGACTACCTGGAGTCGTCGGCCCGCGAGTTCGGCATCTACCCGCACATCACGTTCGGGGTCGATGTGCAGCGCGCCGACTTCGACTCGTCGACGGACCTGTGGACCGTCGAGGCGACGGTCTCCGGCGAGCAGGTGACGTATGCGACGCGCTTCCTCTACATGTGCACCGGCTACTACCGGTACGACGAGGGCCACCGTCCGGAGTTCCCGGGTGAGGCCGACTTCACCGGCACGTGGGTGCATCCGCAATTCTGGCCGGACCATCTCGACTACGCGGGCAAGAACGTCGTCGTGATCGGTAGCGGAGCAACGGCGGTCACCTTGATTCCGGCGATGGCCGGCACTGCGAAGCAGGTGACCATGCTGCAGCGGTCGCCGACCTACCTGTTCCCGTATCCGTGGAGCGATCCGATGACGCGGACCCTGCACCGGGTGCTGCCCGCGCAGGTCTCGCACGACATCACGCGCTACCGGAACGCGCTGATCACCATGGGGCTGTACCTGTACTGCCGGCGGTTCCCGAAGGCGTCGCGCAAGCTGATCCGCGCTCTGGCCAAGCATGCGCTGCCCAACGGCTACGACGTCGACAAGCATTTCAAGCCGGCGTACGAGCCGTGGGATCAGCGGCTGTGCGTGATCCCCGACAGCGACTTCTACAAAGTGGTGGCCGACGGTTCGGCCGAGGTGGTCACCGACACGATCGACCGCATCACGTCCGACGGCGTGGTGACCTCGTCCGGGCGGAAGCTGCCGGCCGACATCATCGTGACCGCGACGGGCCTGGAGCTGCTCTCGTTCGGCGGGGCGCAACTGTCCGTCGACGGTGAGAAGTTCGACGGCGGCGACAAGTACGCGTACCGCGGGTACATGCTGAACGATGTGCCGAACTTCGCCTGGTCGGTGGGCTACACGAATGCGTCGTGGACGCTGCGCGTCGACCTGACCAGCAAGGCGGTCGCCGAGCTGATCGAGTTCATGCGCGCCAACGGATTCACTCGGGCGTATCCGACGCTGCACGGCAAGACGCCGTCGACCCATCCGCTGCTGGAGCTGGACTCGGGGTATGTGAAGCGGGCGGCGGGCAGTCTGCCGAAGGCGGGTGACGCCGCGCCCTGGCAGGTGCGGCACAACCTGATCCTCGACGCGATCGACGCGCGACGGTACGACGTCTCCGAGGACATGGTGTTTCACGCGCCCGCGCTGCGGGTCGTCGACGATCAGGCGGGCTGAGAGGAATCACATGACGGACGACGCCGAGCGAGACCGGGCGGTCGACGACTTCTGGGCGCGAGTGCGGTCCCAGCAGGTCAGCGCACCCGAGGAATTGGACGCGATCTGGGCGGCGCTGCCGACGGTCGGCGTCGACGAGATCCTCGGAGGCTGGCACGGCGGTGAACTGCCGTCCGGGCACCGGATGGACGGGCAGCTTCAGTTGGTCGGGTGGCACGGCAAGCGATTCCGCAGCCGATACGACGTCGCGCCGATGGTCTGCCGCGACGCGGAGGGCGAGCTGTACTCCAACACCGAGATCGGCAAGGGCGAGGCCAGCCTGTGGATGGTCGAGTTCCGCGGGGAGGTGACCGCGTCGATGGTGTACGACGGCCAGCCGGTGATCGACCATTTCAAGCGGGTCGACGACGACACGCTGATGGGCGTGATGAACGGCAAGACGTCGCTGGTCCGGGACCGGCACTTCTACTTCTATCTGCAGCGTGAGAATCTGCAGGGCGAGCCGGGCCCGGAGGACGGGCCGGCAATTGACAGGAGCAGCCACTGATGGTGTCCGTGAACTTCGGCCGATCCCGGCAGAACCAGATCTACACCGCCGGGATCCACGGCCGGAAGCCGACGGTGCCGACCGACTTCGCCGAGCTGGAACGTCGTGCGCGAGCGGCGATGTCGCGCCGCGGCTGGGCGTACATCGCCGGAGGTGCGGGAGAGGGCCGCACGATGGCCGCGAACCGGGCGGCGCTGGACAAGTGGGCGATCGTCCCGCGGGTGCTGCGCGACACCAGCGGACGCAGCACCGAGACCGAGCTGTTCGGGCAGAAGCTTCCCGCTCCGGTGCTGTTCGCGCCGGTGGGAGCCGGGGCGCTGGCCTACCCGGAGGCCGACATTCACATCGGCGAGGCGGCCGCCGAACTCGGGCTGCCGTACATCTTCTCCAATCAGGGCTGCGCGCCGATGGAAGACGTCGCCGCCGCGATGGAGGCGGTGACGCCGGGTGCGCCGCGCTGGTTCCAGTTGTACTGGTCCACCGACGACCGGCTGGTCACCAGCCTGATCGACCGCGCCGAGAAGATGGGCGCCGCGGCGCTCGTGGTGACCCTGGACACGACCATGCTGGGCTGGCGCCCGCAGGATCTGAATCTGGGCTCGTTGCCGTTCGCCCGCGGCGAGGGGATCGATCAGTACACCTCGGATCCGTCGTTCTGGGAGATCGTCCGAGAGCGACTCGCAGCCGTCACTGAGACCGAGAAGCCGGAGGTGACGCTCGGCGCGATCAAGACGCTCTTCTCGATCGCCCGGAACGTGCCGGGCGACCTGCGCAAGAACCTGACATCGCCGGAGCCGCGGGCCGCGGTGCAGACGTTCCTCGACATCTACTCGCGGCCGTCATTGAGCTGGGACGACATCGCGACACTGCGCGAACGAACGTCGCTGCCGGTGGTGCTCAAGGGCGTGCTGCATCCGGACGACGCGCTGCAGGCGGTGGAGCTGGGGATCGACGGCATCGTCGTCTCCAATCACGGCGGCCGGCAGGTGGACGGTTCCATCTCGTCGACGGATGCGCTGGTCGACGTCGTCGACGCGGTGCGCGGCCGGATCACGATCCTCGCCGACTCCGGCTTCTACACGGGCGCAGACGTCTTCAAGGCGCTGGCGCTGGGCGCCGACGCGGTCTGCATCGGACGGCCGCACATGTACGGCCTGGCGCTCGACGGGACGGCCGGTGCACGCGACGCCGTGTCGAACATCCTCGCCGAGCTCGACCTGACGATGGGCCTGTCGGGCGTCACCGGCCTGGATTCGCTGGATCGGTCGGCGCTCAAGTTGCTTCGGTGAGGCGGGCCTCCGCGGCGACGCCGACGAAAGTGAGCACTCGGGGCCGAGTGCGAGTGTTCACCCCGGCAATGGTCCTGGTGTCGGGAACGCTGCTGGCCGCGGGTACGGTCTGCGTTCTCATCGGACTCGGCTCGCTGGTGCGGGCAGCGGCGGCGGGCACGAGCAACTGGGGCGGCTTCGCGATCGCGCTCGGCATCCTGGCGTTCGGCGCGCTGCTGGGCTACCTGCTGATCTCGGGTGTGCGTGCCGATCGCCGGCTGGGTCCGTGCCCGTCGCCCTCGCCGGGCGAGCAGGTCGTCGTCGCGGTGCATCCGGTCGCTCGCGGGACCGCGGCATTCGGCGGACTAATGGCGGCGTCCATGTCGTTCCTGGTGGTAGGCGCCGCGATCCGCGGCAAGATGTTCGTCGACCCGGATCTCACCGGTGAGCACTGGACCACCATCGCGACGGCGTGGCTGGTCTTCGGCGGCTTTCTGGTACTCGCGGCGATGTTCGCGGGGTTCTCCGCATGGCTGGTCACCAATCGCCGCAGCCCGTTCCTGTGGGTGTCGGAGCGCGGCCTCGGGTATCTGCCCGACGCGGCCGGAGACGACGGGTACCTGCCGTGGAACCAGGTGGCGTCGATCCAGAACATCGACGTGTACTCCCGCGGCGTCGTGTCCCTGCACAAGTGGGTGATCGTGTCGGTCACGGGACAGGTCACGCTGGTCCAGCTGTGGCCGGGCGTCGTCCCCGACTCCGCGAAGGTCTTCGAGGCGGTCGGGCGGGTCGCGCCGAACGTGCGTTGCGGCTGAGCTTCTCGCCGACTGTCGAAACGAAGGGCTCCAGGCCCTCGGATTCGACATTCCCGCCGATCGGGTCAGACTCACGCCGCGCGCAACCGTTTCGGTAAGCCGTCCGCGACCGCACGATGGTCGCCATGACAAGACAGATCCACCTGAACGCGTTCGACATGAACTGCGTCGCGCACCAGTCCCCGGGGCTGTGGCGCCATCCCGACGACAAGTCGTGGGACTACAACACGCTCGACTACTGGGTGCATCTGGCGCAGGTGCTGGAGCGCGGGCGTTTCGACGGACTGTTCATCGCCGACGTGCTCGGCACCTACGACGTCTTCGCCGGCAACGACGAGGCCGCCATCCGGCAGGGCGCGCAGATCCCGGTGAACGACCCGTTGCTGCTGGTCTCGGCGATGGCGCACGTCACCGAGCACCTCGGCTTCGGCATCACCACGGGTACCGGATTCGAGCATCCGTATCCGTTCGCGCGGCGGCTCTCCACACTCGACCATCTGACCCGCGGGCGGATCGGCTGGAACGTGGTGACCGGCTACCTGCCGGCGGCGGCGCGCAATATGGGCGACGACGGGCTGCTCGACCACGACCAGCGCTACGACCACGCCGACGAGTACCTGACCGTCCTCTACAAGCTGTGGGAGGGCTCGTGGGAGGACGACGCCGTGCAGCGCGATCGTGTCGCCGGGGTCTTCGCGGATCCGGCCAAGGTCCATCACATCGGCCACGAAGGCACGCACTTCCGGGTGCCGGGCATCCACCTGTCCGAGCCGTCGCCGCAGCGCACGCCGGTCATCTACCAGGCCGGGGCCTCAACGCGCGGACGACGTTTCGCCGCGCAGAACGCCGAGGCGATCTTCGTCGCGGCGCCCACCAAGACGATCCTGAAGGGGCTGGTCGCCAAGATCCGCGAGGAACTCGTGACCGCCGGGCGCGACCCGTACGACGCCAAGATCTACACGCTGGTCACGGTCATCACCGACAGCACGCCGGAGGCCGCGCGGGAGAAGGCCGTCGACTACCGGCGGTACGCCTCGGACGAGGGGTCGCTGGTGTTCATGAGCGGCTGGATGGGCATCGACCTGGACCGCTACGACCTGGCCGACCCGATCGGCGACGTCGAGTCCAACGCCATCCAGTCCGCAGTGAGCGCCTTCTCGCAGGCCGATGAGAGCGGAAAGCCTTGGAGCGTCGGCGATCTCGCTGATTGGGGCGGGATCGGCGGCATGGGCCCGCTGTTCGTCGGATCGGGCGACGAGATCGCGGCGACCTTCGCCGAGTGGGTCGACGAGACCGACGTCGACGGCTTCAACATCGCCTACGCGGTGACGCCGGGGTCGTTCGAGGACGTCGTCGACCATGTGGTGCCGAGCCTCGTCGCACGCGGTGCATATCCGTCGGAGTACCGGCCGGGGACGTTGCGCCACAAGCTGTTCGGGAACGGCGATCGGCTCGCCGACACCCATCGGGGCGCCCGGGTGCGGGTCGGCGGTCCGGACTCGACGATCGACGATTCGATCCGCGAGTCGAACCTGGCGGGAGCCCGGCGATGATCGAGGTCAAGAACCTGCGCAAGGTCTTCGGGACGGGCGACGCCGCGACCACCGTCCTCGACGACATCACCTTCGATGTGGCCGGCGGCGAGATCTTCGCCGTCGTCGGGCCGTCCGGCGCCGGCAAGAGCACACTGTCGCGGTGCCTGAACCTGCTGGAGGAGCCGACGTCCGGCGACGTCGTGGTCAACGGCGAGAACCTGGCCCATCTGGGGTCGGCGGGGCTCCGCGTCGCACGTCGTCGTATCGGCACGGTGTTCCAGTCGTCGAACCTGCTGACTCGGCGGACGGCGGCGCAGAACGTTGCGCTGCCGCTGGAATACCTCGGCGCGACAAAGGAATCCAGTAGAAGACGGGTGTCCGAGCTGCTGGACCGAGTCGGCCTGGCCGACCGTGCCGACCACTATCCGCATCAGCTGTCGGGCGGCCAGCGGCAGCGGGTCGGCATCGCTCGGGCGCTGGCCTTGCGGCCGTCGGTGCTGCTGTCCGACGAGGCCACGTCCGGGCTCGACCCGGCGGCCACCGCGTCGTACCTGCGGTTGCTGACCGATCTGCGCACCGAGCTGGGGCTCGCGGTGGTCCTGATCACACACGAGATGGACGCGGTGACCCAGGTGGCGGACCGCGTCGGACGTCTCGACGCGGGGCGGTTGGTGGAGCAGGGCACGGTGCTGCAGCTTGCGCTCGACCCGTCGTCGACGCTGGGCGCCGCGCTGCGGCGAGACGGCGAGACGGCAAGGGCCGGCGAGACCGCTGACGCCGTCGTATCGGCCGACGCCGAACGCACGACGGTGACTGTCGTCTACAGCTCGCAGCGGGTGCCCGACGACTGGCTGGCGCGCCTCTCGGTGCGGCTGGGGCGGCCGCTCGGACTGCTCGGCGCGGACATCAGAACGGTCGACGGCGCGGCGTTCGGGCATGCGACGGTGTCGGTGCCGCTCGACGTCGTGCGTGAGTTCGGCCGGGCCGCAGCAGAATTGGGGCTCACGCCGGCGGAGTCGGCCGCGCCTGATCCGACTTCGGCCGACCGGTCTGTCGCCGTCCGGGAGGTGGTCCCGGCATGAGCAGCTCGGTCTTCAGCGCCGCAGATTCCGGTACGTCCGTGCTGGCCGTGTCGATTCCCGTCGACCAGATCCCCGACCTGCTGATCCCGGCCTTCGTGGACACCGTGATCATGGTCGGGATCGTGATGGCGATCGTCCTGGTCGTCGGCGTTCCGCTCGGCGCGCTGATCCACAATCTCGCGCCGGGCGGGCTGTTTCCGAACCGCAAGCTGCACGTGCCGCTGTCGTGGGTGATCAGCATCGGGCGGTCGGTGCCGTTCCTGGTGCTGATGACCGCGATCATCCCGTTCACCAGGCTGCTGACCGGCACCAACATCGGGATTCCGGCCGCGGTGGTGCCGATGTCGATCGCCGGCATCGCGTTCTTCACGCGCATCGTCGAGAACTCGCTCCGGTCGGTGCCGACGGAGGTGATCGACGTCGCACGTGCTGCGGGCGGCTCGCCGCTGCAGATCATCGCGTCGGCGCAGATCCCGGAGGCGCTGCCGAGCATCGTCGGCGGCCTGACCATCAACACCATCGCGATGATCGAGTACTCGACCATCGCCGGAACCATCGGGGCCGGCGGCCTCGGCTACATCGCCGTCACCTACGGCTATCAGCGGTTCGACCACGGCGTCATGATCGCCACGATCGTCGCGCTGGTGGTCACCGTCGCCCTCATCCAGGTGGCGGGCGACGCGCTCGTCCGCCGTCTCACCCCCGCGCTCGCGCGCACCTCCACCCCCATTCGCCAGAAGGAACTCGTCTCATGACCGCCGTCGACACCGTCAAGCCCGCCGAACCCTCACCGGACGGCCTCGAACTCCGCACCCGGCGACGATGGCCGATCGTCGTCGCGATCCTCGTCGTCGTCGCGGTGATCGTCGCCGTGGTCGTGTGGCGGGTGGCGGGCAGCGACTCCGAGTCGCCCAACTCCGTCGCCGGCGCGACGCTGGTGGTGGTGACCGCAGAAGGGAACGCCACCGAGCAGGCGCTCGTCGAGTTCATCAGCAAGGAGGTCGCGCCGAAGCACGGCATCAAGGTGGCCTTCAAGGGCCTGTCGGACTCCACCACCCTGAATCGCGCCGTGAGTGACGGTGAGGTCGCCGGCACCATTTACCAGCACAAACTGTGGTTGAAGCAGGTGCTGGAGGCCAACCCGGACTTCCGCGAGATCGCGGCCACCCCGGTGTTCCGATGGGGATTCGGCATCTGGTCGGACAAGTACGCGTCTCCGCAGGACCTGCCGCAGAACGCGAAGATCTCGCTGTACTCCGACCCGGCCAATGAGGCGCAGGGGCTGTGGCTGCTGGAGCGGGCCGGGCTGATCACGCTGAAGCCGGGTGTCGACAAGTGGACGGCGACGACCGACGACATCGCCTCCAATCCGCGCAATCTGCAGTTCACGCTGCTCGACTTCGCGGCACAGTCGCGTGCGCTGCCCGATCTCGACGCCGCGGTCGGCTACACCGAGTACTACCTGGCGGCGGGCATCCCGATCGCCAAGCAGATCTTCGCGCCCCCGGCTCCGGACGAGTTCGCCGGGCAGCTGACCATCGGCGAGAAGTGGAAGAACGAACCGAACATCAAGAAGCTGGTCGCCACGTTCGCCGATCCCGCGGTGCAGGAATACCTCCGCACCAACAAGGACGTGAAGAACATCCTGTTGCCGCTCGACAGCTGACGGTCGTTCTGGTTCTGGTTCTGGTTCTGGTTCTGCGGTTCCGGCCTCGGCTGCTGAGTCCCTCTCAGCGGCCGGGGCTGGAGTTCTTCGATCATTGTCTGTGCAGGTCAGATGGATCGGAAAGCTCTTATATCAAACACTTGTACGATTCCGAATGTGGTCGTACACTTGTAGGTATAGAACATCAGGGCGAATGCTGAGTGGTCGCGAATCTCGCGACTCGACCAGTGGCCTCGACGATGTGCTGATGCGGGCGAGGGGGTGTCGCCGTGGCATTCGAGACTTCGCGCTGGCCCGAGACGGATCTGTCCGCTGCGGGCCTCCCCGCCGTCGACGATCGCACATCGCTCGGCTCGACGGTGCTCGGCCAGCGCATGAACACGGTGAAGAACGCGCAGGCGTTCATGGACTGGGAACAGTTCCAGATCGCGATGGCCCTCTACGACGAGCTGTCGGAACATCCCGAGGCCCCCGGTGACGAGGCGGGCGGCTCGGACCAGCGTGAGCGCCCTCTCGTCGATGTCTACGCCTGCGCTCAGCTGGCGGTTCAGTTCGCGCTGGAGACCACGGTCTACCAGGCTCAGATGCTGCTCGACGACGCGTTCGTCGCGCGCGATCGGCTTCCGGAGTGCGCCGCACTGCTGCGCATCGGACGCCTCGACCGACGTCGATTCCACAAGATCGCAGTGGAGACCGACCTGGTGATCGACGCCGAGCACGCCCGCATCCTCGATGCCCGCATCGCCGCGGACCTGATCGCCCAGAATGCGACGACCCTGTCCGAGAACGCCGTGGCGGAGCTGGCGCGGCGGCACGTCGTCGACGTCGATCCGGACGCCGCCCGTCGTCGCCGCGATCGGGCCGTGAAGGCGCGCAGTCTGTCGTCTCGGCAGCTCCCCGACGGGATGTCGTCGCTCACCGCGACCGCCACCGCCGAGGACGTCCGGCTGGCAGAGGCCTCGGTCGACGCCGTCGTCGACGGACTGTGCCCGAATGACCCGCGGACCAAGGCCGCGGCACGCTCGGATGTCGCGATCGCGCGGCTGACCGGCCGACGATTCACCTGCCTGTGCGACCGCGAGGACTGCACCGCGCGCCTCGATCAGACGGCGCTCGACGCTCGTACAGCGCGTATTGTCGTGCACGCGATGTGCCAGGGCAGCACCCTGGCCGGCGACGACGACTCGCCCGCCTACCTCGACGGCCACGGTCCGATCACCGCGGCTCATCTGCGGGAGCTCGCCGAGCGCGACGACGCCGTCGTGCACCATCACGACCTCGACGACCTGTGCGAGGAGATCGACGTCGACGCGGACGAGGACGCCGACACGGACGCCGACGATGACGACGCTGATGCCGATGCCGCCGTGGATGCCGACGATGACGACGCTGATGCCGATGCCGCCGAGGATGACGACGCCGATGCCGCCAATGGCGGCGCCGAGGATGACGACGCCGATGCCGCCAATGGCGGCGCCGAGGATGACGACGCGGATGTCGACGCCGATGCCATCGTCGACGTCGATGCTGATGCCGAGAATGCCGAGATCGGTGCCGGCGTGAACGCCGCGGAGCTGGTCGACGCAGGTCTCGAGGTGGCCGACGCAGGGTCGATCGAGGGTCTTGTCGCAATGACTGGTGCTGAACCGATCGATGCTGATGGCGGTGTCGATGTTGATGTCACTGTCGATGCTGAGGTCGCGGCCGATACAGAGGCAGGTCCGCCGTGCGGCCCCGACCGCGGCGAGCATCTGCCCCGCCCCGCAACCCCGGCACCGTCCGGGGGCGGTCGCGCACGCCCCGGACACGGCTGGACCGCGCCCGATTCGGCCCCGGTTCCGGATGTCGCGGCGGCGTTCGGCGGGGAACTCGTAGCGAGCGCCTCCGGACGGTTCTCGGATGCCTTCATGGACGGGTGCGTCCTGGTCGATCCAGACGCCGATCAGCTCGATGCGATGTTCGCCCAGACCATCGCTCACGGGTACGGAATCTTCTTGGACAGCTTGGTCTTCGACGATCCTGCACTAGATCTGACTGCTCCGCCTCGCCTCGAGGCGGTGGTGTCGGTTGCCGATGTCGACGAGCCGGCCGCCGACGCGTCGTCGAGCGTCCGGAGCCGGGTCATTTCTCGCACCTCCCTGCCCAGCGACGGCTACCGTCCGAACACCCTCACCGACCTCTTCGTCCGATTCCTGTGGGGTCACTGCTCGGTGCCCGGTTGTCATCGTCCGGCGTTCGCGTGCGACCTCGACCACGCCGAGGAGTACGACAACATCGACCCGGCGCAGGGCGGTCCGACCTGCGTCTGCAACCTCCTGCCGAAGTGCCGCTACCACCACCTCGTCAAGACTCATGCCGAGCAGTTCGTGGACGAGCTCTGGATCGACGGCCGCGGGTGCTTCCGCACCGCGGCCACCATCGCCGGGATCACGGCAGAGGCGTTCGCACCGAACCACTGGCTGCTCCCGCAGCTGCTTCGCATGCGCTGCCGGCACCAACTCGGCGCCGGCGTGCTGCGTCGTGCAGCGGCCGCCGCTGATCCCGGTGCCGGACCGGTACGACGTCGTACCCGGACGCGGGCGAAGCACGATCGTCGTCGGGCTGAACGCGCCCGCAACCGTCGGGCCCGGGAGGCCGACCATGCCGACGCCCCGCGGCCGACGCCGCCACGGCTCGACGACGACGATCCGCCGCCGTTCTGATCCACCGTGGCAGGGACGGTGGGAAGGGTCTGACGGTGGGCGTCGTTCCGGGCGGGGCGCGTCGTCGCTGTATACGCTGAAGCGGTGAATGGCGTTCCCCAGGATCCTCAGGGCAGTTCCCACGGCGGCGAGTCCAACGGCAGTGACTCTTACGGCAGTGACTCTTACAGCACTGACTCTTACGGTAGTGGCTCCAGCGGCCGTGGCTCCAATGGCAGTAGTGACTCACGCAACGGCGACGGCGCAGAACGTCCCGGTGGCGGGCAAGCTCAGCAGCCGCCCGGTCCGGGCTACGGGGACACCCGGCACATGCCACTGCCCGGACCGGCAGGGCAGGGGGCAGGGCGGCCCGGTCCTGGACCCGGACGACCCGGTCCTCCGCAGCCGCCCTCGCACGCCGGCCCGGCCCGTCCGGGCCCCGCGCAGCCTGGCCCCGCGCAGCCTGGTCCTGCACAGCGGGGTCCTGAACAGCGAGGTCCTCGACAGCCGAGTGATCCGCGTCGGCAGGGGCCGCCACCGCCCTGGGCGGTGCAGAACCAGCCCGGCCCGAACCAGCCGGCTCCCGGCCGACCTGCGCCGGGGCACCCCGGACCAGGTCAGCCCGGACCAGGTCAGGCCGGACCGGCTCGTCCTGCTCCGGGAACGCAGCCTGGTGGCCGGAACGACCAGCCGCTGCCTGCACCCGGCGTGCCTCAGCGGCCCGGGCCGCCGCAGGCGCAGCCGCCTCGCCCGCAGGGTCCCCAGTGGCGGCCTCAGTACGGGCCCGGTCCGCACGGAGCGAACGGGCCGGTGCCGCATCCGCAGGGTGCGAGTGTCGCCGGGCGGGGCCTCCCGGGTCCGAACACGCAGGCTCCGAACACGCAGGGCCCGAACACGCAGGGCCCGAACACGCAGAGCCCGAACCCCGAGGGCCCGAACCACCAGAGTCTGAACTCACAGGGCTACCAGAACCGCGAACACCTGCAGCAGGACCAGCCGCAGTTCGGCGCGACGCAGCCCCGCGTCGACCATCCGGAGTCCGAGAGTCGGCAGGCTGTCGGCGGTCCGCAGCCGGGAACACCGCAGCCGGGAACACCGCAGACCCAGCAGTTCTCCGGTGGCGTCCAAGGCCTGGTGTTGACCGCCAAGTACTTCCCGCTGGCGTTCGTCTTCGCGCTGCTCAAGCCGACGATCGAGGTCGACGGCCGTCCGGTGCCTGCGCAGTGGGGCGAGAACAGCATTCCGCTGTCGCCCGGGCAGCATCACGTCCACGTGCACGTGCCGTACATCCTGCCGTCGAAGGTCGGCCCGGCCGACACCGACTTCGCCGTCGCCCCGCAGGAGACGGTGTCGCTCGAGTACCGTCCGCCGCTCTGGACGTTCAGCCCGGGATCGCTCGGCGAAGGGCCCCAGCCCTACAACGGGAGGGGCATCTTCCTGGCGCTGATGACGGTCCCGATCGCCCTGGCGATCATTCTGATCGTGCTCACGCTGTTCCTGTGAACGGCCGGCCGGCCGCTTCAGACCAGCGGCCGGCCGGTGTCCATCCGCCGCTGCACGTCGCGCAGCAGCAGCGTGAACGGAAGCTCCCGGAGCGAGCGCGGCATGAACCGCAGCGCGCCACGCACCACCGCGTTGTGCACGTCGAAGAAGAGCTTCTGCGACGCAGACTGACTCACCCGCATCTTGCGGCGGAAGTCCTCCGGCAGGAAGCCGATGGTCATCGTCTCGGAGAACCATCCGGCGGCGAACTGCACCGGCTTCGCGGCGAACTCCATGCGGACGATCCGCAGCAGGTGCTCGCGAATCGTGTCGTCGATCTCCAGCGCCTCGACCGTCGAGTTCCAGTACTCCTCGAAGTCGGCGCGGGTGGCCGGCCACAGCTCGGCGGGCATCTGCAGCGTCGTGCCCATGATCGCGCCTTGGCGATACGCCTCTTCGGTGATCGCCGCCGGATCGCCGTAGATCCGCTGCATGTCCTCCCAGCCCCGGTACAGGCAGGCCGCCACCCAGAGCTGCAGCGACGGGTCGAAGGCGTTGTACTTCACCGGACTCGCATCGGTGGAGTGGACGTGCGCGTGCGACTTGTTCACCGCCGTCCGGTACGCCTTGCGCATTTCGGCTGAGCCCTTGGCGGCGACGGCCAGATAGCTCAGCGTGGTCCGCGTCCGCTTGTTCGGATGCTTGAACAGGTTGCCCGAGTCGACCTTGCTCTCGTAGACGCCGTAGCCGACGGCGGGCACCGCCAACTGCATGACGACGTTCGCCGGACCGGCGAGCAGCGCGGGTCCCAGCATCTCGAGATCTGGAACTTCGACGGCGTCGAGGAGCTCGCGACGGGTGTGCTGCGCGGTGGAGACATCTTCGACTGACATGGCGCCCTCCAAAGTGAAAACAGCTGTTATCAGTTGATTGAACGCTTCTCGCTCACCAGGTGTCAAGATGTTCTGGTGACAGATTCGGATTCCGACGACGAGACGCTGCGGTCCTACGGGGGCGAGGCGGGGACTACGCGCGTGGAACGACGCCGCATCGCCCTCGTCGACGCGGCCCTCGAACTCCTCGCCCAACCCGAATCAGCCCCTGTGACGGTTCGCGGCATCTTGGCGCAGGCGGGCCTGACCCCGCGCTACTTCTACGAGAGCTTCACCGGCGTCGACGACCTCGTCGGCGCCGCGTACGACGAAGTCATCACCGAGATCGCCCAGCGCGCCCTCGCCGCATTCGACGGCGGATCCGAGGGCCGCGACAAGATCGAGCGCGGCGTCCGCGCCATCGTCGACGTGATCGACGCCGACCCGCGCAAAGGCCGGCTGATCTTTGCCGACACCGTGATCAGCCCGGTGCTGGTGGCCCGCCGAGCGCAAGCGGTCACCCTGTTCGCTCAGCTCACGTCCGAAACCGCCGCGCAGACCTTCGACGTGCCGCCCGGCCCGGAAAGCCTCGCCGCAGCCCACTTCCAGGTCGGGGGCCTCGGCCGGGTGCTGGCCTCCTGGCTCGACGGCCTGATCGACGTCGACCGTGAGGCCTTGATCGACGTCTGCGTCGAGATGCTGCTCCCGAAGGCCCGCGACTGACCGTGTCCGGCCGCCGGATATGTTTGCCAAGCGCGTCACAACGCAGTGAGCGGCACCATAGTGAAAGGCACCGATGGGCACTCTCTACCTGGTCAGGCACGGGCAGGCGCCCGCGCACGCCTACGCGTACGGCCCGGACGGCGCCACCGCCGGCGCTGAATCAGCCGGTCCCGGGTTGACCGATCTCGGCTTCGCCCAAGCGCGGCACACCGGTCGCGAACTCGCCCGCCAGGTCGACGGCTTCGACGCCGCCGTCAGCGGCGGCCTGCCCCGGCAACAGGACACGCTGCGCTCAGTCCTGGAGGCCTTCGACGCCCCGCCCGAGCACGTCGTCGACCCCGGCTGGGACGAGTACGACATTCCGCAGCTCTTCGCGAACCCGGAGGACCAGGCCCCGTCGCCCGCGGTGACCGGCCTCGGCGCCGACTTTCAGCGCGTGCTCGACGCCGCACTGGCCCGCTGGGTCGACGGCGAACTGGCGGCCGACTACTCCTACGCTGACTACGTCGCCCGGATCGCCGCCTCCGCCGACGCGGCCGCCGACCTCGCCGGCCCGGGTGAGAAGGTGCTCGTCGTATCCTCCGCGGGCACCATCACCGCACTGATCGCGCAGCTCTGGGGCGTGCCCGGCGCGCAGTGGCCGGTGCTCGCACGGACCATGGTCAACGCGTCGATCACCAAGATCATCGTCGGCCGCAGCGGCCTGACCGTCGTGTCGATCAACGAGCACGGTCACCTCGCACAGCTCGGCGACAAGCTCGCGACCTTCCGGTAGTCGGTCGCCGGACTCAGTCGACCAGACTCGTCAGTCGACCAGGGTTCGCGGCGTAAGTGCGACGGGGAGCGGGTCGTCGACGACGAACTCGCCGTCGCCCGCCGCCTGCGCCGCGGTGACGTACTCGCCGTCGACCAGTCGCCACGCGACGATCGACGGCCCCGGTCGTGGATCGGCCCGGGTCCACCATCCAGTAGTGCGGGCACCCGGCCCTTGCGAGCCGGGCCTTCTTGAGGTGCAGGTCGATCTCGCGAGTCGACGGCGAAAGTGCCTCGACGGCCAGTAGCGGAGCCGTCGGCAGATTGTGTTCGGTCAGGTCGGTGGTGAATGCGACGACGATGTCGGGCTGAATCACAGTGTCTGTCGTCAGTGCGACGTCGAGTGGGGCAGACAAAGCCTCGACCCCAGGCGGGCACACAGCGCTCAAAGCTACGAACAGTCGGCCTGATGCGCGTTGGTGCCGCGGCGTCGGTGCCGGGCTCACGACGAGAGCCGTTCGACGCTCTTCGTTCGCCGACGCTTCCCGCCACGTCGTTCTACCCTCGGATTCATGAGCGAATCAC
This sequence comes from Gordonia sp. (in: high G+C Gram-positive bacteria), assembly GCA_047605365.1. GTDB lineage: Bacteria > Actinomycetota > Actinomycetes > Mycobacteriales > Mycobacteriaceae > Gordonia. The sequence goes on from JASGFV010000001.1 coordinate 39,789, forward strand.
CCGAACTCAGTCCCACTGCCTGGGTCAACGACCAGACCAAGACCATCCTGGAGACCGGCACCACCGACTCCGTCGGCATCGACGGCCGCAAGGTGGTGCTGTTCACCACCACCGGCGCCAAATCGGGCAAGAAGCGGTACGTGCCGTTGATGCGCGTCGAGGAGAACGGGAACTACGCGATGGTCGCCTCGAAGGGCGGCGCGCCGGACAATCCGTCCTGGTATTACAACGTCAAGGCGAACCCCGAGGTCACCGTCCAGGACGGCACCGCGGTGGTCACCAAGACCGCCCGTGAGATCACCGGCGACGAGCGCGCGCACTGGTGGAAGCTGGCCGTCGAGGCTTTCCCGAACTACGCCGAATACCAGCAGAACACCGACCGAGAAATTCCAGTCTTCGTGCTCGAGTGACTTGACACACGCCCAGTACGTATTGCCACGGCCGCCATTGCTTGCTAGCTTTGGCCCACTATGACGAACCAGCCGTACGCCATCCCGGAGGTCACCTACGTGACCACCGCTCTGGGATGCCGCCTGCCGCTGGCACGCGTTCTCTGTTGTCGCCGAATGCGCTGTACCAGCCCATCGGCCCGCTGATCTGCGGGACAGACCTTCGCTGCGCATGTCCGATATCGATCGACGTCGCGCATGGCACCCCAGAGGACAATTTCAATGACTTCCACCCTTGACCGTCGCATCGCCGCTCCGGCCGTTCCCGCCAACCTCGGCGTCCGCGTCGAGCCGGCGCCGCGCACCGTCACCCTGCACTCGGAGATCGCCCGCCTGCAGCTCTCAACCAAGGCCGCCGCACTGGTGCTGCGCACCGCCCGCGTCTCCGGACCGGTCTTCCGCGACGACACCGCGGCCATCACTGGACTCTCGATCTCGACGGTCAACCGCCAGGTCAGCGCCCTGCTCAAAGCCGGCCTGATCCGGGAGCGCGCCGACCTGACCCCGCCCGGCGCCGTCGGCCGACCGCGCGTCCCGTTCGAGGTCAACACCACCGGCTTCCTGACCGTCGGCATCCACATCGGTCTCAAGACCACCTCGATCACCACCCACGACCTGCTGCACCGCGTGGTGGGCGCCATCGCCATCCCGACCCCGAACACCGGCACGCCGGAGCAGATCGTCTCGTCGATCGGCGCCAGCGCACGACGGTTCGCCGACCGCTGGGTGGGCAGGCGCCTGCTGTGGGGCGGCGTCGCCATCGGCGGCCGGGTCGGCGAGGAGGGCGTCGTCGACCATCCCCGATTCGGCTGGAGCGGCGTCCGCGTCGGCGAGCTCATCGCCGAATCGCTCGGCCTGCCGGTGTCGGTCGCGTCGCACGTCGAGGCCATGGCCGCCGCCGAACTGGTCGTCAACCCTGCCGACCAGCGCCAGAACTTTCTGTACTTCTACGCTCGCGAAATGGTCGGCATCGCGTTCAGCGTCGACGGCACCGTGCACACCCCGGCCGCCGGCCCGCCGACCATCGGGCACTTCCCGACCGGCCCGACGACGCTGCTAGACCCCGGCCGCACCGGAGAGCTGGAAGCCTCCGTCGGCGACTCCGGCGTCCTGCGGGCCGCGGAAGCGGCGGGCGTCCAGGCGTCCTCGGTCGAAGAGCTGCGCGCCCTGGCTCGCACCGGGAACACCGTCGCGCACGACATCCTGGTCGAGCGCGCCGAGGTCCTCGGCCGCACCGTCGCGCTGATCTCCGACATCTTCAACCCCGACCACGTCATCCTCGGCGGCCAGGCCTTCACCGACTACCCGGAGACGCTGCCCGCGGTGTCGAAGGCGCTGCGCGCGACGTCGGTGGTCACCCAGCGCGACGTCCGCGTGGCCCGGTCGGCGATCACCGTCCAGCAGAAGGCCGCGGGCGCCGTCGCCCTCGACGCGATCTACGCCGACCCGATCGAGGCGCTCGCCTACACCGCCTGAGCACTCTTCTGTTCGGTCGGGCCGACCGCTAAGATCTGCCTGAATCGGTGGACGGATCGAAGGTGGTGTGTCGTGTACAAGCCGCACTTCAGGCTGGACGCGGCGCCGCCGTCGCTTCGCCGGCTGTCTGTGCGAGTGCTGCGGTGCTACCTCGTGGTCACGACGCTTTCTTACGCGGTCGGGGTCTACTTCACGCTGGTGCCGCCGCAGCCGGGTCTGCAACTCGCGAATCCGACCGGCGGAGTCATCGCGATCGTGCTGGGCGTGGCGGCGCTCGGGTGGCTGGCGGTGCGGCCGAGCCGACCGACCCCGGCGGTTCTGGCGGCATGCGTGGCCACGCCGGTGGTCATCGGCTTTCACGTGCGGTTCACGGCGTCGCTGCTGTGCGTGGTCGCGGCGATGTTCCTGGCGATGTACATCCGGGCCAACTATCGGCCGCGCACCGCGTGGTGCCTGATAGGCGGTCTGGCCGTCGGCTGCGCGGTCGCGCTGGCGGTGTCGCCGGCACAGGTCTACGCGATGACCGTCGCCGTCTTCGGGGTGATGGTGATCGCCGCAGCCGAGGCCTTCGGAGTGCTGATCAGGGCTCTGCTCTTCGCCACTTCCACCGATCCGCTCACCGAGGTCTACAACCGATTCGGGTGGGACGTCGCCACGGCGGACTTGATCGAGAGGCGACGCCGCAGTGGGGGAGAAGCTGCGTTCCTGCTGCTCGACATCGACGACTTCAAGAAGCTGAACGATGCCCACGGGCACTACGTCGGCGACCGGCGCCTGGTGACGCACGCGAAGACTTGTCTCGAACTGCTGCCGAGCGACGCCGTGCTCGCCCGCATCGGCGGCGACGAATTCGCGGTGCTGGCGGTCGTCGAGCTGAGCTCCGACGCGGACGTCCTCCTCTCCGTGCTGCGCAAAGGCCTTCCGGACACCACTATCGGTCTCGCGACGTCGCCGGTGTCCGGCGCCGACCTCACCGACCTTTACCACCGTTCCGACGACGACCTCACTTCACAGAAGAGGCGGCGGAGCCAGAGCCTCAGTCGGCGGTGACTGTAATCCTGATCCGCGGCCTGGTCTAGTGATCGTTCTGTCATAGACGGACGGTGTCGAGATGTGCATGTGCGTGCTTGCAGAAGATCGGCGAGGCATGCGTCAGTCCCTGGTGCGCTGGTAGTAGGCGCGTAGTGCGATCGGCGCGAAGATCGCGGTGAGGGCCAGCGCCCAGAGCAGCGTCGACAGCTCCGGGTAGCGCAGGGGCAGGGCGGCATCGGGGCCGGCCGCCGGACCGTTGCCCCACAGCTGACGCATGGCCTGGACCAGCGACGACACCGGGTTCCACTCGGCGATGGTGCGCAGCCAGGTGGCCATCGGCGCGGTCGGCACGAACGCGTTCGACAGGAAGGTGACGGGGAACATCGTCGAGAACAGGAAGCCGTTCACCGCCTCCACCGATCGCAGCCAGGAGCCGATCAGCACGCCGAACCAGATCATCGCGAAGCCGAAGACGATCAGCAGCGCGAAACCCAGCACGCCGTCGAGCAACGAGGTCCGGATGCGCCAGCCGATGGCCAGCCCGGTCAGCGCCATCACCACGATGCCGATGGACGAGTGCAGCAGGCTCGCGATCGCACGGCCCAACAGGTACGACGTCCGGCTGATCGGCAGCGACCGGAATCGGTCGACAATGCCCTTGTCGACGTCGGCGGTGATGCCGGTCGACACGATGAACGCGGTGAACACGATGGTCTGCCCCATGATGCCGGGCAGCAGGTACTCGCGGTAGTTGCCACCGCCGGGCACCGGGATCGACGCGCCGAAGACGAACGCGAACAGCACCACGAACATGATCGGCTGAATCGTCACGTCCGAGAGCATCTCGGGCATCCGCTTGGTGTGAATCAGGCTGCGGCGCACCATGATCGTGGTCTGTCGCCACAGGCCGGGCGGCTCGATGGACGGGGTCGCGGTCATGCGCGGTCTCCTTCGTCGGCGGCCAGTGCGCCTGGGGCTTCCGGAGCCGAGGCCTCCGGGGCGGTCTTGTGTCCGGTCAGCGACAGGAAGACGTCGTCGAGACTCGGCCGCGACAGCCGCAGATCGTCGACGGCGATGCCCGACGAGTCGAGCAGGCGCGCGGCCTCGGTGAGGTCGGCCAGTCCGCCGGCCGGAATGGTCAGGGTGCGGGCGCCCTCGTCGGCGAAGACCTCCTCGGCGAGTCCGGCCAGCAGCGCGTGCGCGCTCCGGGTGTCGGCGGCGTGGGTGACGGTGGCGACGACGCTGGCCGCGCCGGCCTGCTCTTTGAGCTGCAACGGGGTGCCTTCGGCGATGATGCGGCCGCGGTCGATCACCACGATCTTGTCGGCCAGCTGATCGGCCTCCTCCAGATACTGCGTGGTCAGCACCAGGGTGGTGCCGCGAGACACCAACTCGCGCAGCACATCCCACAGTTCGTTGCGGCTGTGCGGGTCGAGACCGGTCGTCGGTTCGTCCAGAAACAGCACCGGCGGCGAGCTCAGCAGACTGACCGCCAGGTCGAGTCGCCGGCGCATGCCGCCGGAGTAGTCGCGGACCACTCGGTCGCCGGCGTCGGTCAGCGAGAACTGCTCCAGCAACTGGGACGAACGGGTGCGCAGGGCCCTGCGGCCGATGCCGTAGAGCCCGCCGATCATCGACAGGTTCTCACGTCCCGTCAGCAGCTCGTCGACCGTGGCGGCCTGACCGGTCAGGCCCATGTTGCGCCGGACCTGGGCGGGCTCGGTCTGGACGTCGTACCCGGCGATGCGCGACGGCCACCGGCCCGGTCTGGGGAGTTTGGGGTGATTGCGTCACTCCACCAACGTAGTCCGGGCGTACGACAAGGACTACTGCACTATTTTCGCTTGCGCGCCGACAGCGCGTACGCCTTCAGGCGTCGGTAGCCCCGGACCGACAGCGTCGGAATGGAGTGAATGCGCAGGTCCTCGTCGTCTTCCAGGGCCTTGGCGACGTTCTCGTCGACCAGCGTGGTGTCCGATCGCGCCGCGCTCGCAAGCCGGGCCGCGATGTTGACCGGCTCGCCGAAGACGTCGCCGATCCGCGCCAGCGTATGCCCCATCGCCAAGCCGATGCACAGCGAGGGCAGCTCGCCGTCGGACGTCAGGGCGTGCAGTTCCAGGGCGATCGACGCCGCCGCCGCCGGACTCTTGACGGTGAACATCACCGCGTCGCCGATGTTCTTGACGATCTGGCCGCCGTGGTCGCTCACGATCGAATGCGCGCCCGACTCGAACGACTCGAGGAGCGCCTCCAACTCGACCATCGGCAGGCGCCGCGACATGGACGTGTAGCCGACGATGTCGGCGAATCCGACGACCACCTCCTCGTCGACGGCCTCGGACGTGTCCGCCTGGAGAAGGCTGAGAAGGTGCCGTCGCCACACCAGATTCTGCAGGTGGGCGAGGGCGTCGACGAGCTGCTCGGTGGTCAGGCCGGTGCCCGGGTCGGCGGCCAGTGTGCGGATCTGGTCGGCTTGCCACTGCGCCAGGCGGGCCGTCGACTGGCCGATGGCCCGCGCCGCGGCCAGCTGCGTCGTGGGGTCCAGGTGCTGGTTCTTGCCGGCGAACGCCGCGACGGCGGCCACGTCGTCGGCGCTGAACTGCTGCTGGTGCTCGGCGTCGTGCGGGAATCCGAATGCTCGCCAGACCCGTTCGGCGAGAACCGGATCCACGTGGAGCGTGTCGGCCATCTCCTCGCGCGTGTACTTGATCTTCTCGTCAGACACCCAGCAGACCTTTCATCAGGTAAGCCATCCGGGCGGCGAACTGGGGAAGGCCGGTGCGCCGCGGCATACGGACCGCATCGTTCACGATAGCGAGTGCGCAGTGCACGGTCAGGGTGGCCGTCTGCGGGGTGGTCGACGCGTCGGCCTGCTGCAGCAGCTCGACCCACCGTCGCACGTATCGGCGCTGGCTGGCGAGCAGATCGGCGGCGTGCGGATTCCCGGACATCGAGTATCCGGAGTTCAGCGCCACCTGCAGGTCCGGCGACGACGTCATTGTGTCGACGTACGACTCGACGAGCAGCCCGAGCAGCGCCGCGGGATCGGCCGTGCGGGCCCGCGCCGCCATCGCGCCGGCCTCCAGCCGCAGCGCGCTGCGCTGCCCGATCGCCACCAGGATCGCGTCCTTGGAGGGGAAGTGCTTGTAGACGCTGGGGCCGGTGATGCCGACGGCCGCGCCGATGTCGTCCATGCCGGTGCTGGAGAAGCCGCGCTGCGCGAACTGGGCGGCTGCGGCGTCGAGGATCTCGTCGCGGCGGTCGGGGAGGGTGTCGTCGACGACGGGCTGCGCCTCCAGCGGCGTCGCGTCGGCGGGAGTCAGCGCCAGCACCCGCAACGTCAGCGCACGGATCTGTGCGACCAGCTCGTCGTTGCTCAGCCCACGACGGCGGCCGGCGAAACTGTCGATCACGCTGAGGACGGCACCGGCGAGGTACATCGACTCGCGCTCGGTCACCTCCGGGGCACGGGACGCGGCGATCCCGACTGCCCAGCGACGCAGCACCGCGCGCGTGCGCTGCACCACCTCTCTGTCTTCCTCGGGTGTCAGATACTGCCCGGACCAGCGCCACAGCGAATTGGTGTGCGGACGTGCGACAGTGAGCCGCGTCGCGACGGCGACGATGGCCTCGACCGGGTCGTCGATCTCATTCAGGGCGCGGTCGGTGCACGCCTCGAACTGGTCCACCTGCTCCTGGACGGCGGCCACCAGCAGGGCGCGCTTGTCGCCGAAGTGGCGGTACAGGGTAGGGGTGCTGACGCCCGCGCAGCGGGCGATGTCGGTGACCGAGACGTGCGGATATCCGCGTTCGCCGAAGAGCGCCGCGGCGGCGTCGATCAGCTGTCTGCGACGGTCTTCCGGGCGCGCACGCCGACCTGTCCTGCTCGTCATGGTGAACCGACCATAGCCCAAACTGAAGATGGCGCGCATCCACCTGACCTCTTGGTATAGCCAAATGCGTTATTGAGCGTTAGCCTGGCAACGTAACCACATTCGGTTCGTGTGAAAGGAACACTTGTGTCCGAACAAGCATTCATCTACGAGGCGGTCCGAACGCCTCGTGGCAAGCAGCGCGGCGGTTCGCTGCACAGCGTCAAGCCGATCGACCTGGTTTCCGGTCTGATCGACGGCCTGCTGGCCCGCAACGAGAGCCTCGACCCGACCGACGTCAACGACGTCATCCTCGGCGTCGTCTCGCCGGTCGGCGAGCAGGGTGCGGTCATCGCCCGCACCGCGGCGCTCACCTCGGGCCTCGGCCAGGATGTTCCCGGCACCCAGATCAACCGCTTCTGCGCCTCGGGCCTGGAAGCGGTGAACCTGGCCGCGGCCAAGGTCGCCTCCGGCTTCGACGACCTGGTGCTGGCCGGCGGTGTCGAGTCGATGTCGCGCGTGCCGATGGGCAGCGATGGCGGCGCCCTGTTCATGGACCCCGCCACCGCGTACGACAACTACATCAACCCGCAGGGCATCGGCGCCGACATGATCGCCACCATCGAGGGCTTCTCGCGCGAGGACGTCGACGGCTACGCCGCCGAGTCGCAGCGTCGTGCCGCCAAGGCATGGGACGAAGGCCTGTTCGCCAAGTCGATCATCCCGGTCAAGGACATCAACGGCATCACCCTCCTCGACAACGACGAGCACCGTCGTCCGGGCACCACCGTCGAGTCGCTCGGCAAGCTGAAGCCGGCGTTCAAGGGCCTGGCCGACATGGCCGGCTTCGACGACGTCATCCTGCAGCGCTACCCCTCGGTCGAGTACGTGAACCACGTGCACACCGGCGGCAACAGCTCGGGCATCGTCGACGGCTCGGGCCTGGTCCTGGTGGGAACCGAAGAGGCGGGCAAGCGCAACGGCCTGACCGCGCGCGGCCGCGTCGTCAGCTTCGCCGAGGTCGGCAGCGAGCCGTCGATCATGCTCACCGGCCCCACGCCGGCCACCGAGCTGGCCCTGAAGAAGGCCGGCCTGACCGTCGACGACATCGACGTCTTCGAACTGAACGAGGCCTTCGCGTCGGTCGTCATGAAGTGGATGAAGGACCTCAAGGTCCCCCACGAGAAGGTCAACATCAACGGCGGCGCGATCGCGCTCGGCCACCCGCTCGGCGCGACCGGCGCGATGATCTTCGGCACCGTCCTGGACGAGCTGGAGCGCACCGGCGGCCGCTACGGCCTGGCCACCCTCTGCATCGGCGGCGGCATGGGCGTCGCGACCGTCATCGAACGCCTCTGAGCCGGCACGAACCCGAGAAGGAAAAGACTTAACTCATGACTGACAACATGATTGCGTGGGAGAAGGACGCCGACGGCGTCGTCATCCTCACCATGGACGACCCGAATCAGGGCGCCAACACCATGAACAAGCTGTTCCGGGAGTCGCTGTCGGCGACCGTCGACCGCCTCGAGGCCGAGAAGGACGACATCACCGGTGTCATCGTCGCTTCGGCGAAGAAGACCTTCTTCGCCGGCGGCGACCTCAAGGACATGACCAGCGCGCCTGCCGACCAGAGCAAGGAAGAGATCGCCGCGGCGATCTACGAGCAGGTCGGCGAGATGAAGTCGGCGATGCGTCGCCTCGAGACCCTGGGCAAGCCCGTCGTCGCCGCCGTCAACGGCGCGGCGCTGGGCGGCGGCCTGGAGATCGCTCTGCACTGCCACTACCGCGTCGTCGCCGACGTGAAGGGCGTGCAGCTGGGCCTGCCCGAGGTGACCCTCGGTCTGCTCCCGGGCGGCGGCGGCATCGTCCGCACTGTCCGACTGCTGGGCATGCAGCAGGCGCTGATGGGCGTCCTGCTGCAGGGCACCCGCTTCAAGCCGGCCAAGGCCAAAGAGATCGGCCTGGTCAACGAGGTCGTCGGCAGCGTCGAAGAGCTGATCCCGGCCGCCAAGGCCTGGATCGCGGCGAACCCCGAGTCGCAGCAGCCCTTCGACGTCAAGGGCTACAAGCTCCCGGGCGGCGGACCGACCAACCCCAAGGTCGCCGCCAACCTGCCGGCGTTCCCGTCGCTGCTGCGCAAGCAGATCAAGGGCACCAACATGCCGGCTCCGCGCGCCATCCTGGCCGCGGCCATCGAAGGCGCCTACGTCGACGTCGACACCGCCGACCTGGTGGAGAGCCGCTACTTCGTGTCGCTGGTGACCGGTCAGGTCGCGCAGAACATGATCAACGCGTTCTTCTTCAACCTGAACCACATCAACGGCGGCGGCTCGCGTCCCGAGGGCTACGACAAGTGGAAGGCCAAGAAGGTCGGCGTGATCGGCGCCGGCATGATGGGCGCGGCCATCGCGTACGTCTCGGCCAAGGCCGGCATCGAGGTGGTCCTCAAGGACATCGACATCGAGGCGGCCAAGCGCGGCAAGGCGTACTCGGAGCAGCTCGAGGCCAAGGCGCTCTCGCGCGGCAAGACCACCGAGGAGAAGAGCAAGGCTCTCCTCGACCTGATCCACCCGACCGTGGACCCGCAGGACTTCGCCGGCGTCGACCTCGTCATCGAGGCCGCGTTCGAGTCCGTCGAGGTCAAGAACAAGGTCTTCCAGGAGATCGAGGACATCGTCGAGCCCGACGCCGTGCTCGGCTCCAACACCTCGACCCTGCCGATCACCGGCCTGGCCGAGGGCGTCAAGAAGCCCGAAGACTTCATCGGCATCCACTTCTTCAGCCCGGTCGACAAGATGCCGCTGGTGGAGATCATCTGCGGTGAGAAGACCAAGGACGAGGTCCTGGCCAAGGTCATCGACTACACGCTGGCGATCCGCAAGACCCCGATCGTCGTCAACGACAGCCGCGGCTTCTTCACCAGCCGCGTCATCGGCACCTTCATCAACGAGGCCCTCGCGGCCGTCGGCGAGGGCGTCGAACTGTCGTTCATCGAGCAGGCGGGCACCCAGGCCGGTTACCCGGCCGCGCCGCTGCAGTTGACCGACGAGCTGACGCTCACCCTGATGCAGAAGATCCGCAAGGAGAGCAAGGCCGGCGCCGAGGCCGCGGGCATCGAGTTCCCCGATCACGGCGCGTACGCGGTCGTGGACTGGATGGTCGAGCAGGGTCGTACGTCGAAGAAGGACGGCAAGGGCTTCTACGACTACACCGACGGCAAGCGCGATCACCTGTGGCAGGGCGCCCGGGAGCACTTCAAGTCCGGCTCGACGGAGATCCCGTTCGAGGACATGAAGGAGCGCATGCTCTTCGCCGAGGCTCTCGAGACGATCAAGTGCTTCGACGAGGGCGTGCTGCGCTCGGTGGAGGACGCCAACATCGGTTCGATCTTCGGAATCGGCTTCCCGGCCTGGTCGGGCGGCGTGGTGCAGTACATCAACCAGTACGAGGGCGGCATCGCGGGTTTCGTCGCCCGCTCGCGCGACCTGGCTTCCAAGTACGGCAGCCACTTCGAGCCGCCGGCCTCGCTGGTCGAGAAGGCCGAGTCCGGCGTCGCCAAGCTGACGAACGAGAACCTCGTCAAGAAGTGACGCTGCGCTGAGCTCTGCTCAGCAGGCTTCGACGGCCCCGGGAGAGTTCGCTCTCTCGGGGCTGTTCGCGTCTCGGCCGGGCACTGTAGGGCGGCTCGGGAGGCCCGAAATGCGGGTCTGGAGGCCAGTCTGGTGAGGGCCTCAGGGGCCCGATGCGACATGTCTGCGCGAATGTCTAGACATGGTCGCTCGACAGCGCATGTGATGCACACCACTTACATTCTGTGTAGCAGTCGCCACCACGGTGACGCGTAGCGAAAGCGCTGCACGACGACACACGCCGTCCTGCTGGTGCATCGGGATCGTCCGATGACGAGGAGGCGATACGTCGTCGCCGATATCCCCTCTGGGGCTGGAACAAGGAGAGTTACGTGTCTCACGACACTACTTCTTCGGTGGGATCCAAACTCCCACCACTGAGGCCGGGCCCGCATCAGCGGCGCATGGACTTGATCGCGATCGTCGCCACCCTCGGCGGCCTGCTCTTCGGTTACGACACGGGCGTGCTCAACGGCGCCCTCGAGCCGATGAAGCGCGATCTGCACCTCAGCACCACCACCGAGGGCTTCGTGGTCAGCATCCTGCTGATCGGCGCCGCCGTCGGTGCACTCACCTGCGGCCGCCTCGCTGACGCGATCGGCCGCCGCAAGACCATGATCATCCTGTCGGTGGTCTTCTTCGTCGGCACCATCGGCGCGGTCGTCGCCCCGAACCTCGGCGTCATGCTGCCGTCGCGGTTCATCCTCGGCCTCGCGGTCGGCGGCGCATCGGTAGTCGTGCCGGTGTACCTGTCGGAGCTGGCGCCGACTGAGCGTCGCGGTCGCCTCGGCGGTCGCAACGAACTGGCCATCGTCGTCGGTCAACTCGCCGCGTTCGTGATCAACGCGATCATCGCCGCGATCTGGCCCCCGGCCACCGCGACCAACCCGGACGGCCACCCCGGCGTCTGGCGCATCATGCTGCTGATCTGTGCCGTCCCGGCGGTGTGCCTGTTCATCGGCATGCTCCGCATGCCGGAGTCGCCGCGCTGGTACGTCTCGAAGGGGCGCGACGACGAAGCGCTCGGCGTCCTCATGCAGGTCCGCACCGAGGACCGTGCTCGCGCCGAGATGGGAGAGGTCGAAGAGCTCGCGAAGCAAGAGGAAATGCAGCAGACCGGTGGCTGGAAGGACATGGCCATACCGTGGGTGCGCAGAATCATGCTCGCGGCGGTGATCCTCGCGATCGCGCAGCAGGTCACCGGCATCAACTCGGTCATGTACTACGGCACGGAGATGCTCAAGGTCGCCGGCTTCAGCGACAGCGCGGCGCCGATCGCGAACATCTTCATGGGCGTCGCCGCCGTGGTCGGCAGCTCTATCTGCCTGTTCGTCCTGATCGACCGCATTCCGCGCCGAACTCTCATCCTGTACGGCATGGCCGCAGTGACGATCTGTCACGGGCTCACTGTGCTGTCGGCGCTGGTGCTCCCCGACGGCAAGGTGCAGGCCTACGCGGTGCTGCTGTTCGTCGGACTGTTCGTGCTGTCGATGCAGACCGCGCTGAACGTGCCGGTCTGGGTGTGCCTGTCGGAGTTGTTCCCGCTCCGTCTGCGCGGCTTCGGCATGGGCCTGTCGGTCCTGATCCTGTGGGTCGCCAACGCCCTGGTGGGACAGTTCTTCCCCGCACTGATCGACGCCGGCGGCATCAGCGGCACCTACGGGACCTTCTTCGTGATCTGTGCGATCTTCGGCCTCTTGATCTACAAGACCCTGCCGAACACCAGCGGTCGCTCGCTGGAAGAGCTCGAAGAGTCGTTCGCCACCAGACCGCCCACTTGATTCTCTGGCGAAGTCGACATTCCTGGCCGCCGGTGAGAGCGGCATACTTGGGCAGTGGCCGACCTGGCGGCCGTCGGCGGCCCCGGACGGAGTTGACGATGACGAGTCTTGACGAGATCCGGAAGGCGCGCGAGAGGTCGGTGATCATTCTCATCCGGGCGGCCGAACTACGCCGCGAAGAACCCGAACCTCGGCTGATCGACGTCGTCTGGGCCGAGGCGAAAGCCGGGTCTCAGTCGCCGCTCATCGCGGCGCGATCCTCGTCGCCGAAGGTGTCTTCCAGGACGGCGGGGGTGTAGTCGAGATCGATTTCGGCGACCGGCCTCCCGCGTGCGGACTCGATGGCGCCGAGCCTGCGCTGGGCCCGGTCGGCGGCGTAGCTGAGGAATACGGAGCGGTCGACGTCGAACGGGTCCTCGTCGAACTGGTTGTTGACCCACTCGATCATCCCGAGCGCCATCGGCATCAGTTCGCCCATGCGTCCGGTGACGACGTCCCAGAGGCTGTCGTCGGCGGCGACGTGCCGCCGGCAGGTGAACGTGCCCCACGCCATGTGGCGTCGCTCATCGTCGGAGATCCGGCCGATGAGCTCTTGCATTCCGTGCAGCATGCCCCGATCGGTGCAGATCCGGCTCCAGGCGTAGTAGCCGGTCAGCGCCAGACTGCCTTCGACGACGTGGTTGTAGGTGACGCTGGCCCGGACCTGGTTGAGCGGCGACGGGTCGGACTGCAGGACGCCCAGGCACTGTGGCAGTTCGTCGTAGAAGAGCTGACGGTAGTACGGGTTTTCGGCGACGAACGGGTGCATGTCGTCGACCAGTCCGACGGCGTCCATCCAGAGCCGGAACCCCTGCGCGTGCTTGGCCTCCTCCAGGCAGAACTGCGAAAGGTACATCTCGTCGCCGAACCGGCCCTCGGCCGACATCGCCGACATGAACGGCTGGATGTCCTGGGTCACGGCCTCCTCGCCGGCGACGAACTGCGACACCAGGAACTTGGCGCTGCGCTGCTGCTCGCTGTTCAGCGCGGCCCAGTCGGCGGCGTCGCGCGTGAAGTCGATGGCCGCCGGATTCCAGAACTTGCCGTTGCCCTTGGTGAAGAGGCGCAGTGGAAACGCGTCCCAGTGCAGTCCGCCCGCACTGAGCGAGGCGAAGCCTTCCCGGGTTCTGGTGGGCGGCTGAGTCACGGTCATGGCGAAGTTCCCCCGGAGTGGATGTTTCACGGCTGTAGTCGCGACCATAGTCCCGGCCGTGTGCGCCCGGCACGCGTTCGACGCCGATTTCCTGACGCACCGGGGAAGTGTGGAACCGATTGCGGCTCAGCTGCGTCATACCTGTGAAGCGGAAATTCGCGGAGGGGGACGAAGTGCAGACGCAGACTTGGGTGACGATGTTCGTCGGGCCCTTGGCGGCGGCGCGGGTGCTCGCGACGCTGTGGCAGCGCCGGCCGGCGGCGGTGGGTCCTCGACGTCGCCGAAGGAGGCCTGTCGGCCTGACTATTCGGGTTAGGCTGCGGACATGGCGGCCGACGACACGAACGACCAGAGCTCCCGCGACAGCTCCTCGGTGTGGGACACCCCGCTGGGACTGTTCGCCAAATCGCAAGAGCAGGCGGTCAAAGTCGCCGGCGACACCCTGAACAAGGTGCGGGCGATGGCGACGTCGGGCGTCACGTCGCCGGACGTACTGCTGACGCAGGTCGCCGAACTCAGCGGCGCGGTGACCGGCCTGGCGAGTTCGGCCACCGGACTGACTGGGGCCGTCGCCCAGCCGCTGCAGGACTTTCTGGTGCAGCAGCGGCAACTGGCCGAGGCGGTGGCGAAGTTCGCCGAGGTGCAGGCAGAGTTGGCGGTGATCGTCTCCGAGTTCGCCCAGCGGCAGGCAGCCGCGGTGGCTGCGATCGAGCGGGTCGCCAACCCGGTGTTCGACGTGATGGGCGGCCGCCCGGACGAGTGACCCGGGCCGGGGAGGGCTACGACTCGGTGTTCTGGGCGGCTCGGACCCGGGCGGTCACGAGCATGCCGAAGAACCGCACGCCCATACCCAGGACCAGTAGGTTCGCCGTCATCTGGATCGACACCGCGATCCGCGCGCCCTGGGACACCGCGTCGATGTCGCCGAATCCGGTGGTGGTGAACACGGTGAGGCAGAAGTAGAGGGCGTCCATCCGCGTCATGTGCTCGTTGAAGCTTCCGGACCGGTAGTCCGACAGCATGAAGTACACCGCGGAGAACATCGTCAGGTACAGCGTGACCAGTGCGAAGAGCATTTCCAGCGCCGCAGCCAGCGGATACGTGGCATGCAGGAAGGCCCGGATCTCCCAGAGACAGAACGAGAGCAGCAGGATGACGCCGACGATGGTGCCGGCGGTGTTCCACGTGCTCTCGTGATTGAAAGGCAGCACGAAATACCCGAACAGCAGGATCACGGCGGCCAGCAGCGGGCGGACCAGGGCCCGCACCAGCCATTCCGGATTCCACTTGTCGAGAGCCGCCTCTTCCAGCGGAGTCTCGGCGTCGAGAGCTTCGGGCGGTTTCGACTTCTTTCTCACCCGCTCATTTTGGCGGACCCGCTACCCGAATGCGGCGGGATCGACGCCCTGGTCTGCGGGGGATTCTTGGCCGCGGACGGGGGTGAGGGCCGGACGCTTCGGCGACAGGCCGTCGCCCAGCGACACTCCGCGCACATGCCGGACGAACCACGGGATGAAGAACTCGACGGCCCAGCGGGCGTCACGATAGGCGGCGGCGCTGCGCCCCACGGCGGGGAGCGGACTCAGCGGCCGGCCCCACTGTGGGTCGCTGCCGGGCAGCCCGAGCGCGTGCGCGGCGCCGGCGGCGAACCGCTGATGCCCGACGGGCGAGGCGTGCAGTCGGTCGACGGACCACGACCGCAGGTCCGTCAGCACCGGCGCCGAATAGAGGTCGACGAGCACGAAGCCGTAGCGCTCGGCCACTTCGACGACGAGTTCGTTGAGCGCCAGCAGCCGTGAGCGGAGCGTCGCGCCGAACGGGATGGTCGACGTGACGTCCGGGAACGTGGACACCAGGACGGTGGCGCCGGTCTCGGCCAGACGGCCGTAGACGACGGCGAAGTCGTCGCGGAGCTGCTCGAAGTCGGCGCGCCCGATGACGTCGTTCATGCCGAGCGGGGCGGCGATCAGGTCGGGATTCAGCGCCAGTGCAGGATTGAGCTGCTCGCGGAGGGCTGCGCGCGTGTTCTTGCCGCGGATCGCGAGGTTCGCGTACTGGAGGCCCGGGGAGACTGTCGCGGCCAGCTGTTCGGCGAGCCGGTCGGCCCAGCCGCGGTAGACGCCGTCCACTTGGACGTCGCCCATTCCTTCGGTCTGACTGTCGCCGATCGCGACGAATCGCGAGAACTCCATGGGAACCGATCGTAGGACGCGCGACGACGCCGGTCACGAACTCGCCAGGGTGCGTGTCCCGGCGGGGTGGTCAGCGCAGCAGGAACGCCCGGACCGTCGTCTCGAAGGCCTCCTTCGCCTCGATCATCACCCAGTGGCCGCACCGGGGGAAGACGTGCAGTTCGGCGTTCGGGATGAGCCTGGCCGGGACCATCGCCATGTCGGGAGGGCTGACCCGGTCGTCGCGGCCCCAGGTGATCAGCGTCGGGCACTTCACCTTGTGCAGCATCGCCCAGTACGGCGGGAAGTCGGCGTCGGCCAGGAACTTCTGCTGCATGGCGAACGCCTTGGAGCCGTACATCATCGACGCGGTGGCGCGCGCGGAGGGATCCTGCGCGGCGGCCCACCGTTCGTCGATCAGCTCGTCGGTCACGACGTCGACGTCGTAGACCATCGAGTTCAGCCAGCGCACCAGCTTGTCGCGGTCGGGGGCGTCGGTGAACTCCTGTAGCAGGCGCAGCCCCTCGCTGGGGCCGGGGCTGAACACGTTGGGGCCGATCCCGCCGATAGTGATCAGCTTGTCGACGCGGTCGGGGTGTTTGATCGCCAGGTTGACCGCCACCACCCCGCCCATCGAGTTGCCGAGGAGCGCGGCGGAAGAGATGCCGAGGGCGTTCATGAACCGGATGACCGACGCCCCGGCGGTGAGCACGGGATGGCCGTCGACGGGGTCGGAGACGCCGAATCCGGGGAACTCGAGGATGTAGCAGTGGTGGGTTTGTGCGAAAACCCACAGGTTGCCGCGGAAATTGCGCCATCCGGTGACTCCCGGGCCCGAACCGTGCAGCAGCATCAGGGCAGGCGCAGAGGGGTCGCCGGCCTCGTGATAGCGGAGGACGCCCTGGTCGGTGGTCAGCTCGCGGCGAGTCGCCTCGTATGTCACATCCACACAACCCATAGTAGAACGTGTTCTAATTATCTGGACGGGATCGCCTCCGAGCCGCTCGGCGCGTACCGACCATATCGGACAAACTCCCAGGTAGCGGGGCTGTGGAGACGTCAAACGTCGGCGCGGACACGTAAACTCGCAGGCATGAGCATTGATCCCTCGGTCGCGGTGAACAGCTGGCGCGGGCGCGGATCGGCCGTCACCGCAGTCCTGCTGGGAGTCGCGGTCGCGCTGACCGCGATCACCGGGCTGGCCGCCTGCTCGGCCGACTCCCCGCCGCCTCCGCCCCCGCCGCTGGCGCGTCTCTCGGTGCCCGTGTCGACCGGCCCGGCCATCAACCCGACCACGCCGATCACCGTCGTGGCGTCGCTCGGCGAGCTGCAGTCGGTCACCGTCACCACACCTGAGAACAAGCAGGTGCAGGGTGAGTTCAGCCCGGATCACCTGCAGTGGAGCACCACCGAGGACCTCGGCTACGGCGGCGAGTACACCGTCGACGCGACGGCGGTGAACTCGGCGAACAAGCCGACGCACCAGACCTTCCAGGTGTCGACCATCGACCCGCAGGAGACGGCGTACGCCAACGTCGTGCCCGCACCCGACGTGGTCTCCGGCGTCGGCATCGGCGTCGGACAGCCGATGGTCTTCCAGTTCACCCAGCCGGTGAAGAACAAGGTGGAGGTCGAGAAGCACCTCAAGGTCACGACGACTCCCGCGCAGCCGGGAGCCTGGTACTGGGTCGACGACTCGCACGTCGACTACCGCGGCCCGAACTACTGGAAGCCGGGCACCAAGATCCACATCGAGGCGAACGTCTACGGCGTCGACCTGGGCAACGGCGTCTACGGCGCCGAAGACAATTCGGCCGACTACACAGTGCATGACTCGTGGGTCGCCAAGGCCGACGGCGCCACTGAGGTGCTGTCGATCTATCAGAACGGCTCGCTGGTCAAGACCATGCCGATGAGCCTCGGCGAGGCGGACACGCCATCGCACGTCGGGGTCCACGTGATCTCCGCCAAGTCACAGTCGATCGTGATGGACTCGTGCAGCTACGGCGTCTGCCAGGGCGATCCGGGCTACTACTCGGAGACCGTGCTGTGGGACGAGCGCATCTCCAACGACGGCGAGTTCGTGCACGCGGCCCCGTGGTCGGTCGGCCAGCAGGGCGCAGCGAACGTCTCGCACGGCTGCGTCAACCTGAGCACCGACAACGCGATCTGGTTCTACAACCACTTCGGTCTCGGCGACGTCGTGGAGATCACCAACTCCGGCGGCGCCGAGCTGCCGGTCTGGGACACCTACGGCGACTGGGGCGTGCCGTGGAACGTGTGGAAGAAGGGCAACGCCGACAGCTGACCCGGTAGCGCAGGTCAGTCCGATACCGGCTCCCGCTGAAGTCTGCCCGGCCACCAGATCCAGCGGCCCACATCGAGCGTCACGGCCGGGACCAGCAACGACCGCACGATCAGGGTGTCGACCAGCACTCCGAAGGCCACCAGGAACGCGACCTGGGCCAGGAACAGCAGCGGGATCACCGCGAGG
The DNA here is from genome assembly GCA_047605365.1 of Gordonia sp. (in: high G+C Gram-positive bacteria). Lineage (GTDB taxonomy): Bacteria > Actinomycetota > Actinomycetes > Mycobacteriales > Mycobacteriaceae > Gordonia. The sequence goes on from JASGFV010000001.1 coordinate 57,888, forward strand.
GCGGCGAAGGTCGCGGCCAGTACCACCCCGGCGGCCGAGATCACCCCGCCGGTGGTGGTCAGGGCGTCTACCATGCCCTTGCGCGTCCCGAACTGCGCGGCCTCCTCGCGGGCGCGGGTCATCAGGAAGATGTTGTAGTCGATCCCGAGCGCGACCAGAAACACGAACGCGAACAGCGGCACCACCGGGTCGGCGCCGGGGAATCCGAAGGGGCCGTTGAAGAGCAGGGCCGCGACGCCGAGCGTGGTGCCGAACGACAGCACCGTCGTGCCCAACAGCAGCAGCGGTGCGGCCAGGCAGCGCAGCAGCAGAATCAGCACCGCCAGCACCACGATCAGCACCAGCGGGATGATGAGGTCGCGATCGTGTTCGGCGGTGGTGCGGGTGTCCAGCGCGACGGCGGTCGTCCCACCCACCAGGGCGTCGGCGCCGGACACGGTGCGCATCCGGTCGCGGAGGGCGACCACGGTGCCTTGCGCGGTGAGCGAGTCGGCGGCGTCGGTGAGCTCCACCTGGATCGCGGCGCGGCCGTCGCGGATCACCGGCTTGCCGTCGGCGGTCCGCACGGTCGACGACGAGACGCCGTCCACGGTCGACGCCGCCTGGGCGGCCCGGTCGGCGGCGCCCGCGGAGACCAGAATCCAGGTCGGCGTGCCCGAGCCGGCGTCGAAATGCCGTGCGTAGGCGGCGGCGCCGTCGACCGATTCGGTGCTGCCGAGGAAGAAGTCGTTCGTCGAGACGCCGTCGGCGCGGAACTGCGGGGCGAAGGCCGCACCGGCCAGCAGCAGGATCAGCGTCAGCACCCAGACCTTGCGTGGGGCGCGGGCCACGGTGTCGGCCACCCGACGCCAGATGCGGTGCGACGCGCCGTCGCCCGCATGTGGACTGCGCGGCCAGAACGCGGCGCGGCCGAGCAGCGCGAGGACCGCGGGCAGGAAGGTGACCGAGGCCAGGAACGACGACGCGATGCCCAGCGCCGCCACCGGGCCGAGCGTGCGGTTGGAGTTGAGGTCGGAGAACAGCAGACACAGGACGCCCAGAATCACCGTGCCTGCGGACGCGGCGATCGGCGGCAGCGTCGTGCGCCAGGCGGACTGCAGGGCGGCACGCGCGTCGTCGACCGTGGACAGGGTCTCGCGGTAGCGGGACACCAGCAGCAACGCGTAGTCGGTGGCCGCGCCGAAGACCAGGATGAAGAGGATGCCCTGGCTCTGCCCGTTGAGCTCCAGGACGCCGGCTCCGGCCAGCCAGTAGACGATGCCGGACGCGAGAGCGAGCGCGAGGATCGCCGACACCAGCACCACCAGCGGCAGGATCGGGGAGCGGTAGACGAAGATCAGGATCACCAGGACCAGTGCACCGGCGACGAGGAGCAGCAGGCCGTCGATCCCGGCGAACGCACCGGAGAGGTCGGCGGCCTGACCGGCGGGGCCGGTGACGGCGACGGTGAGCCCCGGCGGCGGGTTCGCCAGGGCGTCGCGGAGCTTCTCGACGGCGTCGGCGGGCTTCCCGTCTGTCGCGATCGGCACGAACATCCTGGCGGCCCGGCCGTCCTTCGAGGGCAGCGCCGGGGAGAACGCCTTCGCGAAGCCGTCCGTGCCGCGCAGCGGGGCGACCGCGTCGGTCAGCCAGCTCTGGTCCGCAGCGGTGACGCCCGCCGGATTCTCGGCGACGACGATGGCCGGAAAGTAGTCGGTGTCGGTGAACTCGGGCAGCAGGTGGCCCGCGCGGGTCGACTCCGCCGAAGCCGGAAGAAAGGCGCTCTCGTCGTTGGTGGTGACCTTGCTGAGCTGCCCGGACAGTGGCCCGGTCGCCGCGCCGACACTCAGCCACACGACGATCAGCACGGCGGGCAGGAGCCGGCGCAGCCGCGCCGAGCCGATCGTCGTCACGTCGACCTCACCAGATCCGGACGCGGTCTTCCGGGGCCAGATACAGCGCGGCGTCGGGCTCGACGTCGAACGCGTCGTAGAAGGCGTCGATGTTGCGCACCACGCCGTTGCAGCGGAACTCCGGCGGGGAGTGCGGGTCGATCGCGAGGCGGCGGATCGCCTCGGCGTCGCGTGTCTTGGTGCGCCAGATCTGTGCCCAGCTGTAGAAGACGCGCTGTTCGCCGGTCAGGCCGTCGATGACGGGCGCTTGGTCCTCGCCGAGTGCCAGCCGGTAGGCGACCAGCGCGATCGACAGCCCGCCGAGGTCGCCGATGTTCTCGCCGAGCGTGAACTCGCCGTTGACCTTGTGCTCGGGGTTCAGTCCGTCCGGCGTGTACCGGCTGTACTGGCCGGCGAGCGCGGCGGTGCGCTTGCCGAACTCGGTGCGGTCGGCGTCGGTCCACCAGTCCACGAGGTTGCCGTCGCCGTCGTACTTGGCACCCTGATCGTCGAAGCCGTGGCCGATCTCGTGCCCGATCACCGCGCCGATGCCGCCGTAGTTGGCGGCGTCGTCGGCGTCCGGATCGAAGAACGGCGGCTGCAGGATCGCCGCGGGGAAGACGATCTCGTTCATGCCGGGGTTGTAGTAGGCGTTGACCGTCTGCGGCGTCATGAACCACTCGTCGCGGTCGACGGGCTGCCCGATCTTCGCCAGCTCACGGTCGTTCTCGAAGGCGGAGGCGCGGGCGACGTTGCCGATCAGGTCGGCGGGATCGACGTCGAGCGCGCTGTAGTCGCGCCAGGCCGCCGGGTAGCCGATCTTCGGGGTGAACTTCTCGAGCTTGGCCAGGGCCCGCTGCCGGGTCTCCGGGGTCATCCACTCCAGGTCGGCGATGTTGCGCCGGTAGGCGGCGACGAGGTTGTCGATCAGCTCGTCCATCCGGGCCTTTGCGGCGGGCGGGAAGTGGCGTTCCACGTACAGCTCGCCGACGGCGAAGCCCATCGCGTCCTCGACGAACCCGACGCCGCGTTTCCACCGGTCCCGGTTGACCGGCGTGCCCGTCAGCGTGCGGCCGTAGAAGTCGAAGTTCTCGTCGACGAACGCCGACGACAGGTACGGCGCCGACGACCGCAGCAGCCGCCAGGTCAGCCAGGTCTTCACGTCGTGGAGCGGGCGTTGGGCGATCGCCTGTGCGGCGCCGGTGACGAACGACGGCTGGCCGACGACGACCTCGTCGAACGCACCGCTGCCCGCTCCCTGGACCGCCGCGATCCACGCGGCGAGGTCGAATCCCGCTGCCGCGGAGGCGAACTCGTCGCGCGTCATCAGGTTGTAGGTGGCCTCGGCGTCGCGCCGCCGCACGACGTCCCAGTGGTGGCTCGCCAGTTCGGTCTCGACGTCCAGGACGGTCGACGCCGCGGCGGCCGGGTCGTCGACGCCGGCCAGCGCGAACATCTTCTCGACGTGCTTCACGTACGCGGCGCGGGTGTCGGCGTACTTGTCCTCGCGGTAGTACGACTCGTCGGGCAGCCCGAGTCCGCTCTGCACCACGTGCACCAGGTACCGGTCGGACTGCTTGGCGTCGGTGTCGACGTAGAAGCCGAACAGGCCGTTGACGCCGCCGCGTGCCAGCTCGCCGAGCATCGTCGCCAGTTCGGCGGGCGAGCTGATCGCGGCGATCGACTCCAAGCTGCCGGAGATCGCGCTCAGGCCCAGCTCCTCGATGCGGCCGGTGTCCATGAACGACGTGTAGAGGCCGCCGATCTTGCTTGCGCCGGTGTCTGTCTCCGCTCCCGATTCGGCGCACTCCTCGACGATCGTCCGCACGTCGGCCTCGGCGTTGTCGCGCAGCACGTGGAACGCGCCGTCGACGCTGCGGTCGTCGGGGATCTCGTGGGTGCTCAGCCAGCGTCCGTTGACGTGGGTGAACAGGTCGTCGCTGAGGCGGACCGAATCGTCGGTCCAGCTGAGGTCGAGTCCGGAGGTCTGTTCGATAGTCACGCCCTCCATACTGCACGCCGGACGCGGTGGGTGTCCGGCCAAGGCTGGCACCTCGGATCTGATCGTTGAACTCATGGGTTGGCCCGACACCGGGGACAGAAACGATGATGGCACTGCAGCCCCACGTCGGACCAGCGGCGAGCGAGGTGATACTCGCAAGGCAACGAGCGACGCACAACACGGTGTTCAGCGCGTGTTTTGGTGCAGGCTGGGCACTCAAAAAGTGCGTCTGAAATGCCCTTTTGTCGAATGGATGACGTCTTGTGATCTGTCGCCTACGCACTAGGAGGATCGCATGATTGACGAGTCAGGTATCGGCAGGACGGCCAGCGGCGTCCAGTCGTTCACGTTGGAGTTCAAGCTCCAGTTCCTGAGGGAGTACGACCAGTGCGTCGAGCCTGGTGCCAAGACCGAGCTCAAGCGGCGTTACAACGTGTCCAACGCGTCGTTGGCGAACTGGCGCAAGAACCGGGCCGAAGGCCGGTGCGGGGAGGCCGCTGCGGCCGCGGCTGTTAAGCCCAGACGCACGTCCGATGTCAACAAGTTCCGGGCTGAAGCAGCTAAGTGGAAAGCGCGTGCAGAGGCCGCGGAAGAGAAAGCACGCAAAGCCGAGGCGGCTCAGGTGATCCTGGGAAAAGCATTCGAGCTGCTGGAGGAGATCAACAGCAGCTCGACGCCGGCCTCGCAGATTCCGTCGGCACTGATGAGTGCCGAGGAGTATCGCCTCTACCTGCAGCGTCTGCAGCTTTCCTGAGCGCGCTGGTGACCACGCTGTGTCGGGAAGCGAGCGTGAGCGTGGTCAGGGCCTGCGACCTGGTGGGACTTGCCCGGTCCAGCCACTACCGGATCGCCGGCGGTTACTCGTCGTACAAGCCTGTCCGTGACCCGATTCCCCAGGCCGAACGGACCCAGCCGACCACCCTGACCACCGCAGAGCAGCAGTCGATCCACGACGCGCTCACCGACCCTCGATGGGACGAAGAATCGGTGTCCCAGGTGTACTGGAACGCTTTCGACCTGGGCCTGCTGACGATGTCGCTGCGCACCTTCTACCGCTACGCCGGTGACCTGGGCTTTGTCGGCGACCGCCGCCGGCGGAGCCAACGCCGCCGCAAGGAAGTCCACGGCAAAGCCCCCGTCGCGACGAGGCCCGGGCAGGTGTGGTCATGGGACATCACCGACCTCTACGGTCCGCAACGTCAGCGCTTCAAGCTGTACCTGGCCATCGATGTGTACTCGAGGTACCCCGTAGCGTGGCGGATCGAGCACCGCGAGGACCGCTACCTCGCGGTCGAGATGTTCGCCCAAGCGTTCGCCGACCACGGGGTGCCAGGCAAGATCCACTCCGACAACGGCCCGGCCATGCGGTCCGAAGCGCTCATCGAATCGCTCGAAAAGGCTGGTGTGCTGCGTAGCTACTCACGGCCGCGGGTCAGTGACGACAACCCGTTCTCCGAATCGCTGTTCCGCACCGTCAAGTACGACCTGTCCTGCCCCGACCGATTCGCCGACATCGACCACGCCCGGGAATGGACCGGCCAGTTCCTCCACCGATACCTCCACCGACGGCACTCCCGGATGGGCTGGCAGACCCCGGCGGACTTGTTTACCGGCACCGCCGCAGAGGTGAGCGCGTGCCGGCAGGCCCGTCTGGATCAGTTGTACAAGCTAATCCCGGCCGCTTCCGCCGCCACCCGAACCCACCGACCATCCCACACCCGGTCGGCGACAAGAAGACAACCACGACACAGCACACCCTGTCCCAGACAGGTTGACAGACACCGCGCGAGCGTCGCGCCTGTGTACGAGCGTCTCGTCTATCGCGGGCAGGCATCAGCGAGCCGTCCATAAACCACAGTCGTCGACATAAACCACGGTCGCGAGTGTGGTTTATGTCGACGACTGCCGCGGATGGCCGACCCGCCGGGTGCTAATCGTGGCGCCGGATCACAGCAGCGCGTATGCCTCGGTCAGCACGTGCCGCAGGATCTGCTCCATCTCGTCGAACTCGGCCTGGCCGGCGATCAGCGGCGGGGCCAGCTGGATCACCGGGTCGCCGCGGTCGTCGGCACGACAGTAGAGCCCGGCGTCGAACAGAGCCCCGGACAGGAAGTTGCGCAGGATGCGTTCGGACTCGTCGGCGTCGAAGCTCTCCTTGGTCGTCTTGTCCTTCACGAGTTCGATGGCGTGGAAGTAGCCCTCGCCACGGACGTCGCCGACGATGGGCAGGTCGTGCAGCTTCTCCAGCGTCGACCGGAACGACGACGCGTTGGTCTTCACGCGCTCGTTGAGGCCCTCGCGTTCGAAGATGTCGAGGTTGGCCATCGCCACCGCCGCGGACACCGGGTGGCCGCCGAAGGTGTAGCCGTGCGGGAACATCGTCGTGCCGTCGTCGAACGGCTCGAAGAGGCGGTCGCTGGCGATCATCGCGCCGATCGGCGAGTAGCCCGAGGTGAGCCCCTTGGCGCAGGTGATGATGTCGGGGGCGTACCCGAAGTCGTCGCACGCGAACATCGATCCGATACGGCCGAACGCGCAGATCACCTCGTCGGAGACCAGCAGGACGTCGTACTCGTCGCAGATCTCGCGGACCCGTTCGAAGTAGCCGGGCGGCGGCGGGAAGCAGCCGCCGGCGTTCTGCACCGGCTCCAGGAAGACGGCGGCGACGGTGTCCGGACCCTCGAACTCGATCGCCTCGGCGATCCGGTCCGCGGCCCAGCGGCCGAACTTCTTCGGATCGGCGGCGAGCTCCTCGGTGGGCGCTCGGTAGATGTTGGTGTTGGGCACCCGGAAGCCGCCGGGCGTCAGCGGCTCGAACATCTCCTTCAACGCGGGGATGCCGGTCACGGCGAGGGCGCCCTGCGGGGTGCCGTGATAGGCGACGGCCCGCGAGATCACCTTGTGCTTCATCGGCTTGCCGGTGAGCTTGAAGTAGTGCTTGGCCAGCTTCCACGCCGACTCGACCGCCTCGCCGCCGCCGGTGGTGAAGAAGACTCGGTTCAAGTCGCCGGGGGCGTAGCCCGCCAGGCGTTCGGCGAGCTCGATGGCCGGCGGCGTCGCATACGACCAGAGCGGGAAGAACGCCAGTTCGCGCGCCTGCTTGGCGGCGGCCTGGGCCAGCTCCTCTCGACCGTGCCCGGCCTGGACGACGAAAAGTCCGGCGAGTCCGTCGAGGTAGCTGCGGCCCTGATCGTCGAAGATCCGCATGCCCTCGCCGCGGGTGATCACCGGCGGGGTGACGCCTGCGCCGTGGCGGGCGAAGTGACCCCAGAGGTGGGCGGCGCTGCGCTGGCCGAGAGTCTGCTGTGCGGTGGCGGCTGAAGTGTCGGTCATCGGGTTCCCCAGTTGTATTGCTGCTTGACGAGTTTCAGATAGACGAGAGTCTCGGTGGCCGTGATCTCGGGGACCGCGCGGATCTTGCGGTTGAGGATCGACAGCAGGTGTTCGTCGTTTTCACAGACCACTTCGAGCAGGATGTCGAAGGTGCCTGCGGTGAGCACGACGTAGTCGATCTCGTCGTGCTCGGCGAGCGCCGCGGCGACTTCCTGAGTGTCGCCGGTGCAGCGCACCCCGATCAGGGCTTGCCGCGCGAACCCGAGCTTGAGCGGATCGGTGACGGCGACGATCTGCAAAAGGCCGCCGTCGCTGAGCTTCTGTACGCGGTTGCGCACCGCGGCTTCGGACAGGCCGACCTCTTTGCCGATCGACGAGTAGGAACTCCGGCCGTCGGCCTGGAGCAGCTCGATGATCTTCTTGGCCGTGTCGTCGAGCGATTGGGAGGGTTCGGGCACCGGTCTACGGTGACGGATTTCGTCGTCGAGTGCAACGGCAAACGCTGATTTCAGCAGATGTGGTGTCATTCGGATGCTGAATCCGCACTGTCGTCGTAGGATGGCGAAGGTGTTGACCAACCAGATCGCCTCCGGATGGATCGACGGCGCGCCCCTCACCGGCTCCGGAAGCCGCCACGTCGTCGTCGATCCTGCCACCGCCGAGCCCGTCGCCGAACTGACATTGGCGGTCGCCGACGACGTCGACGCCGCGGTCGCCTCCGCGCGTCGCGCGCAGCGGGACTGGGGCGCATCGACCCCGGCTGAGCGGTCGGCGGTGCTGTTCGCGCTGGCCGCCGCGATGGAGGCCGCCGCCGAAGCGCTCGCGCAGCAGGAGACGGCCCAGACGGGCAAGGCGATCCGGCTCGCGCGGGAGTTCGACGTGCCCGGCAGCATCGACAACGTCCGGTTCTTCGCCGGCGTCGCCCGCAGCCTGGAGGGCAAGGCCAGCGGCGAGTACTCGGGCGACCATACGTCGTCGATCCGTCGCGAACCGGTCGGCGTGGTCGGCTCGATCGCCCCGTGGAACTACCCGCTGCAGATGGCCGTCTGGAAGGTCCTGCCCGCCCTGGCCGCGGGTTGCGCGGTGGTGCTCAAACCTGCCGAGTTGACCCCGATCACCACCCTGACACTGGCCCGCCTGGCCACCGAGGCCGGCCTGCCCGACGGCGTGTTCAACGTCGTCGTCGGCACCGGGGCGGAGGCGGGCGCCGCGATCGCCGGGCACGCCGGAGTCGACATGGTGACGTTCACCGGCTCCACCGCGGTGGGCCGAACGGTCATGTCGCAGGCGGCCTCTCACGGCACGCGCGTGCAGCTGGAACTCGGCGGCAAGGCGCCGTTCGTCGTGTTCGACGACGCCGATCTCGACGCCGCGATCCACGGCGCGGTCGCCGCGTCGATCATCAACGGCGGGCAGGACTGCACGGCGGCGACCCGCGCCATCGTCGCCCGCGAGCTGTACGACGACTTCGTCGACGGGGTTGCCGACCTGATGTCGAAGGTGGCGGTCGGCGACCCCGCCGACCCGGAGACCGACCTCGGATCGCTGATCTCGTCGGCGCACCGCGACAAGGTCGCCGGCATGGTCGATCGCGCGCGGGCCGACGGGGCGCGCATCGCGGCGGGCGGTGTCGTGCCCGACGGGCCGGGCGCGTTCTACCCGCCGACGCTGGTGGCCGACGTCTCCGAGTCGTCGGAGATCTACCGCGACGAGGTCTTCGGCCCGGTCCTCACGGTGTCGTCGTTCACCGACGACGACGACGCGATCCGTCGCGCCAACGACACCGTGTACGGACTGGCCGCGTCGGCCTGGACGCGCGACGTCTACCGCGCCCAGCGCGCGTCCCGGGAGATCCGCGCCGGCTGCGTCTGGATCAACGACCATATCCCCATCGTCAGCGAGATGCCGCACGGGGGAGTGGGGGCCTCCGGCTTCGGCAAAGACATGTCGACGTACTCGCTGGAGGAGTACCTCGCGATCAAGCACGTCATGAGCGACATCACCGGGGTGGCCGAAAAGGACTGGCACCGAACGGTGTTCGCCAACGCATCGAGGAGTTGGGCATGACCTGGGCAAGCTCTCCGAGCCCCCGCGCGATCGAGATGATCGCGCAGGCCGCACCGAAGCCGTTCTGGCTGGACCGCCCGGAACGCCCCGCGCCGCGACCCCGGCTGACCGGGGGCGAGAGAGCCGACCTGCTCGTGGTCGGCGGCGGCTTCACCGGACTCTGGGCAGCCGTGCAGGCCGCCGAGCGCGAACCCGGCCGACGCGTCGTCCTGGTGGAACGCGACCGGATCGCCGAGCACGCCTCCGGCCGCAACGGCGGCTTCTGCGCTGCCAGCATCACCCACGGACTGGGCAACGGCATGGAGCGGTTCGCCGGCGAGATGACCGACCTCGCCCGGCTCGGCGTCGAGACCCTCGACGAGATCCAGGCCGCGCTCACCCGTCTCGGGATCGACGCCGACGCCGAACGCACCGGGGAACTCGACATCGCCAACTTCGACTGGCAGCTCGACGGCCTGGCCGAGACCTCGGCGCAGGGCGCGGAAGTGGGACTGGACCTGCCGGTGCTCGACGAAGCGCAGATTCGCGCCAGGGTGAGCTCGCCGATGGTCCGCGGCGCCGTCTACGACCCCGACGTGATCATGATCGACCCGGCGAAACTGGCGTGGGGGCTGGCTGAAGCCGCCGAACGACTCGGCGTCGTGATCTATGAGGGCACCGAGATCACCGCGCTGACCAAGGCCGGGCGCGACGGCGTGCGCGCGTCGTCGCCGTTCGGCGAGATCGTCGCCGGGCGGATCGTGCTGGCCACGTCGGTCAGCCGCTCGCTGGTGCGTCGCCTGCGTCTGTACACCGTGCCGGTGTGGGACTACGCGCTGATGACCGAACCGCTGACCGACGCGCAGCTCGAGTCCATCGGCTGGTCCGGACGCGAGGGCCTGGCCGACAGCGGCCCGCGTTTCCACTACTTCCGGCTCACCGCCGACAACCGGATCCTGTTCGGCGGCTGGGACGCGCTGTACTACTACGGCTCGGGCGACTCCCGCCGGCACGAGTACGACCCCGACGAGCTCGCCCTGATCGCCGAGCACTTCCTGCAGTTCTTCCCACAGCTCGAAGGAGTCAAGGCGACGCACACGTGGGGCGGCGTGATCGACACCTGCTCGCGATTCTGCGCCTTCTGGGACCTCTCCTTCGGCGGTCGGGTCGTGACGGCCGTCGGGTTCACCGGGCTCGGCGTCGGGGCGTCGCACTTTGCGGCGGCGACGGCTCTGGACCTGGTCGACGGCCTCGACACCGAGCGCACCCGGCTCAAGATGGTGCGCTCCAAGCCCTACCCGTTCCCGCCGGAACCGCTGCGCTGGCTCGGCATCACCATCACCCGCAAGGAACTGGCGCGCAGCGAACGGCGCGACGGCGCCCGAGGCCTGTGGCTGACGGCGATGGACAAGGTGGGGCTGGGTTTCGACAGTTAGGCCGGTGCTTGACCGGGGCCTGGCCTCAGGCCCCGGTCAAGAGGCCCGGTCAAGCCTTGGGCGTGATGATCACCGGCGCGGTGGTCCATCGAAGAATCCGGGCCGCAGTGCTGCCCAGGAAGACCCGCTTCTCCGCGCCGAGATGCCCGGATCCGACGGCTACCAGGTCGTTCTGGTCCCAGGGCAGATTGTCGAGCGCCTCGTCGAGCGTGGTGCCGTCGGCCACCAGGACGTCGATGTCGAGATCGGTGTCGGCCGCCGCCCGGGTGTCCTCGAGGAGCGTGCGCGCAGCGCCGACCTGGTGTTCGCGGGCGGCGCGGGAGTGTGCGTCGTCGAACGGCGAGTCGAGTGAGACCAGCGCGAGCAGCCGCACGTCGAGGTCGCCGTCCTCGGCCAGGGCCAGGGCGAACGGCAGCGGTCCCGCGGAATGCACACCCGACGCTTTCACCGGAACGGCGACGGTGATCATGTCGAGCGCGACGTTCTCGCGGTCGGCGTAGCCGCGGGGCGCCAGCGCCACCGGGAGGGGCGACGAGTGCAGCAACTCGGTGCTGACGGTGCCAAGGGTGTGCCGGCTGAGCACGCCGTCTCCGGTGCCGCCCACCACGACGAGCTCCGCGCCGGTGCGCTCGGCATGGCTGATCAGGCCGTCCGCGAACGAGTCGTCGACCACCACGAAGGTCTTGGTCTCGATGCCCGGGGCGATGAGTTCTGCGCCTTGCTTCAGCCACACGCCGGCCTGGCTCTCGAGCCGTTCCTGGTACTGCGCGAGGCCCGGATGGCCGTCGTTGACCACCGGCTTCACGACGCATACCAGGTCGATCGCCGCACCCGTCGCGGCGGCGAGGGCCGAGGCCAGCGCCACTCCGTCGTCGCCCGACGGGGTCGCCAGATAGCCGACCGTCAGGCGGCGCGGATTCGGCGCGGTCGATTCAGTAGACATCGGGAACCTTCACTTCGGTGTTGGCGGTCAGGGTCTTGCCGCGGAAGAAGTCGCTGTTGTGGGCGCAGCAGGCCAGCATCAGCGGGATGCCGAGCACCAGCATTCCGACGCCGAGGATGAACACGCCGCCCACGCCGCCCAGCGACGTCTCACCGTAGTCGGCCGCGTACATGTCGATGGCCGACTTCACGAACGCCCACGTCATGGCGAGGCCGCCGAGCAGCGGGAACAGGCCGCGGAAGAAGAAGTTCCGGACCGAGTCGAACAGCGAGCGGCGGAAGTACCAGACGCAGGCGTAGGCGGTGATGCCGTAATAGAAGGCGACGGCCAGGCCGAGTGACGCGATCGAGTCGGCCAGCATGTTGCTGCTGGCCAGCGACAGCACGAGGTAGAAGACCAGCGCCGAGGCGCCCATCACGGCGGTGCCGAACGCCGGAGTCATGTAGCGGGGGTCGATCTTGGCGAAGCGATCCGGCAGGGCCTTGTAGACGGCCATCGAGAGGCTGCCGCGCGCAGTCGGCAGGATCGTCGACTGCGTCGACGACAGCGCCGACACGCTCACGGTCAACAGCAGGGCGGCGGCCATGAAGCCGCCGGCGACCGGGTCGCCGAGGATCGTCAGCACGTCGTCGGCGTTCTCCGGGTTGTTCAGGCCGATGCCGGTGTCGCCGAAGCCGGCGAAAGATTCGACGGCGTAGGCGACCAGCACGTAGGTGGCCACCAGGATCAGGCAGGTGATGACGGCGGCCTGACCGGGTGTCTTCGCCGGGTCCTTGGTCTCTTCGCTGATCGCCAGGCAGGCGTCCCATCCCCAGTAGATGAAGATGCAGAGGATCACCGCGGCCGCGATCTCCGACGACGTGAGACCAGTCGGGGAGAGCCAGCTGAGCTGCGGGGTGATCGCCTGGTCGCCGGCCTTGTCGAGCCCGACCTTGGTGAGCGCGACGACGCTGGCCACGATCAGCACGGCGAACTGGATCACCATGAGCGCGGTCTGGATGCGTTCGCTGATGACGATGCCGCGGATGCTGATCCACGTCATTCCCGCGATGAACACACAGCCGAGGATCACCTTGACCCAGAGATTCTCGGCCAGCGAGTCGAGCGTGAGGAATTTCAGCAGGTAGACCGCGGCGATCTCGGCGACGTTGGCCAGCACGATGATCGCCGACACCGCCAGACCCCAGCCGCCGATCCATCCGATCCACGGACCGAACGCCTTGGTGCCCCAGGTGAACGTGGTGCCGCAGTCGGGGGTGTCCCGGGCCAGCTCGCGGTAGGCGAAGGCCACCAGGAGCATCGGAATGAAGGCGACGACGAACATCGCAGGAGCCTTGGTGTGGACGTTCTGGACCACGTAGCCGAGTGTCGCGGCCAGGCTGTAGGCCGGTGCGACGGCCGACAACCCGATGATCACGTTGCCTACGAGCCCGATCGAGCCGGTGCGCAGACCCTTGCCCTCCGGGATCTCGACTTCTGGTGCGTCGCTCATGTGTGCTCCCAAACGTTCTGTGCCCGCCGCTCATGCTGTGCGGCGGTTGACCAACACTAAGGGTTCCGTCGTAAGTTCGCAGTGTGACGACGAATTCGGTAGGCGTATGAGGTTTGGATGTCCGTATTCAGCGGCCGGGGAGGGGGTCGACGCGTTCCCGGCGCTACTCGCCGAGGCGCTTGTCCATCGCCCATAGCAGGATCTCGGCGTCGGTCACGGCGGTGACCGGCGTGCCGCCGAAGTCTGTGGCGCGGACGGTGTCGCCGGCGGACAAGCGCTCGGACTCCACGGCCAGCTCGCCGCTCGTGACGAACAGGTGAGTGAACCGCGAGACGGGCACGACGACGCGCCCGCCCGCCGGAATCCGGGCGGCCCACAGCGTCGACGCCGAGTTGCGGATGCGGATCGCGGAGTCGTGGGCGGGGTCGCCGGAGGCCAGCGGGACGAGCGAGCCCGCGGCCAGTTCGGCGGTGACGTCGAGCTGGTCGTACGACGGGTCGGCGCCGGTCTCGTCGGGCAGCACCCACATCTGGATGAAGTGGACGGGCTCGTCGCCGGTCTCGGCGTGATCGTTGCGTTCGGAGTGCAGGATGCCGGTGCCTGCGCTCATGCGCTGAGCGAGCCCCGGGTAGATGACGCCGCTGTTGCCGTTCGAGTCCTGGTGCACCAGTGAGCCGGACAGCACCCAGGTGACTATCTCGGTCTCTCGGTGGGGGTGGGTGTCGAAGCCTTCGCCGGGGAGCACTACGTCGTCGTTGTGGACCAGGAGCATCCCGTGATGGGTGTTGGCCGGATCGTAGTGATCGCCGAACGAGAAGCTGTGCCGCGAGGTCAGCCACTCGGTGGTGGTGTGCGGTCGGTCGATCGCGCGAACTAGTGAGACGCTCATCCCTTGATTATCTCTCTGCCCACATGAACGACGTCGAGATGAGATCGTGATGACACCGATTCAGTACCGTGAGCCGAAAACCCGGCGTTACGACTGTGACTAGAGTGAAACTTGTGACTATGAGATCGTGGACCGCCCGGGGGCAGCTTGCGCTGCTTTCGATCGTCGCGTGCGCCGTTGCGCTGGCGGGATGCGGCAGCGACCAGGACACCGCCGCGACACAGGCGGCCCGCGCCTTCGCGGCGTCGATGGCCAAGCAGGACACCGACGGCACCGCCGCATTGACCACCTCCCCGTCGCAGGCCGCCGAATCGCTCGGCGCGACCTTCGCGAGCATGCACGCCAAGACGGTCAGCACGTCGATCTCCGACACCGTCGAATACAGCGACGGCACGGCGTCGTTCCGGCTCACCAGCACCTGGAAGTGGTCGGACGACCGGTCCTTCGAGGCCAAGACGACCGGCAACGTTCGGAAACTGTCGACCGGCTGGAAGGTCCAGTGGGATCCGGGGCTGCTCTACGCCGGCCTGCCGATCGGCGGAAACCTGCAGATGATCCGGACCGACGCCACGCCGGCTCCGATCGTGCGCAGCACGTCGGGCAAGCCGTTCATGCAGATGGTGCCGGTGTACCAGATCAACATCAACCCGGCCGCGACCCGCAATCTGCAGAGGTCGGTCAAGCTGCTCGCCGCGTCGATCAAGCCGATCGCACCGCTGGTCACGGCGAAGGTCATCAACGACAAGCTGGTCGCCGCGCAAGGCCAGGAGGTGACCGCGGTCGCGCTGCGCGCCGAAGACATGAAGGTGCTGGCCTCCGACCCCGCGCGCATCGCGGGCGTCACCGTGCTGAAGTCCGGAATGCTGGTCATGACCGACCGCCGGATGTCGACGCCGCTCGCGTCCGGGCTCACCAACTATTGGCAGGCGATCCGCGACGCCACCGCGGGCTGGCAGGTGCAGATGGTCGGCCCGGGCATCGCGCCCCGCGAGCTGGCCGGTGAGCAGGGTGGACCCGGCCCGGACGTACGGACCTCGGTCAACCAGGGCGAACAGCTCACACTGGGCGACGCCGTGGTGGAGGTGGCGCAGCCGGCGACGATCATGACGCTCGACGCCGCTTCCGGCGGCATCCTGGCGATGGCGCAGAACCCGGCCGCCGCGCAGAATCAAACGTCCGGCGACGTCGCCTACCCCGTCGGGAACACCCTGGACCCGGTGTTCAGCGCGGTCGACGGCGCGTCGAAGGGCGACGAGAAGGCGGCGAACGACATGCTCAACGACTTCGGGCTCGGCGTCACCTTCACCGTTCCGGGTGTCTCGATGCCGCGGTCGCCCTCGGTGAGCGTCTCGACGGCGGCGTTCAACCCGAAGAACTTCACCGCGTCGATGCTGAACATGGGCGCGCTCGGCGTCGCCCTGGCCCGATCGGTCGGCGGCGCCGGGCAGTCGGTCGCGCCGTTCGTCATCAAGGGCGCGCCGTCGAAGGTGTCGGGCGGCGAACTCGGCAAGATGGATCCCGCGGTGGCGCGACAGATCACCGCGGCGATGGCCAAGATCGCCAAGTCCGGCGACGCCAGCGACCTCACCGGAGCGCCGGGTCTGCGCGCCCTGGTCGGCACCAACGGGCCGCAGGGCCCGGGCTGGTTCGTCGGCCTCCAGGGCGGCAAGGTGGTCGTCGTCTACTGCGAGGGCGACAAGTCCGGTACTGCCGCCCTGCAGGTGGCGCAGAAGTACTTCCGGATCAAGTAGCGCCCCGCCAAAACCCTTCGACAAGCTTCGGGGGCGGGGAGACGAGCCCGCGAGGAACGAGGGACGCGGCGAGATTCAACGCCCCCGCAGCACCAGTGCGGCGACGGCGCGCCAGCTCAGCAGGAAGACGCCGGTCGCGATCGACGCGACGACGCAGAACGACACCGCGGTGCCCTGACCGGAGATCACTCGCAAGATCATGCCGATCACGACGGTCGACGGCCAGACGATGACGCCCGCGGGAACCAGGCGACCCGGCTCGAAGTCGTGGTCGCGCGAGATGATGTAGGAGACGGCCCAGCCGATGGCCGCACCCGTCAGGAACGGCCACAGGGTGTTGGCGAAGCCGGCGGGTGAGAACGCCTCGTCGTGGCTGGAACGGCCGATCGCGACGAAGACGATCAGGGCCACCAGGTCGAGGACGGCGGCCAGCGGGACGGCGACACGAGCGCGCCGACTCTGGGTGGTGCTCATAGGCCTACGGTATCGCTCGGCCGTCGTCGCCGTTCCTTCCGGCCTCGTCCTTCTCCGGTTCGCCACCGGGCGGCGACGCGATCTGCTCTTCCTCGCGCAGCATCTCCTCCTCGAGGCTGGTGCGGGTGCGCAATTCTGAGCGGTAACGCAGCGCGATCACGACCCACCCGACCGCGGTGACCAGCAGGAAGCTGATGATGCGGTAGATGACGACGGAGGTCAGGGCGTCGGAGTTGACCATGCCGGCCGAGGTGAGGGCCGATACGAGCACCACGTCGACCACTCCGAGACCACCCGGGAGCAGCGGGATCGCGGTGCCGACGGCCTTGCCCGCGGCGTAGGCGACCATGAGCGCCGAGATACTCGGATGCGAGCCGATCGCCCAGCAGGCGAAGCCGAGGCAGGCGACGTCGGCGACCCAGTTGAACAGGCTCCACCCGAAGGCGATCGACGCGTCCTTGCGGTTCAGGTGCACCGCGCGCAGCTGCGTCAGGGTCCGGTTCAGGGCGTCGACGCTGGTGTCTGCGGGCTTGTCGCGGAGCTTGTTGACCCAGCCCAGAACGCGGGCGCCGATGCCTTCGATGGATTCCGGGTGCGCCGCCAGATACTGGGCGATCACCACGAAGACGACGAAGCCTGCAACGCTGAACAGCACCGAGAACGGGTTGGTCTTGGCTCCGGCGAGTAGTGCGCCGCCCAGGCCGAGGATGGCCAGGCCCGCGCCGGCCAGCAGTCCGGACATCACCAGCTGCCACGAGGCGACGACCGGGCTGGCGCCCCACTTGCGGCTCTCGCGGTAGATGAACGCCGGAGCGATCACCTGGCCGCCGGGCATGGTCTGGGAGAACGAGTTCGACGCGAGGATCACCGCGAGCGACTCCTGCTGCTTCACGCGCACCCCGGCCGAGCGCATCAGTGCGCGCTGGACCTGCGCGTAGCTGTCCATCGACAACATCGCGCAGACGACGGCCGCGACCACCCAGCCCCAATACAGATCGTCGATCCGGCGGCCGGCCTGCTCGACGTTAGGCCAGAAATAAACCAGTTCGGCGGTGAGCATGGCGATCACCACGAGGATCAGAATCCACCGCAGCCACCGCCGCCACGCCTTCGGCTTCTTCGGTTGAGGGTGGTCCGATGACAGTGTGGCCGCCGCTTCGGGCCGCTCAAGCTCGTCACCAGGCATGCGGTCCAGCGTAGGCCATCAATAGCCGAACCTTAACCCGGTGTCGATCGTCCGGCGGCCCGCTCAGTCGTCAGACTGCTGGCTGCGACTGCGTCGGAGCAGGTCCTGGACGCTGATCTGCTGGCTCTCCGAGGTGCGAGCCTGACGCGACTTGCGGGGCGACGCTGATCGCCCCGGCTTGCCGTTCGCCGACTCGGTGTCCGGCCGTGCGGGGCCGACCTGGGCGGTCGGATCGGGCGACGCCGCGAGCGGACGACGGCCCGGCTCGTCGAGGTTGGGCTGACGCGTGAGTGGCGAGTGTCCCAGCGGTACCGACGGGGCCGACGTCGCGCGCCGCGGCGGCGCGGCGGGCGGCTGGACCGGCTGCTGCGCCGCCGGAGCCTGCGGGGCGGGACCCTGCTGAACCGGCTGCTGCTGGACGGGAGGCTGCTGCTGCGCCGGACCGCGACGAGGCGCGACGGGACCCTGCTGGGCCGGACCGGGCCGCTGGCCGGGTGCAACCGGTCGCGGCCCCTGCGGCCCCTGCGGGCGCGGACCGTTTGCGCCCGGACCTCCGGGCTGAGCCACCGGCATCGCGGGGTTCGAGCCGTTCGGCCGCAGAACGGCCGGGTTCGACACCGCAGGGTTCGACACCGTCGGATTCGACGCCGCGGGATTCCCGGTGCCGCGGATGACTCCGCCCGGGCCCAGTCTCCACGAGCCGGTGTCCGGCCCGCTCTGCTCCCGGGCGCGGCGCTCGGCGGCCACCGCGGCGGCGTCCGGAGCGTCGATCAGATCGTTCAGATGTCCCTCGGGCGTGCGCTGCGGCGGACGACCGGCCGGGGTGCGGACCGGCGGGGCTGCGGCCGGTGCAGCCGGAACCGGGCCGGAATCGGGCGACGCGGTGTTCAGCGGTCCGGAGTCGGCGTCGCATACGTCGATCGGACCGGATGCGATGGGGCCGGAGTCGATCGGGCCCGAGTCGGGTGCGTCGTCGTTCGTGCGGCGACCGCGCTTGGCCGGCTTCCGGAGACGCTGCGGCTCGGCGTTGCCGGCTTTGGCGCGCCCGGTACGCGGCGCCTGTGCCTTCATCAGGGCGGTGTCCGCCTCGGCGACGGCGACCACACCGCCGGCGCTGACCGTGCCGGCGGCCACCACGGGGGTCACCTTGTCGGCCGGGTTGTCGTGCAGGATGGTCTCGCCCAGGCCGATCTTCTGCTGCAGCTTCAGCATCCAGGCCGGGGCCCACCAGCAGTCGTCGCCGAGCAGTTTCATGACCGACGGCACCAACAGCATGCGGATGACGGTGGCGTCCAGGATCAGCGCGGCGATCATGCCGAACGCGATGTACTTCATCATCACGATCTCGGACAGACCGAACGCACCGGTCACGACCACGAGAATCGCCGCGGCCGCGGTGATCAGGCGACCGGTGTGCGCGGTACCGGTCCGGACCGCTTCGGTGGTCGACGCGCCTTGCTGTCGTGCTTCGACCATTCGGGACAGCAGGAAAATCTCGTAGTCCGTACTCAAGCCGTAGACGATCGCGATGACCAGCACCAGCATCGGCGCGAACAGTGGGCCGGGCGTGAAGTTGGCGATCGACGAGCCGTGTCCGTCGATGAAGATCCAGGTCAGGATGCCCAGCGTGGAGCCGAGGCCGAGCGCCGACATCAGCGCCGCCTTGATCGGCAGGATCACCGAGCCGAACGCCAGAAACATCAGCAGACCGGTCACCAGCACCAGCAGGATCGCCATCCAGGGGAGGCGGACCATCAGGGCGTCGATCGAGTCCTGCGTCAGCGCGGGCATGCCGGCGACGTAGATCTTCATGCCCTGCGGGTCGATCGCGCGGAGCTGTTCGATGGCCTCACCGGCGGTGTTGCGGTCCACCAGGCCGGCCGACATCTGGGTCAGGATCAAGCCGTTCTCGTCGGACCCGAGGATGCCGTCCAGGGCGCCGTCCTCGGCGCGCGGCGAGAACTCCTTGGTGAACCCGGGGATCTTGTTGGCCTCGTCGGCGATCTTCTGGATCTTGTCGGCGGCGTACTCGTCGTCCTGATTGGAGAGGATGATCAGCTTGAGCTCTTCGGTGCGTTCGGCCGGGAAGTACTTGTCGAAGCTCTCCTGGGCCTGGCGACTGGTGTTGTCCGGCGGCAGGTACTTCTCGCTGATGCCGCCGAAGGCGATGTTGCCGAACGGGATGATCAGGGCCAGCAGCAGCAGGACGGTCGGGATCGCGGTCTTCAGCGGGTGCTGCATGACCCAGCCGGACAGCTTGCCCCAGAAACCGTTCTCGATCTCTTCGCGGGTGCGCGTGCGGTTCAGGAACGGCACGCTCAGGGCGTCGATCCTCTTGCCCAGGATCGCCAGGATCGCCGGCAGCACGGTGATCGACAGGATCGCGGCGAGGAGCACCGAGAAGATCGCGCCGTAGGCGACCGACTTCAGGAACGACTGCGGGAACATCAGCAGGCAGGCGAGTGCGGCGATGATGATGGTCGCCGAGAAGGCGATCGTCTGCCCGGAGGTCATCACGGCTCTTCGGACCGCGGCCTCGACGGTATAGCCCTCGGCCAGTTCTTCTCGATATCTCGAGACCATGAACAGGCCGTAGTCGATCGCGATGCCCAGTCCGATCAGCGTCACCACCGACTGGGCGAAGATGTTCAGCTCGGTGACCTGCGCCAATATCTTCATGATGCCCAGCGACCCGGCGATCGTCAGACCGCCGATGAAGACCGGGAGGACGGCGGCCACCACGCCGCCGAAGACGAACAAGAGCATGAGAGCGACCACCGGCAGCGCGATCACCTCGGCGCGATGGATGTCCTGCTCCATGCCGAGACTCATGGCCCCGGCCACGGGTTGCAGGCCGGCGAGCTGGAATTCGGTGCCCGGCAGGTCGTATTTGCCTGCCAGGTCGTCGAAGAAGGGGGCTACTTCTTTGTAGTTCGCGAGGATCGACGTGTCGTCGTTGCCTCTGACGCCGATCGAGATGAATCCGTGTTTGAGGTCTTTCGTGAACATCCGGTCACGTTTGACCTTTTGAGCTGCGGGATTGTCGTTGGCGAAGGGGTCGATGAGACCGGCGTGGACGGTGTCGCTCGGATCGGTGGGACTGTCCCGGCTGATGATGTTCGGGTGCGCCTTGATCAGGTCGTCGACGATCGTCTCGATCTTCTTTCCGAAGGCGGGATCGTCGACCTTGGTGCCGGCGGGCGGCGTGATCAGCAGGATGATGTCGGACTTGTGGTCGCGACCCAGCGCGGTGTCGGCGTACTCGGAACCTCTGACCGACTCTGACGACGGATCGAACCAGCCGCTCTGCGACAGGTACTTCGGCAGGTCCAAGCCGTACAGGCCGAGTCCACCCATGAGGGCGACCAGCACCGCGATGACGGTGTAGCGCATTCGGTAGACGAATGTGCCGATGGATCCGAACACGCCGGTCCTTCCTTCCTGCGGACGCTCGACAGAGGGATTCTCTCAACACGTGCTGAGAGAACACAGCAATTGTCCGCCTGAGCCAGGTTAGCGGGTCCTCTTCTCGGCCCGCGCACGCCGCGTGCCCGGCAGGCGGCGTGCGGCTGGGCGTCCGCGGCAGATCGTCGCAGTTCACGCGGGCGCGAGGCGGGCCGTCGAGCGGTCCCGCGGGGGCTACCGCAGGAGTGCCTGCAGCGGCCGGAACGGGGTGAGCCAGGCGCCTTCGTCGGGCAGCGAGTCGAGGCTGATGCGCGGCAGCGGCTCCCGGAAGACGCCCGGAATGTCCTCCAGGTCGACGAATTCGAGGTCGTCGGCGGTCAGCGCCCAGCTGGCGTGCTCGCGGAATCCGATCACCGTGACCGGTACGCCTTCGGCGGCGATCTCGCCGAGCGGCTCGCGGAACGCCTGACCGTCGGCGGAGGCGACGACGACTCCGGCCAGGCCGGTGGTGTGCCGGCGGAGCTCGATGTGGTCGAGCATGTCGGAGTCGACGTCGCTGTCTTCGGTCAGTTTGGGCTTGGCGAAGACCGAATAGCCGACGTTGCGGAGCGCTTCGACCCACGGCCGCACCACGTCGGCGCTGCCCGGCACGATGTTGGTGAACACCGTCGCCTCGGGTTCGACTGCGGCGTCCGTGCCTGCGTCGATGTGGGCGGTGCGCTGCAGCAGCCAGCGGCCGAGAGCGTCGAATCGGGGTCGGTGGGCGGCCGTCGGGCGGCCGCCGAGGATGCCGCCCAGGCCCATGTCCATGTTGGGGGCGTCCCATACGAGAAGGACGCGCTCGGCGGGCGCGGTGCCGGAGACGGAAGTGCTGAAATCAGCTGGCGTCATGTTCCTTGCTTTCTGGTCGTTCCGCCGAGGATGCCCGGTCCCGGGGCTTCACGTAGACGAATTCGTTGACTTCGCGGCCCTCGACCTGTGCGCGGCCCTCGAACTTCGTGGTGGGCCGCTCCAGCAGGATCGGCGAGTCGAAGGTCAGAGGCACCACGTGCGGCCGGTCGGCGCGCTGGGTGGCGAGCAGTTCGGCGATCCACTCGGCGTAGTCGGCGTGGTCGGTGGCGATGTGCAGCACGCCGCCGGGCATCAGCCGGTCAGCGATCAGTTCGATGGTCCCGGACTGCAGGAACCGCCGCTTGTGGTGGCGTGATTTGGGCCAGGGGTCCGGGAAGAACACGCGGACGCCGGTCAGGCTGTTCGGCTCGACGAGTTCGGTGAGCACGACGGTCGCGTCGCCGCGAACCATCCGCACGTTGGTCAGCCCGCCGCGGTCCACCAGGCCCAGCAGCTGGGCCAGGCCCGGCTGGTACACCTCGACGGCGACGACGTCGGCGTCCGACTCCTCGGCGGCCATGGCGGCCGTCGAGACGCCGGTGCCGCTGCCGACCTCGATGATCAGCGGGGCCTTCCGGCCGAACCAGGTCTCGGCGTCGAGCGGCGGCTCCTCGACGCGGTCGGGTCCGGTCCGCAGGTCGCGGCCGACGGTGGGCCACAGCGTCTCCCAGTTGCGCTTCTGCCCGGTGGTCAGCGTTCCGCGTCGGAACCGAAAGCTGGTCACCCGCGGATACAGGCGCGAGCGGTCGTCGCCGGCGGCGTCCGAATGGGGGTTGGCGTCGGTGTTCACCCCACCATCGTCTCGCATCGGGGCGACGATTCTAAATCTCGGCACGCCCGACGCCCCTGCTGAGCTAGCGTTTTGCCATCGACCTTGGGGGAGGTTCCGGCATGGGGGATGTCATCGACGAGGTGCTCGGCGGAGCGTCGACCGCACTGAGCGTGGTGGTCAGCGGGTACGCGGGCACCGGTCGCGGGACGGTCGCGGCCGCGCTGACCGAACGCTTCGGACTGCGCGCGGAGCGAGCTGCTCCCGATGTTCCGGAGCCTGACCTGCGGGTTCGAGTGCTCGGCGCGACGGTGCGGGCCGTCGACCTCGACGCGGTGTCGTCGCCGGGGCCGCCGTGGCTGATCGTCTCCGGCAAAGCCGATCTGCGCGACGATCCGCGGCACGCCCGGCTGCTCGCCGACTCGGCTGCGGCCGAACTCGGCAGACCGGTGCATCCGGTGTCGGCTCTGCTGGCCCGGGCGACGGTGACCGCCGACGACTGGTCGGCGGTATGCCGCTGGGCGTCGTGCACGACGATGCCGATCCTCTCGTCGGCCTTCCTGGACGTCGACGACGACGCCGAACGCACACGACGCCGAGGCGCCCTGCAGAAGTGGGGACCGGCCGGACTGCGCCTGGTGCTCGACGCGGCGCAGGCCGGCGACGATCCGCGGCTCGGTGAGCTCGCCACCAGTCTGCTGCGGGAGAGCAGCGGGTTCGGGGCGCTGGTGGAGCCGATTCGGGCTCTCGGTCCACAGGTCGCAGTGCAACGCGAGCGCGCCCGGTGCCGAACGCTGAATCTGCTGGCGGCGTCGGGCCGGGCCCGTGACCACGCCGAACTGGCGTTGCAGCGGTGAGCGCGGAGGTGCTGGCCGGCGGTTCGCCGGCCGCCGACACCGAGGGCGTGATGCGGGTGCTGGGGCGGTGTGGCGTCGAGGCGGGGTCTTCGTCGCCCGTCGCGGCGCTGATGCTGCTGGACCTGACCTGCGGGATCGGGGTCGACGAGCAGCGCGCCCTCGCCGCGTTGCGTGATTGCGGGCTGCCGGTCGCGCTGGTGGGGACGCGGGTCGACGCACTCTGGGACTGGCCGCGACTGCTCGCGGAGGCCCGGCGGTCGCTGGACCCGGCGCGGCGGCTGCCGGTGTTCGCCGTGTCGTCGAGGATCGCCGACGAGGTCCCGGGCGACGACGGTCCGGTTCCCGAATCGGGGTTTCCGGCGCTCGCGCAGTGGTGCGCCGACCCCGGCGATCCGGTGCCGCACACGTCGTCGACGTCGGAGGACGTCCGCAGTGGGCGGTCTGAGAAGCACGATCCGCCCGTCGACCCACAGCGCGGCCGCGCCGAACGTCTGGCCGGAGCTCGCGCCGGATTCGCCGCCGCGCGCGCCGACCTCGCGACGCTGATCCGGACCGGGGCGCGTGAGCTGGCCGCGGCCGCGGACGGCGCCTGCGGTTCGGTGCGTGGCAGGGGCCGGGACGGCTACGTCGACTGGGTGAACCGTCAGGGTTCGGCGTACGTCGAGCGGGTGACCGCCTGCGCCGCCGAACACGTGCATCACGTGCAGGCCGCCGCGCTGCTCGGCCTCGGGAGAGCCGGCGCCGAGCAGCGGACCGGCGACGAGCCGCCGTGGACTCCGGTGCCGCCGCCGGCTGCGAAGGTCGGTGCGGAAGAAGCCGTGCTGTCGGTGCTGGGCGTCTCGGCCGGACTCGGCGTGGGACGGATGGCGGTCGCCCCGCTCGCCGACTGGGCCGGGCTGGGCGCGGGCGGCACACTGCTCGCAACGCTGACTGGGCTCGTCGTCGCCCTGGCTCTCGTCGGAGTCCGGCGGCAGACCGCACGACGAACAGCGCTGCGGAGGTGGGCGGGCGACGTCGTGGCGGCCCGTCGTGCCGCGGTCGAGAACGCCGTCGCGGCCAGGCTCGGCGCCGCCGAAGCGCAACTCAGCCGAGAAATATGGAACCGAACGGCGCTCCGGTGCGTCCAACCTTCTAGAGGCCGGAGCCCGGATCCGGCAGCAGGCACGAGTGAGGGGTCCACCGATGCACGAATGGCTTGATTCAGCGGGGCCGGACACGTTCTCCGGCGGTGGTGAGGAAGATCTCACCACGCAGCCGGGCGCGGCGTCGGGCGGCGTCCAGCCCGCCCTGTCCGATCATCTGTGGCTGTACGACGACGGCGCCATCTGGGACCTCGGACCGGCGCTGGTCGACGCCGACCATGACGGCGTCCTCGAGTCGCTGACCAGGGGGGCAGCCGGGGGAATGACCGTGTACACCGACCGTGACCTGGACGGCCGGATCGATCGGATCACGGCCGTGCAGGCGACCGGGGAGACCCGGGTGGCCGACCTGGACCTCGCCACCGGGCAGTGGCAGTCCACTGCGCTCGGCCGATTGGACTAAGGACCCGAAAAGGGCCGACCTGTCTGGGGAAATCGCCCACCTCGGGCGTATCATATGGACCACTGTTCGTGCGTTCTATTCGCATGCGCCGCGTCAGCCGTATACAGGAGACTGCTCAATGACCTCTGTGACCATTCCGGGACTCGAGCCTGGCAATGCACCCACCAACCATCCCGGCCTGCTGGCGTGGGTCGCCGAGGTCGCGGAGCTCTGTCAGCCGGACCGCGTGGTGTGGTCCGACGGCAGCGATGCCGAGTGGGACCGCCTGACCGCCGAGCTCGTCGAGGCCGGCACCCTGACCAAGCTGAACGAGGAGCGCAAGCCCAACTCGTTCCTGGCGCTCTCCGATCCGGCCGACGTCGCGCGCGTCGAGTCGCGCACCTTCATCTGCAGCGAGACCGAAGAGGCCGCCGGCCCCACCAACAACTGGGTGGACCCGGACGAGATGCGCGCGACGATGACCGACCTATACCGCGGATGCATGCGCGGCCGCACCATGTTCGTCGTGCCGTTCTGCATGGGCCCGCTGGGCTCGGACGACCCGAAGCTCGGTGTGGAGATCACCGACTCGGAGTACGTCGTGCTCTCGATGCGCATCATGACCCGCGTCGGCCCGCAGGTGCTCGACGCCCTCGGCGAGGACGGCTTCTTCGTGAAGGCGCTGCACTCGGTCGGCGCCCCGCTGGAGCCGGGCCAGGAAGACGTGCCGTGGCCGTGCAACTCCGAGAAGTACATCGTGCAGTTCCCCGAGGACCGCGTGATCTGGTCGTACGGCTCGGGGTACGGCGGCAACGCGCTGCTGGGCAAGAAGTGCTACGCGCTGCGCATCGCGTCGGCGATGGCCCACGACGAGGGCTGGCTGGCCGAGCACATGCTGATCCTCAAGCTGACCAGCCCCGAGGGCAAGGTCTACTACGTCGCCGCTGCGTTCCCGTCGGCCTGCGGTAAGACCAACCTCGCGATGATCGAGCCGACCCTGCCGGGCTGGCGCGCCGAGACCGTCGGCGACGACATCGCCTGGATGCGCTTCGGCGAAGACGGCCGCCTGTACGCGATCAACCCGGAGTTCGGCTTCTTCGGCGTCGCGCCGGGCACCAGCTACGACTCCAACCCGACCGCGATGAAGACCATCGAGGCCGGCAACACTCTCTACACCAACGTGGCGCGCACCGACGACGGCGACGTGTGGTGGGAGGACATGGGCGAGGCCCCCGACCATCTGATCGACTGGCACGGCAACGACTGGACCCCGGAGTCCGAGCAGAAGGCCGCGCACCCGAACTCGCGCTACTGCACCCCGATGTCGCAGTGCCCGACCCTCGCCGCCGAGTGGGACGATCCGGCCGGTGTGCCGATCTCGGCGATCGTGTTCGGCGGACGCCGCAAGACCACCGTCCCGCTGGTCAGCCAGGCTCGCGACTGGGATCACGCCGTGTTCATGGGCGCCACCGTCGGCTCCGAGCAGACCGCCGCCGCCGAGGGCAAGGTCGGCACCGTCCGCCGCGACCCGATGGCGATGCTGCCGTTCCTCGGCTACAACGTCGGCGACTACTTCCAGCACTGGCTGAACATCGGCAAGCGCGAGGGCGCTCAGCTGCCGGCCGTGTTCTACGTGAACTGGTTCCGCCGCGGCGACGACGGCCGCTTCCTGTGGCCGGGCTTCGGCGAGAACAGCCGTGTGCTCAAGTGGATGGTCGACCGCATCGAGGGCAACGTCGCCGGCGTCGAGACGCCGGTCGGCATCGTCGCAGCCCCGGGTGAGATCGACACCACCGGTCTCGACGTCTCCGAGGCCGATCTGGCCGAGGCGCTCGCCGTCGACGCCGCCGAGTGGAACGCCGAGCTGCCTAGCATCGACGAGTGGTTCGAGTTCGTCGGGCCCAAGCTGCCCGCGGAACTGACCGAGGAGCTCGCGCGCCTGCGTAAGAACCTGGCCTGACCTTTTCGCTCAGAACCCCCGGACGCCGTCGTGCGTCCGGGGGTTCTTGTGCTGTGCGGCGTCGCCGGACCCGTCGCCGGACCCGTCGACGAGCTCAGGGAGCGACCCGACCCGCCGTCTGAGCTTTGTCGAAGCCTCTGGCGGCTCAGGCGTACTGGGGGAGATTCCTGATGGCGTCCGGGGGCGATCTCTGGAACCGTAGAACTCATGACTCACACCGCAGAGGCACCCGGAGCAGCAGTGGCGGCGCAGGCCGTGGATTTGGTCAAGACCTACGGCAGCGGCGATACCACCGTTCATGCGCTCCGCGGCGTTTCCGTGGGGTTCAACGCCGGCGAGTTCACCGCAATCATGGGGCCGTCGGGCTCGGGCAAGTCGACGTTGATGCACTGCCTGGCCGGGCTCGACACGGCGTCCGGCGGAGTCGTGCAGATCGGTGACATCGTCCTCGGAGGCCTGTCCGACCGCGCCATGACCAAGCTCCGCCGCGACCGGATCGGCTTCGTGTTCCAGGCGTTCAACCTGGTCCCGACGCTGACCGCGGCCGAGAACATCACGCTCCCGCTCGACATCGCCGGGCGGAAGCCCGATCAGCAGTGGTACGACGCCGTGGTCGACCGGCTCGGCCTGCGCGACCGCCTCAGTCACCGCCCCAGCGAGCTGTCCGGCGGACAGCAGCAGCGCGTCGCGTGTGCCCGCGCCCTGGTCGGCCGGCCCGACATCATCTTCGGCGACGAGCCGACCGGCAACCTCGATTCCCGTTCGTCGGGTGAGGTGCTGTCGATCCTGCGCGCCGCCGTCGACGAGTTCGGGCAGACCGTCGTGATCGTCACGCACGACCCGCGCGCGGCGTCGTACGCCGACCGGGTGATCTTCCTGGCCGACGGCCAGATCGTCCGCGAGCTGCGCACACCGACGGCCGACGACGTCTTCGAGGTGATGAAGCACCTCGACGATCCGGCGGCCAAGTCGTCCGGTGCGAGCGCACCCGACGCCGACGCTCCGAACGACGAGGTGAACTGACCTCATGGCCTCGAACACCATGCGCAAGGTCTCACTGAGAAGCCTTGCCGCACACAAACTTCGACTGGTTCTCACGGTCTTCTCCGTGCTGCTGGGCACCAGCTTCGTCGCTGCCGCGGTGATCTTCACCTCCAGCATCCAGAGCGCGTTCGACGGTATCTTCGACAATGTGGCGCGCGGCGTCGCCGTCGAAGTGACTGCGGCCGAACAGCAGTCGCCGGGCGTGCCGGTCACCGTGCTGCACGACTTGCAGGCCGACAGGCGCAAGCTCGGCCTGAACAAGGTCACCGTCGACTACACCGGCCCGGTGGCCCTCGCCGACTCGCAGGGCAAGGCCGTGCAGACCGGCGGCGCGCCGAGCATCGGCTCGGCCTACACGCCTCCCGACCAGGCGATCGACGCCGGCGGCCTCAAGCTGGTCTCGGGCCGTGCCCCGGAGAACTCGTCGGAGATCGTGCTCAACAGGTCTGCCGCCGAGAAGGCCGGCCTGAAGGTGGGTTCCAAGACCAAGGTCGCGCTCGGCACCGGCACCAAGGCGCCGCTGGACGTCACCGTCGTGGGCCTCCTCGACGGGCCCGTCGCCTCCGGCGGATTCGTGAACGTGCAGTTCGACCGGGCCACCGCGGAGAGCCTGTTCTCCGACGGCGACTACGTCGCGTCGATCGGCGCGTCGGCGCTGCCGGGAGTCTCCGACACCCAGGCGCAGACCAACGTGCGCGAGTTCCTGGCGCAGAAGCAACAAGACCCGAAGGCGGCGTCGCCGTACAAGGTTCGCACCGGTGAGCAGGTGCGCGAGGACCAGAAGGCCGAGGTCTCGACCTTCCTGAACATCTTCCGCGGCATCCTGCTGGCGTTCGCGGCGATCGGGCTGATCGTCGGCACCTTCATCATCTACAACACCTTCTCGATGATCGTCGCCCAGCGGAACCGCGAACTCGCGCTGCTCCGGGCGATCGGCGCCAGCCGCCAGGACGTCTCGCGGTCGGTGCTGCTGGAGGCACTGATCGTCGGCATCATCGGCGGCGCCATCGGGCTGGGGCTCGGCGTCGGCATCGCCGCGATCATGAAGGCCGCACTGGGCGGTTCCGGACTGCCCGACGGCGGACTGGTCGTCGGCATTCCGGCCGTACTGTCGGCGATCTTCGTCGGCATCGTGGTGACCCTGCTCAGCGCCTGGATCCCGGCGCGGCGGGCCTCGCGGGTGCCGCCGGTGGAGGCCATGCGCGCCAATACCGTCGAGCCGGGCGCAGGTTCCCTGCGCACCCGCACCACGCTCGCCGTGGTGCTCGGCGCGCTCGGCGGCGGAGCGCTGATCCTGGGGATCGTGCTGTCCGGTCTGCCCGCGGTTCTGTTCATCGGGCTGGCCGCGGTGCTGATCGTCTTGGGCGTGGTGCTCGGTGCGCCGGCACTGTCGCAGCCGGTGGTCGGCGGCATCGGCCGCCTGCTCCAGGCGCCGTTCGGCACGGTCGGCAAGCTGGCCCGCACCAACGCCGTCCGCAACCCGCGACGCAGTGCGGCCACCGCGTTCGCCCTGACCATCGGTCTGATGCTGGTGGTGATCATCGGCACGCTCGGCGCCTCGTTCAAGGGCGCCGTCAACAACACGGTCGACAAGGATCTGAAGGCCGACTACGTGGTCGCCGGAAACCAGGGCGTCCCGATGTCGACGGCGCTCGGCGTCGCGCTGAAGGACGTGCCGGATGCGTCGAGCGTCGTGTCGTTCGACGTGGCGTACGTGAAGGCGGGCGATTCGCGGACCGTCGCCACTACGCCGATCGGCGGCGAGATCAGCGACGTGACGGTGGTGCACACCGTCGCCGGATCGGGCGAATTGCCCGCGGACGGCATGTTGGTCAGCGAGAACACGCGGCGCGACAACGGCTGGGGCGTCGGCGACGTCGTGAAACTGCAGTCGATGACCGGCGTCGAGGTCCCGGTGAAGGTGGCGGGCGTCTACGAGCAGAACGAGGTGCTCGGCGCCTGGCTCATCGGCAACGAGGCGTTCGACGAGGTCGCGCCGATCGCCGCCCAGCGGATGACGGGCGCGGTGCTGGTCAAGGCGAAGCCGGGCACGGATCTGAAGCAGCTGCGCACACAGCTCGAGGACGCCGCCAAACCATTCCTGACCGCGCAGGTGCAGAGCCGCGAGGAGTTCAAGAACTCGATCTCGGGCACCATCAATTCGATGATGTCGGTGCTGTACGCCTTGCTCGGGCTGGCGCTGGTGATCGCGGTGCTCGGCATCGTGAACACGCTGGCGCTGTCGGTGGTGGAGCGCAAGCGGGAGATCGGCATGCTCCGCGCCGTCGGCATGAGCCGCCCGCAGGTACGTCGCACCATCTATCTCGAGTCGGCGTACATCGCAGTGTTCGGCGCACTGCTGGGTGTGGTGATCGGTCTGGCGGTCGGTCTGCCGCTGGCGCGTTCGTTGCGTCACTGGGGCCTGAACTCGGTGGTGGTCCCGTGGTCGCTGATCGTGGTGACGCTGGTCGGCGCGGCGGTGGTGGGCGTGATCGCGGCCCTGTGGCCGGCGTTCACCGCGGCCCGCACCAGACCGCTGGAGGCGATCACCGAGGCGTGACCTCGCAGGCGCCCCTTGTCGATCTTTGACGCCGGTACCGTGGAGTCATGACGTTCGACAATGACCCGAACCGGCCGTCGACCCGGCGGATGGACCCGATCGACCCGCAGACCGGGTACGACGCGCAGCCGCCCGCGGGCCCGCCGGCCGGCTCGGGCTCCGGCTCGGGACGCGGCCGTACCGCGCTGCTGGCGATCCTTGCGCTGGTGGCGCTGGTCGTCGTCGCGGGAGCCGCCTATCTGCTGCTGCGTGGCGACGGCAGTGACGACGCCGCCGTCGCCCCGGTCACCGCCACGACCTCCGAGACCACCGAGTCGTCGGCGCCGACCACCACCACCTCGTCGGAGACGTCGGGCACCACCACCAGCACCACGACGTCCGTGCCGCAGTCGGGCTCGGTGACCTACCGGTTCACCGGCGACGGCGACCTGGTCGGCATCCGGTACCGCACGTCGGCGGGGGAGACCGTGGTGGCCGCGGCCTCCTCACCGTGGTCCGCGAAGGCCGAACTCGGCAGTCGCGGTCCGGTCCTGTCGGCGGTCGTGGTCCGCGGCACGGTGACCTGCAAGATCCTGTACGACGGCAAGGAGATCGACTCGGCCACCAGCAGTGGCGGGCAGCTGAGCTGCCGGGGCTAGCGCGACTCCGCCCGCCCGGTCAGCGCTTCTGCAGGACCATGACGAGGTTGGTGGCCGCGAACTCGCGCAGGCCCGGAACCCGGACCACCGGCCACGCCCAGCGCGGCAGGTAGCGGGGGAAGGCGGCGAGGAGGTCGGCGTCGGCGTGGCGCGCCCAGCGCAGACCGGCGGCGGCGGTGATCGGGAACAGCGACGTGCCGAACAGGTTCTTCGGCGGATGACCGTGCCGACGGGTGTACATCCGGGCCGCGCGCCGTCCGCCCAGGTAGTGCGTCAGGCCCATCTCGTGGCCGCCGAACGGTCCCCACCACAGCGTGTAGCTGAGGATCACGATGCCGCCCGGCCTGGTCACGCGCACCATCTCGTCGGCCATCTCCCACGGCGTCGGCGTGTGCTCGGCGACGTTCGACGAGTAGCAGAGGTCTACCGAGCCGGTCGCGAACGGCAGATGCTCGCCCTGCGCGCGGACGCAGGTGCGGTGGTCCAGCCCCGCCGAGTGCATCTCGCCGGCGTCCGGCTCCACGGACAGATAGCGCGCGCCGCGCCGGGTGAAGGCGTCGGCGAAGAAGCCGGGGCCGCCGCCGACGTCGAGGACCACGGCGTCGGCGAGCGTGGGGCACAGGTCGCCGACCATCTCGGCGGTGTCGTCGGCGAGCGCCGAATAGAAGCGGTCCGGGTCCGGCTGCTCGTACCGGAACTCGCGGAACAGGCGCGCCGAGCGGCGCAGCGTCGCACGCCGGGCGAAGCGCGATGCGTACGTCAACGGTTCCTCGCTTCCCTCGGGCGCGTCGATGCTAGCACCGTGCAAAGGCGCTTCACATCTGTGATCTCCTACCCTGGACGACGATGGACGGACACATGCGCGAGGTGGTGCTGCTCTGCTGGCGGGACACCGATCACCCGCAGGGCGGCGGCAGCGAGCGCTACCTGGAGCGGGTCGGCGCCGAACTCGCCCGACGCGGCGCGCGGGTCACGCTGCTCACCGCCCGCTATCCGGGGTCGGCGCGCAGCGA
>JASGFV010000002.1:0-62613 GCA_047605365.1 Gordonia sp. (in: high G+C Gram-positive bacteria)
GTGGAGATGGACGGCTTCGGCGACCGCTCCGGCGTCATCGTGATGGCCGCGACCAACCGCCCGGACATCCTCGACCCGGCATTGCTGCGCCCGGGCCGCTTCGACCGGCAGATTCCTGTGGGCAACCCCGACATCGCCGGCCGCAAGGCGATCCTGTCCGTACACGCCAAGGGCAAGCCGATCGCCCCGGACGCCGACCTCGACGGCCTGGCCAAGCGCACCCCGGGCATGTCCGGCGCCGATCTGGCCAACGTGATCAACGAGGCTGCACTGCTGACTGCACGTGAGAACAAGACGGTGATCACCGGCGAGATCCTCGAGGAGGCCGTCGACCGTGTCGTGGGCGGTCCGCGCCGCAAGAGCCGGATCATCAGCGAGCAGGAGAAGAAGATCGTCGCCTACCACGAGAGCGGTCACACGCTCGCCGCGTGGGCGATGGAAGATCTGGATCCGATCTACAAGGTCACCATCCTGGCGCGCGGCCGCACCGGCGGTCACGCCCTGGCCGTGCCCGAGCAGGACAAGGATCTGCTGACCCGCTCGGAGATGATCGCCCGCCTGGTGATGGCGATGGGCGGCCGCGCGGCCGAGGAACTGGTGTTCCACGAGCCGACGACCGGCGCGAGCTCCGACATCGACCAGGCCACCAAGATCGCTCGCGCGATGGTGACCGAGTACGGCATGAGCGCCAAGCTGGGCGCGGTCCGCTACGGCCAGGAGCAGGGAGACCCGTTCCTGGGCCGCGGCATGGGCTCGAGCCCCGACTACTCGGTCGGCGTCGCCGCCGAGATCGACGACGAGGTGCGCCGCCTGATCGAGGCCTCGCACACCGAGGCGTGGTCGATTCTCAACGAGTACCGCGACACGCTCGACAAGCTGGCCGGCGCGCTGCTGGAGAAGGAGACTCTGGTTCGCAAGGACCTGGAGGAGATCCTCGGCGACGTCACCAAACGTCCGCGGATGACCACGTTCAACGAGTTCGGCGACCGTACGCCGAGCAGCAAGCCGCCGATCAAGACTCCGGGCGAGCTGGCTATCGAGCGCGGCGAGCCGTGGCCGCCGGAGCCCGAGCCGAAGCCGGAACCCGTTCCGGAGCCGGTCGGAGCACCGGTGTACGGCGCCGCCGGACAGTACGGCGACCCGAACGTCGCCGGAGCGAACGGCCACTACGGGGCGCCGCAGGCCCCGTACCCGCCCCAGTACCCGAACGGCCAGTACCCGAACGGCCAGCACGTGCCGCCGTACGGTACGCCGCAGACATACGGCGGCCCGGGGGTCCAGAACGGGACGCCCCAGAACGGCGGTCCGCAGACCGGCCAGAATCAGGTGACGCCGTACCCGGCGCCCGGACCGTCGGCCTACGGCCAGGACCCGAACACCGGCTCCCATCAGGTGCCGCCGCAGTACGGTGACCAGTCTCAGTACGGCCGGCCCCAGCAGGGGCAGTACGGCCAGCCGGGCCCGGGCCAGCAGGGCCATCAGCCCGGCGGCACCCGCCCGGACTACGGTGCGCCGCGCGACTGGTCGGCGCCGGGCTGGCCTCCGTCCGACGATCCGAACAGCCGGAACTGACCCGTCACGGCTCCCGCCGGAGTGCCCCGGAAGGGGCCGGCGGGAGGCCGTGACAGAATTTGTTCTCGCCCGGGGGCTGCAGTGCCGCAGGGCCGAGAACTAGGAGTGAAGATCTTCGATGAGTGGTGAGACCGACTCGAATCCCGGGACGCTGAACTCCGGCCGTGTCTTCGACGAGGAGCGTGCCACGGCCGCTGTTCGCGAACTACTGCTGGCGGTGGGCGAAGACCCCGATCGCGAAGGGCTGCGACGTACCCCGGAGCGGGTCGCGCGGGCCTACCGGGAGATGTTCGACGGGCTCTACACCGATCCCGACGAGGTTCTCGCGACCGTCTTCGACGAGGATCACCGCGAGCTGGTCCTGGTGAAGGACATACCAATGTACTCCACCTGTGAACACCACCTGGTGTCGTTCCACGGTGTCGCGCACGTCGGGTACATCCCGGGTAAGTCCGGTCAGGTCACCGGTCTGTCCAAGCTGGCCCGCCTGGTCGATCTGTACGCCAAGCGCCCGCAGGTGCAGGAGCGGCTGACCAGTCAGATCGCCGACGCCCTGGTTCGTCGCCTGGATCCGCGCGGCGTGATCGTGGTGATCGAGGCCGAGCACCTGTGCATGGCGATGCGCGGCATCCGCAAGCCGGGCGCCACCACCACCACATCTGCGGTGCGCGGCCTGTTCCAGACCAGCGCGGTGTCGCGAGGCGAAGCCCTCCAGCTGATCACTCGGTGATCGCGGAGCCCCTGAGATGACCGCAGCCGACCGCACCCTGGTGATGGGCGTGCTGAACGTGACCGCCGACTCGTTCTCCGACGGCGGGCGATTCCTGGACGTCGACGACGCCGTGCGGCACGGCCTCGTGATGGCGCGGGCCGGGGCCGACGTCGTGGACGTCGGCGGCGAGTCGACCCGTCCCGGGGCGCACCGGGTGCCCGCTGATCTGGAGATCGCGCGCGTCGTGCCGGTGATCTGCGCGCTGACCGCCGAGGGCGTGCGGGTCTCGGTCGACACCATGCGTGCGTCGGTCGCCGCGGCCGCCGTCGAGGCGGGCGCGCAGATCGTCAACGACGTCTCCGGCGGACGCGCCGACCCGGACATGGGCCGCGTGGTGGCCGAGAGCGGGCTGCCCTGGATTCTGATGCACTGGCGGCCGTCGGACGGCGCGCCCGGCGGGGACCGGCACTTCACCCATCGGGTCGAGGACGAGGTGGGCTACCGCGACGTGGTGGCCGAAGTGTCCGGCGAACTGCTGGGTCAGGTCGACGCGGCGGTGGCCGCCGGCGTGGACCCCGAGCGCATCATCCTGGACCCGGGCCTGGGCTTCGCGAAGACCGCCGCCCACAACTGGACTCTGTTGCACGCCCTGCCGACGCTGGTCGGCCTGGGGTTCCCGGTGCTGGTCGGGGCGTCGCGCAAGCGGTTCCTCGGCACGCTGCTCGCCGACGAGTCGGGTGATCGTCAGCCCGCCGGACGAGAGGTGGCGACCGCCGCGATCTCGGCGCTCGCCGCGGCCGGCGGGGCCTGGGGTGTGCGCGTGCACGACGTCGCCGCCAATCGCGACGCGGTGATGGTGGCCGCCGCCTGGCGGGCCGGCGGACCGAGAGGGGGACAGCATGGCTGACCGGATCGAATTGCGCGGCCTGCGGGTGCGCGGCAACCACGGGGTGTTCGAGCACGAGAAGCGGGACGGGCAGGAGTTCGTCGTCGACGTCACGCTGTGGCTCGACCTGCGCCCGGCCGCGCTCAGTGACGATCTCGCCGACAC
The DNA here is from genome assembly GCA_047605365.1 of Gordonia sp. (in: high G+C Gram-positive bacteria). Taxonomy (GTDB): domain Bacteria; phylum Actinomycetota; class Actinomycetes; order Mycobacteriales; family Mycobacteriaceae; genus Gordonia. The sequence goes on from JASGFV010000002.1 coordinate 3,336, forward strand.
CGTCGACTACGGCGCGCTCGCGCAGCTCGCCCACGACGTGGTTGCCGGTCCGTCGCTCGACCTCATCGAGTCGGTCGGTGCGCGCATCGCCGATCAGATCATGCTCGACGACCGGATCTCGGCGTGCGAGGTGACCGTGCACAAGCCGTCGGCGCCCATCCCGCTGACGTTCGACGACGTCGCCGTCGTCACCCGCCGCTCGGCCACATCCGGACCGACTCAGCCCGGAGGGGCGCGACGATGACCACGCGAGCAGTGCTGTCGGCCGGCTCCAACATCGGGGACCGGTCCGGATTCCTGCGTTCGGTGGTCGACGCCCTGGGCGACGACCTGATCGCCGTGTCCGGCGTCTATCTGACGGCTCCGTGGGGCGGGGTGGCGCAGGACGACTTCGCCAACGTCACGCTGATCGCTGAGGGCCGTCGCACGACGCGGCAGTGGCTGGCCTTCTGTCATGAGTGCGAGGCCGCGGCAGAGCGGGTGCGCGACGTCCGGTGGGGACCGCGGACGCTCGACGTCGACGTGATCAGCGTGGAGGCAGACGGTCGCCCGGTCCGCAGCGACGATCCCGCGCTGACCCTCCCGCATCCGCGCGCCGCCGAACGCGCCTTCGTGCTGGCCCCGTGGCTGGAGATCGACCCCAACGCACTGCTGTGGACGCCCGGCGGGGAACGGGCCGTCGCCGATCTGCTCGCCGAGATCGGCGACGACGAGCGGGCCGGCGTCCGGCGGGAGGGCGAGCTGTAGATGAGCATGCCGTCCTTGCCGCCGACGGGTGATCAGTCGGAGCACCGGCTGGGCCCGACCCGGCTCCGCGATCTCCTCGGGGTCGCGGTGGTCACCGGGCTGATCGCCTGGATCGTGATCCGCTACAACTACGGCGCGTTCCCGTCGCTGCGCTGGCAGGCCGGGATCATCCTGTACGTGCTGGCCGCGCTGGAAGTGCTGATCGGCTTCCTGGTCCGGGCCCGGGTGGCAGCCCGCAAGGTCGGCGTGGCCTCCGGGCAGCTGCATCCGATCAACGTCGCCCGCTCGGTGGCGCTTGCCAAGGCGTCCGCGCTGCTGGGTGCGATCGCGGCGGGCGGCTGGACCGGCATCCTGATCTACCTGGTCGGTCAGCGGCACGTCGACGTCGCCGTCGCCGACCGGCCGGCGGCCATCGTCGGCCTGGTCGGAGGCGCGGTGCTGGCCGGGGCCGCACTGTGGCTGGAGCACTGCTGCCGTGCCCCGGACGAGCCGCCGCCGGACGCCGCCGACACCGCGCCGGGAAGTGTGGCCGGACCCGCCTGAGCTGGGACAGGTCACGGCAGAAAGCCGACTCTCCGCGGGCAGTTGGCGCTCGGTGCTTCGACGGAAGGTAAGTTAGCGACCATGACCGGCACCGATGATCGATCCGATGCACGCCTGAGCACGTCGCGCTCGGCGGCGCAGTGGCTCCTCGGCGGCTTCATCGCGCTGGCCCTGGTGGCCACCGTGCTGATGGTCTTCAGCAAGGACATGTCGCTGGAGGCGACCTTGGCGGTGGCCGCAGCCCTGTGGGCCGCCGTGATCGGCGCGGTGCTGGTGACCAAGTACCGGCGCCAGGCCGACGTCGCCGAGACGCGCAGCCGCGACTTGCGCCTGGTGTACGAGTTGCAGCTGGAGCGCGAGATCGCCGCCCGCCGGCAGTACGAGTCCGAGGTCGAGGCCACCATCCGCGAGGAACTGCGCGAGACCGAGAACGAGGAGCTCGACGCTCTGAAGAATCAGGTTCTGGCGTTGCGCGCGAGCCTGGAGAAGCTGCTCGGCAATCCGCTGCCGGAGGTGCCGCTGGCGCTGCGCCCGGAGCGTCGTCGTGAACTCGGCTCCGGTCGCCCGGCCCCCGCCTTCGGTGCTCCGGACGACGACCGGGTCGCCGCCGATCTCGATTTCGCGAGCACCGCGCCGCCCGTCGACTCGGGCCGTCACACCCCGCCGCCGGTCTCTGTGCCGCCGGCCGAGGTGAACCAGACCGAGATGACCGACTTGATCCCGGTGTTCGCCGACGACGCCGTGTCCGACGAGCCGTATGCGCCCGGGCCCTACGCACCTGAGGCAGAGCCGCACGACGCCGACGAGGAAGTCGTCGCCGAGGCGATCGTCTCGGATCCGGCAGACGGCGACGTCGCTGAAGACGCTGTCGAGGTGGTTCTGCGCGAGCGTCCCGAAGACGACGACACCGTCGCCACCGCGTCGCTCGCACCGGTCTCGGCGTACACGCCGCCGCCCATCCCGCCGACGCCGCAGCGTCGTCGTGCGCCGTCGCAGAACGTCGACGGAGGACCCGAGGACCCGGGTGCGCACAGCGCGGGTCGGCCGGTCTCGGAGATCCTCGGCCAGCTGCGGTCGACGGGCGGCGACGGGTCGGGATCCGGTCGACGTCGTCGCGGCTGACCAGTTCCGAACTTTCTGCAAAGTCCGGATGTTTCGGACCGCACCCGGCCATGTTCGCCTTCACAGCGATCGCCGGCTGCTCGGCGACCGTTCGACGATCCCGCGGACGGCGGGCCGGCGCCAGGAGTAGGGAATCGGCTGACCCGGGCGAATCGCCGGCGTGAACCGAGTCACAGACCTCTGGCAAGGGTCGCCTCACCGGCCTACTGTGGCGGTGTACGTCTGGTACCCACGGCCCTCGAGCGCCGGGGACTGGAACGAAATGGAGGACAACGGTGACTGCACCGATCACGCCCCCGCGCCTCAATGTCGGGATCGTGTCGGCGGGCCGGGTGGGCTGCGCCCTGGGCGAGGCTCTGGCCTCCGCCGGGCATCGTGTGGTCGATGTTCACGCCCGCTCCGAAGTCTCTAGACGTCGTGCCGCTGATCGCCTTCCCGGCGTCCCCGTCGCCGCACTCTCCGACGTCGTCGCTGCTGCCGATCTGATCGTCGTGGCCGTTCCCGACACCGCGCTCGACGACGTCGTCGCGCAGATCGCCGAGGTGATCCGGCCAGGTCAGCTCGTGGCCCACACCGCCGGAGCGCACGGCGTCGCAGTACTCGAACCGATCGCCCGTCGCGGCGCGGTCGTGATGGCCGTGCATCCGGCGATGACCTTCGTCGGCGACCCCGAGGACACCGAACGACTCGCCTCCGCCTGCTTCGGCATCACCTCGGCCGACGAGATCGGCGACGCGATCGCCGCGTCGCTGGTCTTGGAGATCGGCGGCACTCCCGTGCGGATCGCCGAATCGGAGCGGACGCGCTATCATGCGGCGCTCGCCCTCGGCGCCAACAATCTGATCGCTTTGATCGCCGACGCAGTCGCCGCACTGGAGGCCGCGATCGCCGGCCCCGACGGCCGTGCCGACCTGGCCACCGTCGACGGCCCGTCGACGGGTCTGGCCGAGCGCGTGCTGGCTCCGCTGGCGCGGGCCTCCCTCGACAACGTCCTCGACCGCGGGATCGGCGCCTTGACCGGCCCGGTCGCCCGCGACGACGTCGACACCGTGCGCCGCCATCTCGGCGCCCTAGAAACTCTTCCGGATGCCGGGATCGCGGAGAGTTACCGCGTTCTGGCCGCCCGCGCCGCAGCCCGGAGCGGGGCGTCGCCGGAGATGATCGCCCTGTTGGAGGCCTCCCGATGACCGATCGACCGCTGTTCACGCCCGGAGCGATGACCGTCCATCGCGACCCCGCCGACCTGCACCGCGTCGCACGCGTACTGCGGGCCTCCGGCAAGCGGGTCGCGCTGGTGCCGACCATGGGCGCCCTGCATCGCGGGCACCTGGAGCTGGTGCGCGCCGCCAAGAGCGCGGGCAACACCGTCGTGATCGTGTCGATCTTCGTCAACCCGCTGCAGTTCGGTGCGGGCGAAGACCTCGACGCCTACCCGCGTACGTTCGACGAGGACTGTGCCCTGCTCGAACCGCTCGGCGTGGAGCTGGTCTTCGCGCCCACGGCGTCGTCGATGTACCCGAACGGCCCGCGCACCACGGTGCATCCGGGCCCGGTCGGGGAGATCCTGGAGAGCGCTTCGCGTCCCACCCACTTCGCCGGCATGCTGACCGTGGTCAACAAGCTCCTGAACATCGCGGCGCCCACCGCCGCGTACTTCGGTGAGAAGGACTACCAGCAGCTGGTGCTGATCAACCAGATGGTCAACGACTTGAACATGGACGTCGAGATCATCGGGGTTCCCACGGTGCGCGAGGCCGACGGGCTCGCGATGTCGTCGCGGAACCGTTATCTGTCGCCCGCCGAGCGCGAGCTGGCGACCACGTTGTCGGCCGCTCTGCTGGCAGGCACACACGCCGCGGCCGGTGGCCGCGACGCGATCGTCGCCGCCGCCCGCGCGGTCCTCGCCACGGCTCCGGAGATCGAGGTGGACTACCTCGAACTGCGCGACCGGGGGCTGGGGGAACCGCCGGAGATCGGCGACGGTCGACTTCTCATCGCCGCCCGGCTGGGCTCCACCCGACTGATCGACAACGTCGGCGTCGACATCGGAGCACAGCGCGGCGAACACACTGAAGGAAAAGAGGGTTAAGCACATGTTCCGCACCATGATGACGTCCAAGATCCACCGGGCCACCGTGACGCAGGCCGACCTGCATTACGTCGGCTCGGTTACCATCGACCAGGACTTGCTGGACGCCGCAGGTCTGCTCGAAGGTGAGCAGGTCACCATCGTCGACATCGACAACGGCGCCCGCCTGGAGACCTACGTCATCGCCGGCGAGCGCGGCACCGGCGTCATCGGCATCAACGGCGCCGCCGCACACCTGGTGAAGTCCGGCGATCTGGTGATCATCATCGCCTACGGCATCTTCGACCAGGCCGAGCTTAAGGACTACGCGCCGAACGTGGTGTTCGTCGACGAGGCCAACAAGCAGGTCACCCTGGGCCACGATCCCGCCGATGTTCCGGAGGGCTCGGGTCTGAAAGATCCGCGTCAGCTGGCGACGTCCGCCGTCTGACCTCGCTGATATAGGAAATCGGAGATGCTGCTCACCGTCGACGTCGGCAACACCAACATCCATCTGGGCGTGTTCGCCGGATCGGGAGATCACGCGACGTTGGTGCGCGACTGGCGGATCCACACCGAGCCGCATCTGACCGCCGACGAGTTCGCGCTGTTGATCCGCGGGCTGCTGGGATCCGGCCTCGAACAAGTGACTGCCGTTGCGGCCCTCTCAACGGTTCCGTCGCTGCTTCGTGAGATCCGGACCATGCTGCCGCGCTACTTCGGCAACGGTCCGCACGTCCTGCTCGAGCCGGGCGTGCGGACCGGGACTCCGCTGCTGGTGGACAACCCAAAGGAAGTCGGCACCGACCGGGTCGCGAACTGCGTCGCCGCGCACGGCGCCTATCCAGGCCGGCCGGTGATCGTCGCCGCGTTCGGCACGGCCACCGTCGTCGACGTAGTGTCCGCCAAGGGCGAGTTCCTCGGCGGCGCCATCGCCCCCGGCGTGAACCTGGCGGTGGAGGCGCTCAGCGAGCACACCGTCACCGTGCGCAAGGTGGAGCTGACCCCGCCTCGCAGCGTCGTCGGCAAGAACACCGTCGAGGCCCTGCAGTCCGGAATCCTGTTCGGCTTCGCCGGGCAGGTCGACGGCCTGGTCGAGCGGATCCGCCGCGAGGTCCCCGGCTTCGACGGCCCCGACGTCGAGGTGGTCGCCACCGGCTTCCTCGCCCCCTTGATGAAGGACGAGTGCCGCTCGCTCACCGCGCACAGCCCGTTCCTGACCCTCGACGGCCTCCGCCGCGTCTACGAGCGCTCCCGCCAGCCCCGCCGCTGACCCGCTCCGCTCGGCCGTGAGCCGCGCCCCGATGGTTCCCGCTCCGGAATTCTGCTGCCGCGGATTGCTGGACAATTCGCGGGAGCCGGAACGTGGAGCGGGAACGGAACGACGGCCGTCTACGACAGTGGATTCGCCAGCAGTAGTTCACAATTGCGGTCTGACACCTTCCCGAGCAGGTCCTCGGAGTAGTGGATGTCGTTGGCCGACAGCTCGCGGTAGAGGCTCGCGAGTCCGGCCGGACTCAGGTCGGACGGGTCGGCGGTGTACTCGGCATCGGCCTCGATGAGCGGTGTGAAGATGCTCAGCGTGCCGTCGCCGTTGTCGGCGACCTCGACGATCCGTGCCAACTGAGGGAAGTCGATGTGACTTGCCGTGTTGATCTCCCAGAAGCTGTGCTTCGGGGTCGATCCGCGGTGCGCGAACATCTCGTTCTTGTGCGTGTGCCCGTTGACCCACGCGATGACGTTGGTGTGCCGTGCCAGCATCCCGACCAGCGCGGGGCCGTCGTACTGTGCCTCGCCGGGGGTCTCCGGATTCGGCAGCTTGGCAGTCATCGTCGACGATGTGTGGTGGCTGAACACGATCACCAGGTGGTCGCGATTCTTGGCGATCGTCTTGTCGATCCAGTCCAACTGCTTCTGACTGATCGAGCCGTCGGCCAGACCCATGCTGTTGGTGGTGTTCATGGAGATGCCGAGCACTCCCGGCGACAGCTGGAAGCTGTACCAGGTGGGTCCGTCGGGGTCGCTGAATCCGTGTCCGTGCGGACCGGGGCCCAGTACGTCGGCGGCGAAGTGCGACTTCACGAATTCGCGCGGGGTGAACGGCCTGCGCTTCGAGTCCGGCGTCACCGGGATCGACGGCCCGGTGATCCGCATCTGCGTGAGCATCGGGCCGAGCGACGACGGATCGGTCCGCATAGCCTGGGCCAACTGGCCGGCCATCGGATCACTGCCGGGCAGATCGAACTTGACCGCCGACATGTACATCCAGTCGACGACGTCGTTCGGCACCGTGCCGAGAAGCTGATCGTCGTGGTTGCCGACCACCGCGTACCAGGGCGTCGTGAGTCCGGGACTGGTGTGGGTGCGGATCGCCGCGCGCAGATAGCCGGGGATCTGCAGGAATCCACGTTCTTTGTAGATGTCCGACGACGCGAGCTCGGGCCGCCAGTACAGTCCGGAGCCGAGTGCTTGGAGTCCTTCGAAACGGTCTCGTGTGCCGGTGTTCGGGGTGATGGCGCCGCCGGACAGCAGCCGCTGGAACCACGTCAGCTCGACGTGCTCGTGGTTGTCGGTGTTGTCGCCAGTGCTGATCACGGCGTCGAACTTGCGGCCGGTGAACGGCCCGCCGGGCAGCGAGTTGATTCGCTTGACCAGCGCGACCGCACCCTGCGTGGTCAGTGCCTCCTGCGGGCGGAACGCCGGGCCCTGGATCGGGTGGACGTACTCGAAGCGTGCCGGGCTCTGCACGTCGGTGAGGTGGATGTCGGTCATCTGCACGAACGAGGCGAGTGCGGTGCGTCGTGCATCTCGGCCGCCATAGGCGGCGGCGAGCTCCTGACGCACGTACAGCGGCCAACCTTTGCCGGCGACGAGCGGGCGGTACCCGCCTCTGCGCGCCGGCCCGCGGACTCCGACCTGAGCAAGAGTGGTGCCTGCGGTGTTCGCCGATGACGCCGCGCCCGGGTCGGCGTGCACCAGTCCGCTTCCGGCGGAGGCGGCGGCTGCAGTGCCGGCGGCGATCACGGAGGCGCGCAGGAAATTGCGCCGCGACATGCTCATCGACGGAGCTCCAGACGTGAACACCGAGTGGCGGAACCGGAAATCATGGACAAACTGTAACGGACGTCACCTGGTGGGCTGCTTGATGGTCGCGCCGGTCGCGCGCCGGTTGCGCCCGGCTGAGTGGCCTCAGAGACGAATTAAACCCACGCATTCTTGAATGCCCTGGTCTGCCCGACGACGCTGTGGCAGAATCGTCGTCGTGATCAAGAGCTGTCAGGTGTGTTGTCTGGGCTGAATCCGCTTCGTGCGGTCGGCCCCTTTGTGCAACCCCCGGCTCATTTCGATCACCTGAGGACTCCCTCGCAATGACTCTTGCATTCGACGCACCCGTCACCACTTCTTTCACCTCCGCACCGCTTTCGGTCCGCCTCGACGACTACCGGCAGGAGCTCGCCGGCGGTGCCGTCGCCGTCGATCTGCGCGACGACGCAGCTCGCCGCACCGAAGGCGCACTGCTCAACGCCGTCGCCCTGAAGCTCGACGAGGCCCTGGAACTTCTGACGCCCGGTGCTCCGGGCGCTCTGCGCGCCGCCACTGAGGACGCCCGCTGGGTCCTGGTGACCGACGACGGCTACGACGCCGAGTGGCTGGCCTGGCACCTGCAGGCTCGCGGCGTTCACGGCGCGCGGTTCCTGGTCGGCGGCCATCGCGCGCTGCGTGCCGCCGGGATCAACGGCGCGGTCGTCGCGGACGGCCTGTTCGACGTCCACTGACCTGGGGCCGGGCGTTCTCCATCGTCCAGAAAACAGGACATCGCCGCGACTCTCGTATGCGTGAGACTGAATGCGGCGGGTGCTGCCCGCACTCGCCGGGGCCGGCCCCCACAGGGCCCGGTTCGCGCTGAGCGACACGAGGAAGTACCGGCACGATGAAGACAACGGCAATGGTTCTGCTCGAGATCGGCCAGCCCCTCGAGCTCCGGGAAATCGAGTTGGACGATCCTCGCGCACACGAGGTGATCATCAAGGTGAAGGCATCGGGCCTCTGCCATTCGGCTCTGCATTTCATGAAGAACGACTTCGGGGTGCCGCTGCCCGCGGTGCTCGGCGAGGTGTCCGGCGTCGTCGAGCAGGTCGGGTCTGAGGTCACCCGCCTGAAGGTCGGCGATCATGTCGTCACCAACCTCATCACGGCATGCGGGCAGTGCGTTCGCTGCCAGCAGGGCGACCAGGTGCGGTGCCTGCCCCACGCTCGTTCGCGCCACGTGCGGAGGTAGTCGTTCATCTGGTTCGCGCAGGCCTGACATTGCTTTCGGCCGCCCAATAGACGTGTCTTGAGCGGCAGTCCGCAACGAGGACACGTCTCGTCAGGATTCGGCAGTCGACGTACGCGAGTCGTCCACTGGTGTGAATCCCACCGTCGAACGCTCCGCGGATCTTGCGGGTCGCGGTACCAGCCCGCGGGAGGAGTTCCACCGGTCACAAGCGATGAGACTACGACAGCGTCTGGGTGCGGGGGCATGGTCTGATTGGGCACGGGCGACCGGCGGCGTTTACCCTGGTACATCGTGAGTGAGCACGCCGCCGAGACCGCCGCAGACCCCGCCGTCGACGACCAGACGCCCGAACAGTTGCGCATCCGCCGTGCCAAGCGCGAGCGCATCCTGTCCGAGGGGCGCGAGGTGTATCCGGTGGCGCTGGAGCGCACCCACTCGCTGAGCGAGATCCGCGCGCAGTACCCCGATCTGGAGGCCGGCACCGAGACCGGTGACCAGGCCGGCGTGGTCGGTCGCATCATCTTCCTGCGGAACAAGGGCAAGCTCTGCTTCGCCACGCTGCAGGAGGGCGACGGCACGCAGCTGCAGGCGATGGTCAGCTTCAACGGCGTCGGCGAGGAGGCCCTCGCCGCATGGAAGGCCGACACCGACCTCGGCGACATCGTCTACGTGCACGGTGAAGTGATCAGCTCGCGCACCGGCGAACTGTCGATCATGGCGGACCGCTGGGAGATGGCGTCCAAGGCGCTGCGCCCGCTGCCCGTCGCCCACAAGGAGATGAACGAGGAGTCGCGGGTGCGTCAGCGCTACGTCGACCTCATCGTGCGTCCGGAGGCCCGGCAGATGGCGCGCACCCGCGTCGCCGTGATGGCCGAGCTGCGCAACTTCCTCACCGAGCGCGACTTCCTCGAGGTCGAGACGCCGATGCTGCAGACGCTGCACGGCGGCGCCGCGGCCCGGCCGTTCGTCACTCATTCCAACGCCTTCGACATGGACCTCTATCTGCGCATCGCGCCGGAGCTGTTCCTGAAGCGCGCCGTGGTCGGCGGCATCGAGAAGGTCTTCGAGGTCAACCGCAACTTCCGCAACGAAGGCGCCGACTCCACGCACTCGCCCGAGTTCGCGATGCTCGAGACGTACCAGGCCTACGGCACGTACGACGACGCCGCGGTGATGACCCGCGAACTGGTGCAGACCGTCTGCGAACGGGTCCTCGGCACGCAGACGCCGACCATGCCCGACGGCCGCACCTATGACCTGTCCGGCGAATGGATGTCGGTGTCGATGTACCCGTCGCTGTCGGAGGCTCTGGGCGAGGAGATCGTGCCCGTGGAGACCTCCGTGGAGCGGCTGCTGGAGATCGCCGACAAGGTCGGCCTCGACGTCCCGAAGGACAAGGGCTACGGCCACGGCAAGCTCGTCGAAGAGCTGTGGGAGCACATGGTCGGCGAGAAGCTGCAACAGCCGGTGTTCGTCCGCGACTTCCCGGTCGAGACGTCGCCGCTGGTCCGCGCGCATCGCAGCGTGCCCGGCGTCGTAGAGAAGTGGGACCTCTACGTGCGCGGTTTCGAGTTGGCCACCGGCTACTCCGAGCTCGTCGACCCGATCATCCAGCGCGAGCGGTTCGTGGATCAGGCGCGCCTCGCCGCCGCCGGCGACGACGAGGCGATGGTGCTCGACGAGGAGTTCCTCACCGCCATGGAGTACGGCATGCCGCCGACGGCGGGCACCGGCATGGGCATCGACCGCCTGCTGATGGCGCTGACCGGCCTGGGTATCCGGGAGACCGTTCTTTTCCCCTTGGTTAAACCGGTCCATTGACTTCCCGCGTGTGAAACATTGGCTCGGTAGGGGGAACAATCCATACGGGGAGGAAATATCATGTGGGGAGCTCTCGGCGGATCCCTAGGCATGGCGATGGGTTTCGCGCTCAGTCCGCTTGCCATCGTGACCGCACTGGTTCTGGTCCTGGGCGACAACGGGCGCACCCGCACGGCGGGGTTCGTGGTGGGCTGGTTCGCGGCGGTCTTCGTGATCACCGGCCTGGCGTCGTGGATCACCGACACCGCCGACGACGAGGTCGCGGCGAATTCGGCACGTGACGGCATCGACCTTCTGCATCTCATCTTCGGGATTCTGTTCTTCGTCCTCGCCGTAGTCACCTGGGTCAAGCGGCCGCAGCACGCCGACGGTTCGGAACTGGAGACGCCCGACGACGCGCTCGTCGAGGATCTGCTCGACCGCGAGGAACGCGGGAAGGCCGCCAAGCCCACGCTGCTGGAGCGCATCGACAACATCGGGGTGCTCGGCGCGCTGGGCTTCGGGCTCGCTCAGGGCGTGCTGATCATCAAGAACATTCCGCTGGGAATCAGTGCCGGCACCACGATCGGATCGGTGGGCATGGGGGCCGCCGACACCGTCGTCGTGCTAGTGATCTTCTCCGCGGTGGCCTCGTTGGGCGGTCTGATTCCGCTGGTCGTCATGACCTTCGGAGGGGAGCGGGTCGAGGAGTCGTTGCGCAACGGCCGGGATTGGTTCGAGCACAACATGACCGCGGTGACACTCGTGGTTCTGGTTCTGCTCGGCGGCATCTTCGTCGGCGAAGGTCTCGGCCTCGCCAGCTGATCTCCGTCGGGCCGAAGTCGGCTTCACCCCGATGTTCAGATTCTGTACAACTCATGGTTTCGCCGGTGAAATTTCACTGAACCGGACCTGAATCAACATGGTTCGGGCGCACACTAGGTCAACTGAAACTGAGAGGACCGCATCCCGGGTCCTCAGGCTCAGTTCGAACGGGTCGAAAATCCTTCGGCTCGGCAACGGTGCGAAAGAGGAAATCGGATGGGTGCCGGACCCGAACTCAACAAGGCGCTGAGTCAACGCCAACTCAGCATGATCGCCATCGGAGGTGTCATCGGCGCCGGACTCTTCGTGGGTTCGGGCGTCGTGATCAAGGCCACCGGCCCGGGCGCGTTCATCACCTACGGCCTCGCGGGCGTGCTGATCATCATGGTGATGAGGATGCTCGCCGAGATGGCCGTCGCGAGCCCGTCGACGGGCTCGTTCGCCGACTACTCTCGCCAGGCCCTCGGCGACTGGGCGGGCTTCTCCGTCGGCTGGCTGTACTGGTACTTCTGGGTGGTCGTGGTCGGCTTCGAAGCGATCGCCGGAGCCAAGATCATTCAGCTGTGGATTCCAGATCTTCCGATCTGGATCAGCTCGCTGATCCTGCTGGCGCTGATGACCGCCACCAACCTGTTCTCGGTGTCGTCGTTCGGTGAATTCGAGTTCTGGTTCGCCGGCATCAAGGTCGCCGCGATCGTCATCTTCATCGCGATCGGCGCCTGCTACGTGTTCGGCCTCTGGCCGGACAAGGGCATGGACTTCTCCAACCTCACCTCGCACGACGGCTTCTTCCCGAAGGGCATCTCGGCCGTCACCGTCGGCGTGGTCACGGTGATCTTCTCGATGGTCGGCGCCGAGATCGCCACCATCGCCGCCGCCGAGTCGGAGAATCCCGAGAAGGCCGTCGCCAAGGCCGCCAACTCGGTCATCACCCGTATCGCCATCTTCTTCGTCGGTTCGGTGTTCCTTCTGGTCACGATCCTCCCGTGGGACAGCGAAGGCACCGCGGCGTCGCCGTTCGTCTCGGCCATGGAGAAGATGGGCATCCCGGGCGCCGAGCACATCATGAACGCCGTGGTGCTGACCGCGGTGCTCAGCTGCCTGAACTCGGGCATGTACACCGCGTCGCGAATGCTGTTCGTCCTCGCCGCGCGTCGTGAGGCTCCGGCCGCTCTCGTCGCCGTCACCAAGCGCGGTGTTCCGGCCGTCGCGATCCTGTCGTCGTCGATCATCGGCCTGATCTGCGTCGTCGCCGCGGCCTTCTTCGAGAAGACGATCTTCCAGTTCCTGCTGAACTCCTCGGGCGCGATCATCCTGTTCGTGTACCTGCTGATCTGTATCTCGCAGACCGTGCTCCGCTTCCGCAACGGCAGCGAGGGCCTGACGGTCAAGATGTGGTTCTTCCCGGTGCTGTCGCTGCTGACCATCGCCGGCATCCTCGCGATCCTGGTCCAGATGGGCCTGGACGGCGAGACTCGGTCGCAGCTGATCCTGAGCCTGATCGCCTGGGCCGTCGTGATCGTCCTGTTCTTCGTGAACAAGGCCTTCGTCACCAACCGTCCGGAGACCGCAGAGGCTCCGCTGCCGGACACCGCGGCCGGCCGCGTGCTGGTGCTCGCCAATCAGACCATCAGCTCGCACGAGCTGATGGAAGAGCTGGAGCGCATCGGGGCCGACGGCAACACGGTGTACCAGGTGGTGGTCCCGGCCAGCCCGATCGAGACCGGCGCCGCAGAACGCGGACCGCTCGAGGCGTGGGACGAGACCGAGCGGATCTCCGCCGACCGGCTCCAGACGATGCTCGACCGGATGCGCAAGTCCGGTCTCACCGTCGAAGGCGAGCTCGGCGACTACCGTCCGCTGCGCGCGCTCAGTGCGGCCGTGGAGACCTTCCAGCCCGACCGCATCGTCATCTCGACGCTCCCCGCTGAGTCGTCGGTGTGGCAGCGCTTCGACGTCGTCGACCGCGCGCGGGCCGAGTATCACCTGCCGGTCACGCACGTCGTGTCGGCGCCCGAGTCCGCCGGGAGCCCCGCATGACGATCCTGGCCAGCTTCAGTGCGAGCCGCCAGGCCTCTGCGCCCGTCGAACTGGCGGTGCAGATCGCTCGCACCACGGGTGAGCCGATCGTGGTCGCCGCGGTCGTCGAGCGGCGCATGCCGAAGTCGGTGGATCCGATCGAGGACGAGTACATCGACTTCGTGACGGTCCGCGCCGAACGTGCCCTGCACGGTGCGGTCGACGTACTGCCCGAGAGCACGGGCGTCACGGTCGAGACCGTGCAGGCCCGGTCCATCCCGGACGGTCTGATGGCCGCGGCCGGCAGCCACGACGCGAGCATCGTGACGCTCGGCTCGTCGTCGTCCGGGCTGCTCGGGCGTATCGCGCTCGGCAGCGTCACCGAGCGTCTGGTGCACACCGCGAGGGTGCCGGTCGCGATCGCTCCGCGCGGCTACCGGCCCGGCTCCGTGCCGGTCACCCGGCTGACCGTCGCCTACGGCGGTCACGCCGACAACAACGGCCTGATCAAGGCGGCCGGCGAGATGGCCGAGCAGTGGGGCGTTCCGCTGCGGATCGCGTCGTTCGTGGTCCGTGATCTGTCGCCGCAGGCGACGTCGATCGCCGTCGACGTCCGCGAGGGCGAGGACATAGTCCTCGGGGCGTGGTGGAAGAAGACACGCGAGAGCATCGACCAGCAGCTCGAGCAGGCGCGCGACAGCGTCAAGACGCTGGCCGACGTCGCAGTCGGCACCGGACCGGACTGGTCCTCTGCGGTCGACAGCATCCCGTGGCTGCCCGGCGAGCTGATGCTGGTCGGGTCGGGTGCGGCCGGACCTCGGCAGCAGGTGTTCCTCGGCTCGGCGGCCGGCCGGATCCTCCGGGCGTCCTCGGTGCCGGTGATCATCATGCCGAAGGCGGATTGAGAATCGGCGGCGGCGGGAAGGTCAGCGCAGATCGCGTTTGAGGATCTTTCCGGAGGCGTTGCGCGGAAAGGCGTCGACGATCTCGATGCTCCGCGGAAGTTTGAAGTCCGCGAGGTGCTGGGCCGCGAAGGCCAGCACCTCGCTTTCGTCTGCGGCCTGAGCCGGGCCGGAACGCACGACGAGGAACGCGCGCCCGACCTCTCCGAGCCGTTCGTCGGGCACACCGACCACTGCTGCCTCGACGACGCCCGGCGCGCGCATCAGAACCTGCTCCACTTCGGCCGGGTACACGTTGAATCCGCCGCAGATGTACATGTCCTTGAGGCGGTCGGTGATGGTGAGGTTGCCGCGGTCGTCGAGGCGACCGACGTCGCCGGTGTGCAGCCAGCCGTCGTCGTCGACGGTCTCGGCGGTCGCGACCGGGTCGTCGAGATAGCCGCGCATCACCATCGCGCCGCGGGTCAGGACTTCGCCTAGTCGCGGCTCCGTTTCGGGTTCTGTCTGTGCGTCGTGGAGCGGCGCGAGTCTGATCTCCATGCCGTCGAACGGCCGGCCGCAGGTGGTGGCGACGGTGACCGCGTCGTCGTGCGGGCGGCACGTGGTGATGAAGCCGGAGGTCTCGGTCTGGCCGTACGCGGTGATCACGGTGTCGACGCCGAGTTCGTCGCCGAGCCGCTCGATCAGCACCACCGGGACGATCGTCGCGCCGGTGACGATCAGCCGCAGGCTCGACAGGTCGACGTCGTGGAGGTGCGGATCGTCGAGGATGGTCTGGAAGATCGTCGGGGCTCCCGGGAACACCGTCGCCCGGTGCCGGGCGACGGCGTGCATGGCAGCGATCGGGGAGTAGACGGCCAGCGGGATCATCGTCGTGCCGAACAGCGCGCACGGCAGGATGCCGGCCTTGTAGCCGAAGGTGTGGAAGAACGGGTTGACCATCAGATACCGGTCGGCGGGCCCGAGGCCGCCGTTGGCTCCCCACGCCCGCGCTCCGGCGACGGTCTGTCGGTGCTCGGCCATCACCCCTTTCGGCGCGCCGGTGGTGCCGGAGGTGAACAGGATGTCGCTGAGATCGTCGGGGGCGAGGGTGTGTGCGCGACGTCGTGCCTCGGCGATCAGCTCGGGCGTGGCGGTGGCGAGGAAGTCGTGCCAGGGTCTCGATACGCTGCCTCCTTCGGCGGCGGCTGCTCGACCGCCGGCTGGGGAGTCTGCGGGTGCAGTCAGCGGCACTCCGACCACCAGCCGCCCATC
The DNA here is from genome assembly GCA_047605365.1 of Gordonia sp. (in: high G+C Gram-positive bacteria). Taxonomy (GTDB): domain Bacteria; phylum Actinomycetota; class Actinomycetes; order Mycobacteriales; family Mycobacteriaceae; genus Gordonia. The sequence goes on from JASGFV010000002.1 coordinate 18,895, forward strand.
GACGAGCGACGACGACAGCACCTCGGACAGCCGGTCGACGCCGGCGAACTGGCCGGCCACCACCAGCACGCGTGCGCCGGAGCGCTCGACGATGTCGCGCGCCTCGTTGAGCGTGTAGCGGGTGTTGAGCGGCACTAGCACGGCGCCGGCGTAGTGCGCGCCGAGGGCGACGACCGGCCAGTGGTGACTGTTGGGCGACCAGACGGCGACGCGGTCGCCCGGCTGCACGTCGTGTGCGATGAGGGCGGCGGCGAATCGTCGTACCTCTTGGGCCAGCGCCGACCAGGTCAGGACCACGGGCGCGCCCCACTGGTCGTCGATCACGGCGAGTCCGTCCGGCCACGCCGCGGCGGCATGCTCGAGCACGGCGGGCGTGGTCGTCGGCGTCTCGGGCATGATCAGAACCTAGCAAATGCTTGGTAGGTTATGCTGGCGTTCATGACTCCCGCCGACCTCGCCGACCGGAGCGTCGACCTCGGCGAATGGGCCGCGACGACGCCGAACGCCGACGCCGTCTTCGCCGGCGCCGTGCGGCACTGGCTGGCAGAGAACCTGGTCGGGGACTTCGCCGCACTCCGCGGCCGGGGCGGTCCGGGCAGCGAGCACGAGTTCTTCGCCGAGCGGCTGGCCTGGGATCGGCATCTCGCGGCCGCCGGCTGGACCTGCCTCGGCTGGCCCGCCGAACACGGCGGGCGCGGGGCGACTCTGGAGCAGCGCATCATCTTCCACCAGGAGTATGCGCGTGCGAACGGCCCCGCACGGGTGAATCATCTCGGCGAAGAACTGCTCGGCCCGACCCTTGTCGAGTTCGGCAGTTCGGCGCAGCGGAGCAGATTCCTGCCGGGGATCGTGAACGTCGCCGAGCTCTGGGCGCAGGGTTACTCCGAACCGGGCGCGGGCAGCGACCTCGCCGCGGTCGCGACCACCGCCGTCCGCGGAGCCGACGGCCGGTGGGTGATCAACGGCCAGAAGATCTGGACGTCGCTGGCACATCTCGCGCAGTGGGCGTTCGTCCTGGTGCGGACGCCCTTCGACGGAGCTCAGAGAGCCTCAGACGGAGCTCAGGGAGCGGACAGGCGACGCCACGGCTGCCTCAGCTTCCTGCTGGTGCCCCTCGACCAGCGCGGCGTGACGATCCGCCCGATCCGGCAGATCACCGGAACGTCGGAGTTCAACGAGGTCTTCTTCGACGGCGCCACCACCGACGCCGACCTGATCGTCGGCGCGCCCGGCGACGGCTGGAAGGTGGCGACGGCACTGCTGCAGTTCGAGCGCGGAGTCTCGACGCTGGGGCAGCAGGTGGGGTTCGCACGGGAGCTCGACGAGATCGTCGACGCGGCGAAGGCGAACGGGGCGATCGGCGATCCGGAGATCCTCACCCGACTGCGTCGGGCGCGGGTGGGCCTGACGGTGTTGGAGGCCACTGCGCGGCGCTCTGCGACACCGCCGTCGGTCACCAAGCTGCTCTGGGGAAACTGGCACCGCGACCTGGGTCAGCTCGCCGTCGACGTGGCGGGCGCGTCGTCGTTGATCGCGCCGCCGGAGACCAGCGAGGGCCGACTCAACGACCTCGCCGATCCCGACGGCGTCGAACTCAGCCGGCAGCAGCGGCTGATGCTGTTCACCCGCGCCGACACCATCTACGGAGGTTCCGACCAAGTGCAGCGAAACGTGATCGCCGAGCGGATCCTCGGCCTGCCCCGGGAGGCGCGGCGATGACCGCGCCGCGGCCGCGTTCTCCGTTGGCCGATTCGCCCGAGGAGGTCGCCGGTCACGGTCTGCTGGCCGGTCATCGCGCCGTGGTGACGGCTGCGGCCGGCACCGGCATCGGATTCGCGACGGCCCGTCGCCTGCTCTTGGAAGGTGCGGACGTGCTGGTCTCGGATTGGCACGAACGACGGCTCGCCGAGGCGGCGGAATCGCTGGCAGCTGAGTTCGGGGTCGGCCGGGTGCACCACGCAGTGTGCGACGTGCAGCAGACCCCCGACGTCGACGCCCTGTTCGGCGTCGCCGCCGACCGGCTCGGCGGCCTCGACGTGCTGGTCAACAACGCCGGGCTGGGCGGGGAGACCCCGCTGGTCGACATGACCGACGACCAGTGGGACCGCGTCCTGGACGTCACGTTGACCGGCACGTTCCGTGCCACCCGGGCGGCGCTGCGGCACTTCCGGTCTGCGGGGAACGGCGGCGTCATCGTGAACAACGCCTCGGTTCTGGGCTGGCGCGCGCAGCGCGGGCAGGCGCACTACGCGGCCGCGAAGGCCGGGGTGATGGCGCTGACCCGGTGCGCGGCCGTGGAGGCCGCGGACTTCGGCGTGCGAGTCAACGCGGTCGCGCCGTCGATCGCCCGGCATCGGTTCCTGGCCAAGGTCACCAGCGACGAGCTGCTCGACGAGCTGGCCGGGCGGGAGGCGTTCGGTCGTGCCGCCGAGGTCTGGGAGGTCGCGGCGACCATCGCGATGCTGGCCAGCGACTACACCACCTATCTGACCGGCGAGGTCGTCGCGATCTCCAGTCAGCGAGCCTGACATGATCCCGCAGGCCTACGTCGTCGACGCCGTGCGCACGCCCGTGGCCAAACGCAACGGGTCGCTTGCGCAGGTGCATCCGGCCGACCTGGGGGCACACGTGATCGGGGCGATCGTCGAACGGACCGGCATCGACCCCGAAGCGGTCGACGACGTCGTCTTCGGCTGCGTCGACGCCGTCGGACCGCAGGCCGGCAACATCGCGCGGACCTCCTGGCTGGCGGCGGGCATGCCGCTCGGGGTGCCGGGCGTGACCGTCGACCGGCAGTGCGGGTCCAGTCAGCAGGCGATCCATTTCGCCGCGCAGGCGGTGATGAGCGGAATGCACGACGTGGTGCTGGCCGGCGGCGTGCAGAACATGAGCGTGGTTCCGATCAGCCAGGCGATGATCGCCGGGAGGGAGCTCGGGTTCGCCACCCCGACCGCCGGATCGGTCGGCTGGACGGCGCGCTTCGGCACCGCGGAGATCTCACAGTTCGTCGGCGCCGACATGATGGCGCGACGCTGGGACATCACTCGGGAGGCCTCCGAGGAGTGGGCGCTGGGCAGTCATCGTCGTGCGCTGGCGGCGATCGCCGAGGGCCGGTTCGCGGGCGAGTACGTGCCGCTCGGGGAGTGCGTCGTCGACGAATGCCCCCGCGAGACGTCGCTGGAGAAGATGGCCGCGTTGCCGCCGCTGGTGCCCGGCTCGACGTTGACCGCGGCCGTCGCATCGCAGATCTGCGACGGCGCTGCCGCGGTGCTGGTGGTGTCCGAGCGTGCGCTCGCTGAGCACGCGCTGACGCCCCGCGCACGGATTCATCACCTGTCGGTGCGCGGCGACGACCCGGTGATGATGCTGTCCGCGCCCATCCCGGCCACCCGGCATGCGCTGGCAAAGTGCGGGATGACGATCGACGATGTCGACGTCGTCGAGATCAACGAGGCCTTCGCGCCGGTGGTGCTGGCATGGCTGAAGGAGATCGGGGTCGATCCGGCGCGCGTCAATCCGAACGGCGGGGGCATCGCGCTGGGGCATCCACTCGGCGCGACCGGCGCGAAACTGTTCGCGACCCTGCTGGGCGAGCTGGAACGGACCGGCGGACGGTATGGGCTGCAGACGATGTGCGAGGGCGGCGGCACGGCCAATGTGACGATCGTCGAGCGACTCGGCTGAGTGCGGGCTGGGCACAGGCCGAGCATGGACCTCCGGGGTGTGATCCAGCTCATCTGACCGGTACGATCTCTTTTGGGACGAGAAGTGATCGACGTCTCTATGTTCGAAATCAAAGAATCTTGGAGGGGAAAGATGACAAAGTCGGCAGACGTTCGTGTACGAGCGGGAGACAAGGTCTCGTCCGAAGCGCACAGCATGACCGAATTGCTCGAGATCCAGCAGGCCGCGTTCCTGCGGGACGGCATCCCGGACGCGAAGACCCGCATCGACCGGATCAACCGGCTCGGCCAGCTGCTGCTCGACAACGCCGACGCGATCACCGACGCGCTCGACGCCGACTTCGGGACCCGGCCCCGTGAACTGTCCGTCGCGACCGACGTCGCCGGCTGCATGATCGACCTCGCGCACCAGCGTCGTCATGCCGAGAAGTGGATGAAGGAGACCAATGTCGCGCGCCTCCAGGGGCTGCTCGGATTCAAGCAGCGTCTGCGTCACGACCCGCTCGGCGTCGTCGGCGTCATGGGGCCCTGGAACTTCCCGCTGCAGCTGACGTTCGTGCCGGCTGGCGCCGCTCTGGCCGCCGGAAACCGGGTGCTGATGCGCCCGTCGTCGGTCACGGCGCGCACCACCGAACTGATCGCCCGCGTGGCGCCGGACTACTTCTCCATCGAGGAACTCGCGGTCATCACCGGTAAGCACGGCGGCGGCAGCGACTTCGCCAAGCTCAAGGTGGACCACATGTTCTTCACCGGCTCGCCCGAGGTCGGCTCGTCGGTCGCGCAGGAGGCCGCCAAGAACCTGATTCCGGTGACGCTGGAGCTCGGCGGCAAGAACCCGGCGATCGTCGACGTCGACACCGACATCACCAAGGCCGCGAACTTCGTCGCCGACGCCCGCATGATCAACGGCGGCCAGGTCTGCCTGTGCCCCGACTACGTGTTCGTGCCGGAGGGCAGCGTCGGCGAGTTCAGCGACAAGGTACTGGCGCGCTGGACGTCGCACTTCCCGGAGATCGCCGACAACAAGCAGTACACGTCGACGATCAACGACAAGAACTACGAGCGGATCGTCGGACTGATCGACGACGCGGTGGAGCTCGGCGCGACTAAGCAGCAGGTCATTCCGGCCGGCGAGTCGCTGCCGGACCCGGAGCTGCGCAAGATCCCGCCGACCCTGCTGACTGGTGTCAAGGCCGGCATGAGAATCGAAGAGGACGAGGTCTTCGGTCCGGTGCTGACCGTGTACCCGTACCGCGAGTTGTCCGAGGCGGTCGACAAGATCAACTCCGCCGGGCACCCGCTGACCGTGTACTGGGTGGGCGACGACAACGCGCGTCTCGAGCATGTCGCCGACCACACGCGCAGCGGCTCGATCAGCGGCAACGACTTCGCCCTGCATCTGCTCAGCGCCGGCCTGCCGTTCGGCGGCGTCGGTCGCTCCGGACTGGGCAACTACCACGGCAAGTTCGGCTTCGACACGTTCAGTCACACTCGCGCGGTCACCGTGTCGACGATGCCGATCAAGTTCGCCGAGCTGGTGTCCGCGCCGTTCGGCAAGTTCGATCAGCGCCTCACCGACGCCCAGCTCAAGATGTGGCGCTTCCTGAACGCCCGGTCGATGCGGCGGACCGGCAAGCACTGAACGAGCTGGCGCCGGGGGACTCGATTTCGAGATCGGGGGCTGTTCCTTCATGGTGATCGAGTAGGCCCCGACGCAGGAGGGGATCGCGTCGAGATCCGACCAAGCAATTGCTAGGGTGTCGGCATGCCCGCATCTTCGTCCCGTCGTGACGAACTGCTGTCCATCGCAGGCGAACTGTTCGCCGAACGTGGACTGCGCTCGACGACGGTCCGCGACATCGCTGACGCCGCCGGAATCCTGTCCGGCAGCCTGTACCACCATTTCGACTCCAAGGAGTCGATGGTCGACGAGTTGCTGCGCGCCTTCCTCGACGATCTGTTCGCGCGCTATCGAACGATCGCCGACGCCCAGCTGCCCGCAGCGGAGACGCTGCGGCAGCTGGTCGTCGCGTCGTTCGAGGCGATCGACGCTCAGCACACCGCGGTCGCGATCTACCAGAACGAGGCCCGGCAGCTGGCCGGCCAGGAGCGCTTCGGCTACATCGGGGAGCGGAACCGCGAGTTCCGCGAACTGTGGGAGTCGGTGCTGACCTGCGGGGTGGCCGACGGCGAGTTCCGCGCCGACCTCGACGTCGACCTCGTCTACCGCTTCCTCCGTGACACGGTCTGGGTCGCGGTGCGCTGGTACCGGCCAGGTGGACCGAAGACGGTCGACGACATCGCCGCCCAGTATCTCTCCGTGGTGCTCGACGGCCTGCTGCCGCGCTGACATCGTTCACGACCCTCGGTGATCCCCTGCGGGGCGACGGGTTTCGTTTGCACCGTATGCTCCGCAGGTCGTCTTTGCGAAGGGGAGTCCGTCCATGACCGGGATCGTCGATGAAGTGCCTGAACTCGAGTACCGCTACACGTGCGTCGAGGGCGACGCAAAGCGCTTCACGCGCGAGGCGACGCGGCTCTGGATCCGCGGCCGTGGTCTGTGGATCGTCATGGCGCTCGAAACCGCCGCGTTCATGGCGATCAGTCTGGGCATGGGCAACTGGTGGATGATGCTCGGCGTTCCGGTCTTGTTCCTCTTCTTCGGCACGGTGACGTGGTTCCGGACCCTTCGGGCGCATCGGCGGATCGCGGCGTCCGGCAATGTGATGTCCGCGGGCTTCGGGCAGTCGGCGTTCCGCCTGGTCGACGACGGAGTCCAGTTGACGGTGAACTACGCGAGAATCGAACGGGCCGAGCGTCGACCGGAATGCTTCTTCGTCAAGCTCAAGAAAGGGCGAGGAATCCTGATCCCGCTGGAGAACGTCCCCGCCGAAGCGGAGGCGAAGATCCGCGCCGGGATGGCGGCAGCTCAACCCGCGCGCTGATCGCGGCGGCCCGGCCTACACTCTGTAGCTCATGACCGAAGTCAAGGGCGCCGACGGCGAGTCGATCGTGTTCGACGGTGCGACCGTCGCCAAGTTCAAGCACAACGGGCTGGACGAGACCGCGCGAAACCCGGTCTCGACGTTCCGGGAGCTCCGGGTGAAGGAGCGGACGTCGCTGTTCGGCAAGCCGCGGAATCCGCGCGAGTTCGACGTGCTGCTGGCCATGTCGTCGATCATGGCGCTGACCGTCGACGAGGCGGGCAAGGCCGCGATCGAGGCGATGGTCGCGCAGTTCCCGACCGGCTGAGCCGGAGACGTCCGAGCGAGATTCAGGCCCGGCGCCGCGACGAACTGACGGTGAACTTCCGGTTCCGGCCGACCTTGCGGGTCGACCCGATCATCTTCTCCAGCACCGGGCGGTAGTTCAGGTGCGAGTTCCACACGCACCACAGTTCGCCGCCGGGCTCCAGGACTCGGGCGGCCTCGGCGAACAGGTGGTGGGCGACGCCGGTGGAGATCGCCGCGTCGTCGTGGAACGGGGGATTGAGCACGACGAGCTGCTGTGAAGCGTCGGCGACGCCGGCCAGCCCGTCGGATTGTTCCACGTGAATCCGGTCGGCCAGGTAGTTGGCCGACGCGGTGGCCCGGGTCGACGCCGCGGCGCTCGCGGACCGGTCGGCGGCGATCACCGTGACCTGGTCGCGGTCCCGGGCCAGCCAGGCGGCGAGGATTCCGCTGCCGCATCCGAGGTCGACGGCGCGCTCGGCGTCGGGCATCGCGGCGGGCAGCTTCTCGATCAGGAACCGGGATCCGATGTCGAGCTTGGTTCCGGCGAACACGCCGCCGTGCGCGGCGATGATCACCCCGAGTTCGCCGTGGGTCTCCCGCCGCGGCCAGCGAGCCAGATGCTCGGCTCCGGCGTCCGGTCGGGGTCCGCCGGCGATCAACACGCGCGACTTCTGCCGGGCGTGGCTCACGTCGACGCGGTCGAAGACGGCGCGCAGGACGTCGTTCATGGTGGTCGACATGTGCTTGATGCGTCCGCCGGCCACGATCACCGCGTCAGGGGCGGCGTGGGCGGCGACCAGCGCGGCCACCTCGTCGAGCCGGTCCAGTGAACGCGGCAGCCGCAGCAGCACCAGCCGTGCGCCGGTCACCAGCTCGGGACCGAACGGCATCGAGCGGTAGGCGCCGGCGTGGCCGGTGCGTTCGGCGGTCGACGCCAGCGTCGCCTCGCCGGTGATCAGATCCTGGTGGGCCCGGATGCCGATCACTCCGCCCGCCGCCGCGCCCAGGGTGAGAGCTCCGCCGACGTCGTCGATCACCACCAGCTCGTCGCGGCCCAGTCCGGCGAGTCGCTCGGCGGCCTCGTCCAGAATCAGCCGGTCGGCGGCGTCGGCGGTCCCGAAGACATCGTCGGGGCGGGGAGTCGGCGCGGCGTCGTTCACCCGACGAGCCTACCCGTCTCGTTCCGGTCGGTCGGACGGCTCGAGTGGCGCTTCGAGCCGCGCAGCGCGGCTCAGATCGTCAGTCGGCAGATCGGCGGCCGGCTGCGTCGGCCAACACCGTCAGGCGGGCGTGCGCCTGGGTCATCACCGACTGGATGAGCTCGTCGCACGACGGCAGGTCGTCGATCATGCCGACCACCTGACCCGAGGCCAGGACTCCGGCACCGGGATCTCCGTCGACCAGACCGGCCTTGAGCAGCATCGGGGTGTTGCCGGCCATGATGATCTGCGGCCAGGTGCGCTCCCCGGATTTTCGCATGGCGCGGCCGTCGCGAAGCAGGGTGGTCCATCGCATGCCGGTGAGCTGCTTGAACTCGTTCGCATTGCGCGCCGCGGCGAGCAGCGCGCGGGCCCGTGAGCCGCTCTCGAGGGCGTCGACGAGTTCGGTGCGCAGCACGCGGTGCGGCATGCCGTCGACCTTCGTGGACACGACGGTGTCGGCGAGTCCGCGTCGCAGGTACTGCTGCTTCACGGAGTCCGGGACGGCGGAGTCCGAGGTCAGCAGGAAGCGGGTGCCCATGGCGATGCCCTCGGCCCCGTAGGCGAGGGCGGCGACCAGGCCGCGGCCGTCGAAGAAGCCGCCCGCGGCGACCACCGGGATGGACGTCGGGGCGTCTGGCCCGCCGAGTGCGTCGACCACCGACGGCAGCAGCAGCGACGTCGCGACCGGCCCGGTGTGGCCGCCGCCCTCGCCGCCCTGCACGATCACGGCGTCGGCGCCCCACGACGCGACCTTCACCGCGTGCTTCGCCGCGCCGATCGACGGGATCACCACCACGCCATGGTCTTTGAGCCTCGCGATGAGGTCCTTCCTGGGGGCCAGCGCGAACGACGCGACGCGGACTCCTTCGCGGATCAGAAGGTCGATGCGGTCGCCCGCGTCGGTGGCGTCGGCCCGCAGGTTCACGCCGAAGGAGCGGTCGGTGAGCGACTTGGTCTTGGCGATCGCCGCCTCGAGTTCGGGGTAGGTCATGGTGGCCGAGGCGAGGATGCCGAGGCCGCCGGCGTTGGCGGTCGCCGAGGTCAGCGACGGCCCGGACACCCAGCCCATGCCGGTCTGCACGATCGGGTACCGGACGCCGACGAGATCGGTGAAGCGGGTCGGAAGGTCCGCGGCGGTCACGCGGGGACCTCGCGGTCGCGGACGCCGGTCGGGTCGAGAACGTCGCGGATCAGGCTGAGCTGCTCGGCGTCGGGCGCTGCGGTGGTCGGCGCCGACTCGAGCTCGGCGACGGGGAAGCTCGTGTTCGCAGCGACGTCGTCGGCGGTCACCCCGGGATGCAGTGACCGCGCCCGCAGCGTACGGCCGGGGCCGCCGAAGTCGAAGACGCCGAGGTTCGTGACGACGCGGTGGACGTCGACGTGGTCGAAGGCGGGGTTTTCCGGATCGACCTTGTCGTAGCCGACGCCGCACACGATGTCGACGCGGTCGACGAACACCCGCGCGCTGTGCCGCGGCACCCAGTAGCTGGTCGGGTGGTTGATGGTGTTGCCCGGCGCGCCGCGCGAGCCGAACATCTGCCTCGTCGGATGCTGCAGCGGGCCGAACGCCGAGAGGTTCTGATTGCCGTGCCGGTCGATCTGGTTGGCGCCCATCACGACGTGCCGCCGCCCCGAGGCGACGACGTCGAAGACCTTGCTGAACGGCATCCATCCTTCGATCGGCCCGGACTTTCCGATCGCCGGGGCGCCGGCCAGGATCAGCGCTTCGCCGTCGGTGATCAGCAGGTCGGGCTCGGTGGTGAGGCGTGCCAGTCGCGCACCGATCAGTGGGATCGGGGCCATCGGCGACGCCATGATCTCGCCTGCCCCGCAGAAGATCTCGGCGCATGCGACGACGCAGTACTCGGCCCGGGTGATGTCGGTGCTCATCGGTCTCGCCCTCCGCTCCCGGAGCTTGTCGAAGGGCTTGCCGAAGGCTTCGACGAGCTCAGCCGGTGGTCCGCACGGTCCTCCCGCCATGCCGCGATCTCCCGCTGGTACGTCTCTTCGTCGACGTCCAGGAAGCGTTTGCCGAAGGCGGTCCAGCGCTCGTCGTCGCTCGCGGAATCGACGTAGAAGCGCTGGAAGGCGTCGTCGCGCGGATAGCCTCCGGCGAACGTGAAGTGCGCCCCGTTCGGCGCGTGAACGACGCGGTCGACGTTCATCCGGTTCACCAGGAGCCGTTCGCGGGCGACGGATCCGACCAGTTCGGCGGTGTCGACGACGGCGTCGGCCTCCAGGTATCGCCGGTCGGCGGCGGCGAGGAACAGGTCGTCGAAGTACGGGTCGACACCGGTGTAAGCGGCGTTGCCGTATTCGTCGGCGACGTCGAGGTGCACGAACGCGGCGTCGAGCTTCAGCGCGGGCATCGCGATCAGGCTCTGCACGCGGCCGTCGTCGTCGGGGTAGGGCGATTCGACGGTCTTCAACTCGCCTTCCCAGAACGCGGGGACGTCGGAGCCGAGCCCGGCGCGGATCGGCAGGAACGGCAGGCGGGCGGCGGCGGCCTGCAGTCCGCACTTGACCATGCCCTCGTCCATCTCGCGGACTTCGATGGCGCCGGAAGTCCGGGCCCGGGCGAACCAGGGGTCGTAGAACGGCGCGGCGTCGAGCGAGACGAAGCCGTAGTACGCGCGCCGGACTTTCCCCGCGGCGCAGAGCAATCCGAGGTCGGGCCCGCCGTAGGTCACGACGGTGAGGTCGGCGACGCCGGACCTCGCCAGGGCCCGCACCAGTGCCATCGGCTTCCGGCGAGAGCCCCAGCCGCCGATGCCGATCGTCATGCCGTCGCGGAGTTCGCCGATCACGTCGTCGAATGCGCTGACCTTGGTGGTCTTGGTCGCCATTCAGCGAGCTCCCTCGGCTCTGGTCTGGACGAAGGCGTCGCGGTGTTCGTCGCCGACGCCTTCGAGGTTGAGTTCGTAGGTGTAGCGCTGTTCGAGCAGGTAGTTGCGCTTCACGTCGACCGGATCGATGTTGTTGATCGCGGCTTTCGCCGCGCGGATGACGCGAGTGTCTTTGGCGGCGATGTTGCGGGCGACTTCCATTGCCGCGCCGAGGAGTTCGTCGCGCGGGACCACCGAGTACACGGAGCCGAAGTCGGCGAGGCGCTGCGCCGGAATGTACTGCGCGGTGAAATACAGCGCGCGCATCAGGTGCTGGGGGACCAGCCGTGCGAGGTGCGTCGCGGCGCCGAGCGCTCCGCGGTCCACCTCGGGCAGCCCGAACACGGCGTCGTCGGAGGCGACGACGACGTCGGCGTTGCCGACCAGTCCGACGCCGCCGCCGACGCAGAATCCGTTGACAGCCGCGATCACCGGCACCGCGCAGTCGTAGACGGCGGCGAAGGCGGCCGCGCAGCCGCGGTTGGCGGCGACGAGAGCGTCGAAGCCGTCGGTCGCCTGCATCTCTTTGATGTCGACGCCGGCGTTGAAGCCGCGACCTTCGGCGCGCAGGATCACCACGTGCGATGCCGAGTCGTCGCCCGCGGCACGGACGGCGTCGGCCAGTTCGAACCACGCGGTGCTCGGCAGCGCGTTGACCGGCGGACAGTCGACGGTCACGACGGTGACGCCGGGTTCGGGCCGGGCAGTGGTGATGGGCACGGCGTCCTCCGGGATGCGCTCCGACATTCCCCAAGCAAATGCTTGGTTGTTTGGTACGTTAGCACCATGAGATCCGGTGCACGAGCCCGGCCTCGACCTCGGCGGCAAGGGGATTCTGGTCACCGGCGGGGTGCGGGGGTCGGCGCCGGGATCGCCCGGGTGCTGCGGAGCCGGCGCGGTGCCGGTCGTGTGCGCGCGGCGTCCCGGCGACTCGCCCGGAGTCGCGCGTGCGACGTTCGGAATCCGGAAGCGAGGCGCTGATCGCGGAGTCGCGAACGTCACGGCGGCTCGACGGCGTCGTCAACAATGCTGGGGGAACGGTTTCGGCTCGCCGCCGACGCCCGACAGGTGGCCGCCAAGTTGGTGGGCTGAATTGCTCGCCCCCTGACGTCCCGAGCGCGCACGCGGTGATGGCCGAGCACGGCGGTGGGTCGATCGTCAATGTCTCCAGCGTCAGCGGGCACCGGCCGTCGCCGGGCACCGCCGCCTACGGCGCCGCGAAGGCCGGGCTGGACAGCCTCGCGGCGTCGCTCGCTGTGGAGTGGGCTCCCGCAGTCCGCGTGAACTCGGTGGTCGCGGGCCCGGTCGAGACCGAGTCGGCGCACCTGCACTACGGCGACGCCGACGGTGTCGCCGCGGTCGGCGCGACCATCCCGATGGGCCGCCTCGCGCAACCGGAGGACGTCGGCCGGGCCGTCGCTTTCCTGCTCTCGCCGCTGGCCGGCTACATCACGGGCTCGACGCTGACCGTCCACGGCGGCGGCGAGAAGCCGGCGTTCCTCGCGGCGGCCAATGCCGGCAACCACGTCTGAGGGAAGGCGAAAGACTGTGAGCGACAAGCTGAACGACGGCCGGGTCGTGATCGTCACCGGAGCCGGGCAGGGGATCGGTCGGGCTCACGCGCGGGCGTTCGCGGCTGACGGCGCGAGCGTCGTCGTGAACGACTACGACGCCGAGGCCGCGACCGTCGTCGCCGGCGAGATCGTCTCCGCGGGCGGCCGAGCCGTCGTCGCAGCGGGCGACGTCGCGGACTGGGCGACCGGCGCATTGATCGTGGCGACCGCCGTCGGCGAGTTCGGACGCCTCGACGCGCTGGTCAACAACGCCGGCTTCCTGCGTGACCGCATGCTGGTCTCGCTGAGCGAGGACGAATGGGACTCGGTGGTCCGCGTGCACCTCAAAGGGCACTTCGTGATGCTGCGGCACGCGGCCGAGCACTGGCGCGCCAGGGCCAAAGCCGGGGACCGTCCGCGGGCCCGGATCGTGAACACGTCGTCCGGCGCGGGCGTCTTCGGCTCGGTGGGGCAGGGAAACTACGCCGCGGCCAAGGCGGCGATCGCCGAGCTCACCATCCAGGCGGCGGCCGAACTCGGCGGATACGGTGTGACGGTGAACGCAATCGCGCCGGCGGCGCGCACCCGGATGACGCTCGGGGCGGGGGAGGCGATGGCCGCGCAGATGGCGCCGCCTGCCGACGGCTCGTTCGACGCGATGGACCCGGCAAACATCTCGCCGCTGGTGGTGTGGCTGGCCTCGCCGCAGTCCGGCGAGGTGACCGGGCGACTGTTCGAAGTGGAAGGCGGGCGCGTGACGGTGCTCGACGGCTGGCAGCGCGCGGCGTCGTGCGACAAGGGGAGTCGTTGGGAGCCAGGCGAACTCGGGCCCGTGGTCGACGATCTGCTCGCCGAGTCGCCGAAGCAGGTGAGAGCGTATGGCGCTCGCTGACACCGACCGGATCGCCGCCGCCCGCGCCTATGTCGACGCGCTGGTGAGTCATGACCCGTCCGCAGTGCCGCTCGCGCCGAACTGCACGCGCACCGAACTCGGCGTGAGAACCGGCCGCAACGGTCGGCACATCGCGCGCAGTCTGGCGCGCGGGCCGCAGTTCCGCCTGATCCACGCGGCCGGCGAGTTCACCGCGACGGTCGACGGCCCGCGCGTGCACACCGAGTACGACGTGCACGTCCGCCCGAAGGCGCTGGGTCTGGCCGCGCGGGTGACGGAGTCGTTCGACGTCGACGACGACGGGCGGATCACGCGGATCGTCGCCCGCTTCGCTCCGCCGCGTCGTCGTCGCTGAACGAACTGCGTCAGGCGCTGGGCGCCCGCACCACCATCGGTACGCCCGGGAAGGCGATCGCCATCTCCGAGCGGGACTTGCGCAGGGCGGCGGTGCCGAGGCCCTTCTTGCGGTGCTCCGGGTGGATCCAGACGCGGACGTCCACCTCGGCGCCGGCGAGCTCGCCGAACACCAGGCCGATCTTGTCGTCGCCCTCGAGCGCGACCAGCCAGACGGCGTCCTCGGCGTCGACGCGCTCGAGTCCCTGGGCGATCTCGTCGCCCAGGGGGCCCGGGGCGGAACCGGACCCGTCGGCCGCGACGTTCAGTTCGCCGGTGCGCGCGGCGAGGATGTCGGAGTCGGCGTCGGCGGAGAACGGGCGCAGATCCAGGGTGTCGCCGCTGCTGGCGGGTCGGTCGGCGATGGTGAAGGTGATGGCCTGGTTCAGGTCGTCGAGCTCGGCCTGGTTGGCGCGGCGGGCGTCCTTGGTCAACTGGTGGAAAGACATGTTCAGCACTGCCTCGGCGCCCGCGGTCGACTTACCGAGCAGCTCGGCGATCGCGGCGACGGCGGCGTCGCGGTCGGCGGCGTCGACGATCGCGTCGAGAACGTCGTGGCGACGCTCGAACGCGGTGAGCAGTGCATCGGTGATTTCGCGGCGGGCTGCGGCCTTGTCCAGATCAGTCATAGGCCCGATGGTAGGCGGGAATCGGAGATTGCGAAGGTTACCGACGAGTGTTTTTCATGCAGTCTTCACACAATCCGGCTAGGCAGGAACTAGAACACGTTCTAGTGTGTGGGTATGGTAGAAGCGGACGGGCCCGGCCACCTGCGCACCGGTGTGCATCTCGGCGACCTGATGATTGCGGCCTTGCGCAGACACGCGGATTCTCCGGTGCTGAGATTGGGCGACGCCGAGCTCACCGGCAGCCAGATGGCGGACGAAATCAGCAGGTATGTAAGGGCTTTCGACACTCTCGGCGCGGGGAACGGAGCGGTCGGACTGCTCGCCGGCAACCGCCCGGAAGTGCTGATGGTGATCGGCGCGGGCCAGACCCAGGGCTGGCGACGCACTGCCCTGCATCCGCTCGGATCACTCGACGACCACGCCTTCGTGCTCGATGACGCCGGAGTTCAGACGCTCATCATCGACCCGGTGCCGCAGTTCGTCGAACGCGCCCTCGGCCTGTTGGAACGCGTCGAGAGTCTCACCATGATCCTCACCCTCGGGCCGGTCCCGCCGGAGCTCGCCGAGGTCGGCGCGGACCTGGTCGCGGAGGCTGCGAAACACGACGCGCAGCCGCTCACCGCACGTCTGCTCGACCCCGGCCACGTCGTCTCGATCACCTACACCGGCGGCACCACCGGGCGCCCCAAGGGCGTCGTCGGCACCGCGCGCGCGATGTCGACGATGACGCAGATCCAGCTCGCCGAATGGGAGTGGCCGGAGCGCCCGCGCTTCCTGATGTGCACGCCGCTCTCGCACGCCGGCGCCGCGTTCTTCGTGCCGACGCTGATGAAGGGCGGGACGATGGTGGTGCTCGCCGGATTCGATCCGGCCGCCGTGCTGGAGACCGTCGAACGGGAGCGGATCACCGCGACGATGCTCGTCCCGTCGATGCTCTACGCGCTGATGGATCACCCCGATTCGCGGACCCGCGACCTGTCGTCCCTGCTGACCGTCTACTACGGGGCGTCGCCGATCAACCCGGTGCGGCTGGCCGAGGCGATCGAGCGGTTCGGGCCGATCTTCGCCCAGTACTACGGCCAGTCCGAAGCTCCGATGGTGATCAGCTACCTGCGCAAGGACGAGCACGACGCCGCCCGCCTCGGCAGCTGCGGACGGCCGTCGGCGTTTCTGCGCACGGCGCTCCTCGGGCCCGACGACCAGCCGGTGCCGCGCGGCGAACCGGGCGAGATCTGCGTGTCCGGGCCGCTGCTGGCCGGCGGCTACCTCGGGCTCCCGGAGCAGACAGCCGAGGCCTTCCGCGACGGCTGGCTGCACACCGGTGACGTCGCCCGGGAGGACGACGACGGCTTCTGGTTCATCGTCGACCGCACCAAGGACATGATCGTGACCGGCGGCTTCAACGTCTTCCCTCGCGAGGTGGAGGACGTCGTGGCCCGGCATCCGTCGGTCGCGCAGGTCGGCGTGATCGGCGTGGCCGACGACAAGTGGGGCGAGGCGGTGACCGCCGTCGTCGTGCTTCGGCCCGGTTCCGACGCTTCCGACGACGCGAAGGCCGCCGTCGCCGCCGAGATCCAGGCGGCCGTCAAGGAGCGCAAGGGGCCGGTGCAGTCGCCGAAGTCGGTGGTCTTCGTCGACGCCCTGCCGTTGACCGCGCTGGGCAAGCCGGACAAGAAGGCGCTCCGCGCCCGCTTCGCGTGATTCGAGTCCCGTCTCGCCGGTCGAGCGAGCTTGCGAATCGAGGCCGCTCTTGACCAGGAGGTTTCGACTCACTCTGTGCGCTCGGGCGGGATGCGACCAGAACGCGTTCGCGGGCCGTCAGCAGTTCGCCGGTGCGGCCGTCGAAGAGCGCGGCGACGCGGAATCGTACGCAGTCGTGCGGCCGGACGGCATGATCGGATCATGACGCTTGACGGTCTGCCCGCGGAACTGATCGACGGCCTCGGCGTGCGCTTGGCGCGTCCGGTGTCCGGCGGGGACATCGCCCGCGCCTACCGGCTGGAGACCGGCGACGGCCCGCTGTTCCTCAAGTGGCGGCCCGACTCGACCCCCGATCTGTTCGAGCGAGAAGCCGCCGGGCTCCGTGCGCTGCGCAGGCATCGTGGGGAGCTGGGGGTCTCCGAAGTGTTGCGCGAGAGTCCGCGCGGACTGGTGCTGGAATGGATCGAGAGCGGGCCGCCGACATCGACGACGGAGGTCGATTTCGGCCGCGGCCTGGCCGCGCTGCACCGCACCACTCACGACGCTTTCGGCTCGCTCGACGACGCGCTCGCCGGATACCTCGGCTCCGCGCAGGTCGACTTGACGCCGACGGCCGACTGGCCGGAGTTCTTCTTCGGCCGCCGGGTGGTCCCGCTGGTGAACCGGGCCGTCGCCGAGGGACGCCTGTCTCCGGAAGCCCGAGAGCTGACCCGCCGGCTGGCGCCGCGAGCGAGGGAACTCTGCGGTCCGCCCGAGCCGCCCGCGCTGGTGCACGGCGACCTGTGGGCCGGAAACCGGATGGTGGGCGCGGGAGGAGAGAACTGGCTGATCGACCCGGCGGCCCACTGGGCGCACCGCGAGATCGACCTGGCGATGATGTCGCTCTTCGGCGGCTTCGGCGGGGACTGCGTCGCCGCGTACGACGAGGCGTTCCCGCTTGCCGACGGCTGGCGCAGCCGGATCCGCTGGTACCAGTTGCCGCCACTGCTGGTGCACGCGATCCTCTTCGGCGGCGGCTACGGCGGCGCCGCGCTGGACGTGTTGCGCGCGTATCGGTGAGTGCGCTCTTTCTCGTGGCGACCCGAGGTGGCACAGTGTCGGCATGACTTCCTCACTGCCTGCGGTCTCCCAGCCTTCGGTGTCGGACGAACTGGTCGTCGCCGCCGATCCAGCAGCGGTGTACACGCTGATCACAGACCTCGACGTTCTTGCCGAGCTGGCCGACGAGACCGTGTCGATGCGCTGGACCAAGGGCGGCGATCCGGCCCGCCCCGGATCGGTGTTCAAAGGCCGCAACAAGAACGGCGGAAAGTCGTGGACCACGACGTGCACCGTCACGTGTGCGCAGCCGGGCGTCGCGTTCGAGTTCGCCGTGAAGAGCTTCGGGATTCCGATCTCGCGGTGGCGGTACGACATCGAGGCGGTGGACGGCGGATGCCGCGTCACCGAGAGCACGTGGGACGACCGGTTCCGCTGGTTCCTTCCGGTCGCCGGCCTGGCCACCGGCGTCAAGGACCGGACCGTGGCCAACGCCGAGCACATCGCGGCGACGCTGCAGCGACTGAAGGCTCGCGCCGAGCAGTCCTGAGCGTCGCCTACACGCGCTCGAGAATCGTCGCCGTCGCCAGCGCCCCGCCCGCGCACATCGTGACCAGCGCGGTCTCGGCGTCGCGCCGTTCCAGCTCGTGCAGGGCGGTGGCCAGCAGGCGGGTTCCCGTCGAGCCGACCGGATGCCCCAGCGCGATGGCCCCGCCGTTCACGTTGACTTTGTCGGGGTCGGCGTCGTAGACCTGTGCCCAGCTGAGCACCACGGCGGCGAAGGCCTCGTTGATCTCGACGAGGTCGACGTCGTCGAGGGTCATGCCGGTCCGGTCGAGGACCCGCCGCGTCGCCTGCACCGGACCGTCGAGGTGGTAGTACGGCTCGGCGCCGACGAGGGCCTGACTGCGGATTCGGGCGCGGGGCGTCAGGCCGAGTTCGCGGGCGCGGTCGGAGTCCATCATCAGGACGGCGGCCGCGCCGTCGGAGATCTGCGACGACGTGCCCGCGGTGTGGATCCCGCCGTCGACCACCGGCTTGAGCTTCGCGAGGGATTCGGCCGTGGTTTCACGTAGACCCTGGTCGCGGTCGACGGTCAGCGTCGTGCCGGTGAACTCGCCGTCGCGCGTGCGTTCAGGGGCCTTCACCACCAGCACTTCGCGGTCGAAGCGGCCCTCGTCCCAGGCCCGTCGGGCGTTGCGCTGGCTGCGCACGCCGAGGGCGTCGGCGTCCTCGCGCGACAGTCCGCGTCGCCCGGCGATCCGCTCGGCGGCGCCGAATTGGTCGGGCATGTCGAGGTCCCACGACGCGGGGCGACGCGGCCCGGCGTGGGCGCCGACGTTGGCGCCCAGCGGGACGTGCGACATCGACTCGACTCCGCAGGCCATCCCGACGTCGATCGTCCCGGCGGCGATCAGCCCGGCGACGAGGTGCACGGACTGCTGCGCCGAGCCGCACTGGCAGTCGACGGTGGTGGCCGCGGTCTGCCAGGGCAGTCCGGCGTGCAGCCAAGCGGTGCGCGTGACGTTGTTGCTCTGCTCGCCGACCTGCATGACGCAGCCGCCGATCACCTGCTCGACGAGTCCGGCGTCGATCCCGGCGCGTTCGACGACGCCGGCCTGAGCCAGGCCGAGCAGTTCGGCGGCGTGCAAGCCGGACAGCTGGCCGTTGCGTTTGCCGATCGGGGTGCGGGCGGCCTCGACGATCACCGGAAAGCCCATGGTGGCGGCGTCCTTTCTGGGAACCAGACACTAAACTAGAACAGGTTATTGTTCGGGTTACTCCAGTGTGGCACAGTGGGACCTACGAAAACTGAAACGGGTTCTCATTCGGCGCGACGTCGCGCCGCACACAGAAGAAGAGGTGGAGGCGTGACGCAGATGACGCAGCCTGTCCAGCCGATCCCGGCGTCCGAATCGGCGAGCACCGCCGGCCGATGCCCCTTCATGCACCAGCCCGGATGGGACTTCACCAGCCCCGACCTGCTGGAGCGCGGCATCCCGGTCAAGGAGTTCGCGGAACTGCGGCGCACCGCTCCCGTCTGGTGGAATCCGCAACTGCCCGGCAAAGGAGGCGGCTTTCACGACGGCGGCTACTGGGTGGTGTCCAAGCACCGGCACATCCGGGAGATCTCGAAGAACGCCGACGACTGGTCGGCCGCCGAGAACGGCGTCATCATGCGGTTCGACGACGAGATGACCCAGGAGCAGCTCGACGTCACCAAGGCGCTGCTGATCAATCACGATCCGCCGGACCACACGCGCATGCGCAAGGTCGTGTCGCGGGCGTTCACCCCCAAGGCGGTGCACGCGCTCGAAGAGAAGCTGGACGCTGCGGCACGCACCATCGTCGAACGGGCCGCCGACGCGGGCTCGGGCGACTTCGTGCATCAGGTGGCCGTCGACCTTCCGCTGCTGGCCATCGCGGACCTGCTCGGCGTTCCCGAAGCCGATCGGATGAAACTGTTCGCCTGGTCCAACTCGATGATGAACGCCGACGACCCCGAGTTCGGGGACGACCCGGAAGTGGCGTCGGCGGAGATCCTCGGCTACGGCTACAACATGGCCGACGCGCGCCGGAAGTGCCCGGCCGACGACATCGTTACGACGCTGGTCAACGCCGACATCGACGGGCACTCGCTGGACGAGGCCGAGTTCGGATTCTTCTTCATCCTGTTGACCGTGGCCGGCAACGAGACGACGCGCAACGCGATCTCGCACGGCATGAACGCCTTCCTGGACAACCCGGACCAGTGGGAGCTGTTCAAAGCCGACCGCCCCGACACCGCGATCGACGAGATCGTTCGCTGGGCGACGCCGGTCAACTGCTTCCAGCGCACCGCCAAGCACGACACCGAGATCGACGGCGTCGCCATCGCGGAGGGGCAGCGCGTCGGACTCTTCTACGGCTCGGCCAACTATGACGAGGACGTCTTCAACGATCCGTTCACCTTCGACATTCTGCGCGACCCCAACCCGCACGTCGGCTTCGGCGGCAACGGCACGCACTTCTGCATCGGCGCCAACTTGGCCCGCATGGAGATCAAGCTGATGTTCAACGCGCTCGCCGACCTGGTGCCCGACATCAGCAGACTGGAGCTGCCGCGCCGGTTGCGGCACGGCTGGATCAACGGCATCAAGGAACTTCAGGTGGACTATGGGGTCCGCTAGTCCGGCGTACCTGAACATCGACCGTGAGAATCATCCCGCGGTCCTCGCCGGACGGCGCTCGCGCGAGGCCGTGATCGCCCGCGACAAGCAGGCGTGGCTCGCCAACTTCGCCGACGTCGCCACCGTCGAGGACCCCGTCGGGCCGTCGATGTTCGACGAGGAGGGCCGCGGCCACCGCGGTGCCGACGAACTGTCGTCGTTCTGGGACAAGACCATCGGGACCACCGAGAAGATCGACTTCGTCTTCGATCGGGAGATCATCTGCGGCGACGAGGTGGCCTACATCGGCACCATCGTCACGCACATCGGCGGCCACGTCTCCGAGGCGTCCGGCGTCTTCACCTACAAGGCCGACGACGACGGCCGGCTCCTCGCGCTGCGCGCGTTCTGGGAGGTGGAGGCGACGATTAAGTCGCTGCGCCCCGCGAGCTCCCCCGCTCCCTGAGCTGGCCCTTGCTCGCTGTGCTGGCCCCCGCAGCGGTCGCCGGCGGTGCGGCGACGGCGAGGCGAAGGGCTGCGACCAGAGGTGCCACGAGTGACCAGCGAGGCAGGATTCATCTGCTGGGGTTCAGCGTGTGCCCATTCTCGCGGTCGAAATGCCGGAAACAAGACCCTGTTCGCGGCGTCGTGGCGGAGCTGTGATGGTCGCGGCGCCTGACGGGCGACGTCCCGGACCGACCCGCCGACGTCTCGGCGGTGCGCTGCAGGCACCGAGAATGATGCTGGAGGCAGCCGGGGCGCGTCCAACACTTCTTTCCGCGGACTCCATCACTTCTTCTTACAATTGCTGGATGAACCTACGCCGGGCGCACTACCTGGTGACCCTCGCCAAGCACATGAACTACACGAGTGCCGCCGAGGAGCTGTTCATCGCGCAGTCGGCGCTCAGCCAGCAGATCAAGGTCTTCGAGCGTGAGCTGGGCGTGCCGCTGACTGCGGAGCCGGATGGCGCCCGCATTCGCCGGTGGGAGCCGGGATTCCCGCTGAACCTGCGGGCCACCCTCGGCCTGCACCAGCGAGGCTTCCACGATCCGTCGACGGTCTTCGCGCCCGACGGCTCGGTGTTCCGGGCCTCGCATACGCCGGACGGCCCGGGCACCCTCGCGGTGCGGATCGACGACGGCGTGGTGGTCGGCCGCGCCTGGGGCCCGGGTGCGGAGTGGTTGCTCGACGGCATGCCCGCCGCGCTCGGTGAGGGCGACGACCCGTCGTCGCTCCCGACGGTCTCCTCGGTGGTGACCAGCCTTGCGCAGCGCGCGGTCGGACTGCGGTTCGGCCGCACGGACCTCGTCTGGGAGGCACTGGTGGCGACGATCATGGAGCAGAAGGTGACCGGCAGCGAGGCCTACCGCGGATGGTCGTACCTGTTGAATCGCTACGGCGAGCCAGCGCCCGGACCGGTGCGAATGCGGGTCCCGCCGCCGCGGCCGGTGTGGCGTGAGATCACCGAGGCGGACTGGCATCGCAGCGGCCTGGAGCCGGTGCGGATGCGGACCATCCGGTCGGCGGCGCGGATCGACGTCGAGTCCAAGGCCGCAGTGCTCACCGCTCTGCCGGGCGTCGGCGTCTGGACCGCCGCGCACGTCCGGATCCGTGCGCTCGGCGACGTCGACGCCGTGCCCTACGGCGACTATCACCTGCCCGCCGTCGTCGGCACCACGCTGATCGGGAAGAAGGTCGACGACGCGGGGATGGCCGAGCTCCTGGAGCCCTTCGCCGGGCACAGGTACCGCGTGGTCCGGCTGTGCGAGCTGTACGGTCGGCGTCCGGAGCGTCGTGGTTCGCGGATGTCGACGCGGGACTACCGGGAGTTCTGAAGCAGGTCGTCGGCGATCGCGCTGACCGCCCGGGCCAGCGCGACGTCGGCGTCGGTCAGCTGTCGGACCTCGTGGGTGCTGACGCTCAGTCGCACCCGGGGGTAGGTGAAATCGATATCGGGATGGTGGTTCGCCGACTCCGCCGCGTCGACCACGGCGGTGACGAACTCCAGGCCCTTCACCATCGAGCCGGTCTCGAACGTGGCGGTCAGCTCGCCGTCGACCACGGTCCACGGTTCGGGGGCCTGCGCCGCGGCCTCGTCGTCGGTCAGGCGTTCATACCTGCTGTCACCCATAGACCCGACGCTACGCCTGGATGAAGATCTGTGTCCGAATCCGCGTTCTGGCAGGCCCGGGTCGTCGAGCAGTGCCACCATGGCCAGATGACATCAAGCACCGACGCGGACGGCACCGGCGCCGCACAGACCATCGCCTATCCGAGCCCGGGCGCGCGCGGGCGGAATCGAGGGCTCAAGGGCGAGCCGACCGTCGTCGTGCTGTTCGGTGCGACCGGCGACCTGTCGCGCCGCAAGCTGCTGTGCGGCCTCGGCTACCTCGCCGGCCTCGACTTCACACCGGACATCGAGATCATCGGCACCAGCCTGGAGGACATGACCGACGACGAGTTCCGGGAGTTCGCCCGGGAGTCGATCGCTGCGGTCGGAGCCCGCAAACTGACTGACGAGCAGTGGGCGTCGTTTGCGCCCAAGCTGCACTACGTGCCGACCGGCGCCGGGCCGGCCGCGTTGGCGAAGAGGGTCGCCGCATGCGAAAAGGAGCTCGGCGGAAAGACCCGCCGGCTGCACTACCTGAGCGTCCCACCCAAGGCCGCACCGGTGGTGATCGAGACATTGCGGGCCGCGAAACTCGTCGAGCGGTCGCGGGTGATCATGGAGAAGCCGTTCGGCGAAGACCTCGAGTCCGCCGTCGCCCTCAACGCCGAACTGCACGAGACGTTCAAAGAGAACCAGATCTTCCGCATCGACCACTTCCTCGGCAAAGAGGCCGCCCAGAACATCCTGGCGTTCCGCTTCGCCAATGGACTGTTCGAGCCGATCTGGAATCGCAACTTCATCGACCACATCCAGATCGACGTCCCCGAGGAACTCGGCCTCGACGCGCGGGCCGCGTTCTACGAGCCGACCGGCGCCTACAAGGACATGGTCGTCACGCACCTGTTCCAGGTGATGGCGTTCGTGGCGATGGAGCCGCCCACCGCACTGGAACCGCGGGCGATCTCCGAAGAGAAGAACAAGGTGTTCCGGTCGCTGGAGCCGGTGATGCCGAGCGACGTCGTCCGCGGTCAGTACAGCGGCTACCGCGACGAGAAGGGCGTCGACCCGGAGTCCGACACCGAGACGTTCATCGCTCTGCGCGCACACATCGACAACTGGCGCTGGGCCGGCGTCCCGTTCTACCTGCGCACCGGTAAGCGCCTGGCCGAAGGCAAGCGGATCATCTCCATCGCGTTCAAGGAGGCCCCGAAGTCGATGTTCCCGACGGGATCGGGCATCGGCACCCAGGGACCCGATCACCTGACCTTCGACCTGGCCGACGAGTCGCGCGTGTCACTGTCGTTCTACGGCAAGCGCCCCGGTCCCGGCATGCGCCTGGAGAAGCTGTCGATGCAGTTCTCCACCCAGGAGACCGACCGGTCCGACGACGTCCTGGAGGCCTACGAGCGGCTCATCCTGGACGCCATGAACGGCGACCACACGCTCTTCACCACCGCCGACGGCATCGAATCGCTCTGGGAACGGTCCATCCCGCTTCTCGAGGATCCGCCCATGGTCAAGCCGTACGCGCCGGGCTCTTGGGGACCCAACCAGATCCACCAGCTGATCGCCCCGCACGGGTGGCGCCTGCCGTTCGAACGGGTCTGGCGGGAGAAGAAGAAGTAGGCGGGTCGCGGGTCTGTAAGAGAAGTCCCCGGTGGCTTCGCTGCCCTGTCTCCCCGCTCCCTGAGCCGGCGGTGGAGTGGCTCGATACGCTGCCTGGTATCGCCGAGAGATCAGCGCCCGTGCACCACGATGAGCGTCGCCGTGGCATCGGTGTGCGCGACCAGCGAGTGCGGCACTCGGGCGTCGACGAGGATGGCGGTGCCCGGCGCGACGTCGTGCGACGACCCGTCGACGGTGAAGCCGATCGACCCGGCCTGCCCGAGCACCACGATCGGATGCGCGGCGGTGTGGTCGGGCATGCTCTGGCCGGACAGGAAGGCCAGGCGGATGACGGTCTCGGACTCGCCGCGATGCAGCACCGAGACCGACGGGCGGTCGCCGGTGTCGGCGAAGTTCGGCTGGTCCAGGCCGGTCAGGTAGGTCCAGGCGACGACCTGGTCGGGGGCGGCGTCGGCCGCGACTTCAGGCACCGGTGGCCTCCTGGGCGGGTTTGACGGCGATCACGTCGATGGCGGCGAGCTCGTCGCGGTACTTGCCTAACACCGACCGCATGGTCAGGATCCGGGCGCGGGCATCGCCGTTGCGCAGGACGTGGTCGTCGTGGGTGATGTGGACGTCGGTCATGACTGCCTCCCGCTGACGACGAAGTGCTCTCGTCAATAGGTCTACCTAACTAGGCGGTCGAGGTCACAGTGCCATTCGTCCCGTTCGGTCCCGGGTCTACTGGCGCGGCTTGCGCGCGATCACGTACTGGCCGACGCCGGTGATCGACTGCTCCACGTGCGTCATCCCGAGCGCGGTGAGGCACGCGGTGATCTCCTGCGCGCCGAAGATGCGCAGGCCGGACAGACCCGCGACGGCTCGCGCGCCCGGCAGCGAGGCGATCGACGCCTGGACGGAGGTGAACACGACCACTTCGCCGCCGGGCCGGGTCACGCGGACCATCTCGTCGAGCACTTCGAGCGGGTCGGGGATCAGGTAGAGCGCGGCCAGGCAGGTCACGGTGTCGAACGACCGCGACGAGAACGGCAGCTGGTGGCCGTCCCCGCGGATGAACGTGATGCGGTCGCCGGGATGGTCGTGGGCGGCGCGGACCAGCATGGCCTGCGAGTAGTCGAGGCCGACGTAGCGGCCGTCGCCGGTGAGTCCGCGGGCGGCGTCCTCGGCGTAGTTGCCGGGGCCGCACGCCACGTCGAGCACCCGGCGCTCTCCGGGCCGGGCCAGATACGCGCGCAGGGCGCGGTCGAAATCCGCGGTCGACGATCCGCCCAGGCTGAATCCGCGGGTGAACAGCGGCCGCCAGGCCTTCTCGTACACCTCGGAGAACAGCCGGTTGTGCATCAGCCGCGCGGCCATCGACGACATCGCGACCTCAGAACGTGTCGCGCGCGACGCGCAGCGTGCCGAGGGTGGTCGCGAGCATGTCGTACTGGCCGACGAGCAGCACGAAGGCGATCAGCTTCCGCTCGCTGAGATGGCGTCGCAGCGCCTGCCAGGTGGTGTCGGAGAGGTCCTGATCGGCGACGAGTTCGTCGGCCGCCGCCAGCAGGGTCCGCTCGCGGTCGCCCCATTCGGCGTCCGGACCCTCCAGGATCCGCTCGTACATCGCTCCGTCGATCCCGGCCTTCGCCCCGAGTCGCCGGTGATGGTCCAGCTCGTAGTCGCATCCGCGCAGGTGAGCGACGCGGATGATGATCATCTCGGTCTCTTTGCGCGACAGCTCGCCGAGCGGCATCAGCCGCGCGCCGAAGTGCAGCCAGCCGCGGAACAGGCCCTTGCTCCGGCCCAGGGTGGCGAAGACGTGCGCGTTGTCGGTGCCGCTGGCCTTCGAGAGGACGCGGACGATCAGCCAGTTGACCGGTCCGAGCTGACGGAAGCCGCCGGGTGAGACGCGAGGGGTGCTCATGTCTCGACCGTAGACGATGGGGGTGTGACGTGGGTCGCCATGTCCTACTGGCCGGACCTCCGTGAGCCTGTCGACCCGCTCCCTGACCCTGTCTGCCCGCTCCCTGAGCCGGCGGTACGTGAAGGCCGGGCGTTCAGGAATCGCCGCTCATGTACGGCGACACCGTGCTTCGGTGCTCGTCGATCTTCAGCGTCGCGCCGATCGGCGGGAAGGCACGCTGCGCGCAGTTCTTGCGGTCGCACACGCGGCAGCCGGCGCCGATCGGGGTGACGCGGGCCTGCGGGCCGATCTCCAGGCCGTCGGAGTAGACGATCCGGCCGGCGTGCCGGAGTTCGCAGCCCATGCCGATCGCGAACGTCTTCGGCGACTGCCCGTACCGCGCGGCACGACGTTCGACGGTCCGCGAGATCCAGAAGTAGTCGCGGCCGTCGGGCATCTCGGCGATCTGGGTGAGGATCTTGCCGGGTGAGCCGAACGTCTCGTAGACGTTCCACAGCGGGCAGGTGCCGCCGCTGGCAGAGAAGTGGAAGCTGGTGGCCGACTGCCGTTTGGACATGTTGCCCGCCCGGTCGATCCGGACGAACGTCCACGGCACGCCGCGCAGATTGGGGCGCTGCAGCGTCGAGAGCCGGTGGCAGACGGTCTCGTAGGAGACGGAGTAGAAGGCGGAGAGCCGCTCGATGTCGTACCGGAAGTCTTCGGCGGCCCCGTGGAACTGCCCGTACGGCAGGATCGCGGCGGCCGCGAAGTAGTTGGCCAGCCCCTGCCGGGCGAGGGCGGCGGCGTCGTCGGTGGTGAAGACGCCTTCGTCGACGAGTTGGTCGATCAGGCCGCCGTACTCCAGGTACGCCAGTTCGGCGGCGATCCGGAAGCTGCGCTGACCGGGGGAGAGCGCGGCGGAGAACTCCAGCCGCCGTGCTCCGGCGTCGAACCGGTGCAGCACGTTGTCGCCGAGGTCGACGCGGCGCACGATCCGGACGCCGTGCGAGTCCTCGAGCCGGTCGGCCAGCGACGACCGGATGTCCCCGGAGTGCATCCGCATCCGCGAGGTCAGGTTCTCCGCTGCCACGTCGAGCTCGTGAATGTAGTTGCGCCGGTTGGAGAAGTAGTTGCGGACCTCCTCGTGCGGCGCGCTGATCGAGCCGCGCATTCCGGGGTCGTCGCGGCCGGAGGTGACGGCCGCGAGCTGCTCGGACACCAGGCGGTACTGCCGGTGCATGTTCACCATTGCCTCGGCGATCGCCCGGTGGCCGCCGACCATCGCGCTGATCTCGCCGGCGTCGCGGGCGGCCGGATCGGATTCGAGGTCGTCGTCGAGCAGTGCTTCGCGCAGTTCGGCGATCAGCCGCACGTCGTCGTGGGGGTCGAAGAATCCGGCGTCGATCCCGAACACCTCGCTGATCCGGCCGAGCACCGACGCGGTGAGCGGTCGCGAATCGTGTTCCATCTGGTTCAGGTACGACGCCGAGATGCCCAGCGTCTGGGCCATCGACTGCTGGGACAGGGCGCGCTCGGCGCGCAGCTGCCGCAGTCGTGAGCCGACGTAGGTTTTGCTCATCGTGTCACCGTCGATCCTCCGGTCGGTACGGTGCTGGGGTGCGCGTCACCGTCTCTGGCCCCCGTTCCCGTCGTCGTTCCGGCATGTCCATTGTCGCCGGTGCGGTCGTGTTGTCGACCGCCGCCGCGCTGACGGGCTGCTCCCACGACGACGCCCCGCTGCCTCTCACCTCGCTGGTGCTCGCGGGCGACGCCCTGCCGGTGGGGTACTCGGTGGTGCCGGCGGCGGTCGACGACATGGTCGACGCCAACAAGGCCACACTCGCCCAGGCGACGACGGTGAGCTTCGACCCGGC
Organism: Gordonia sp. (in: high G+C Gram-positive bacteria); assembly: GCA_047605365.1. Taxonomy (GTDB): domain Bacteria; phylum Actinomycetota; class Actinomycetes; order Mycobacteriales; family Mycobacteriaceae; genus Gordonia. The sequence goes on from JASGFV010000002.1 coordinate 46,751, forward strand.
CGAGTGCAAGCCGACTGCGGACGCCGAGTTCAATCCCCAGCTGACGTCCGACAACACGGTGCTGCTGGTGGGGCAGTCGGATTCGGCGGTGCTGTCGGAGGTGGTGAGCACCGTGGTGCGCGACGTCGACGCCGATCGTCGTGCCACCACCGGACCGTGCCGGGTGGTGGCCGCGACGCCCAGCAAGGGCACGCTCGCCGGGGCTCGGATCGTCACCACGACCGACGAGCTGAAGTCGCCCGCGGACAAGTCGGTGGAGCAGGCGCTGGTGGTGCGGCAGAACTCGGTCACCACGCTGGTCGACGGCGGAGTGCGCTCGACGGTCATCCTGCTCGCCACCGTGCTGGTCCACCGTCCGGGCGGGTCGACGGTGACCTTGCAGCTGTCGGTCGGGACGTCGGGCGGACAGGTGACTCCGGCCGGTCAGACGCCGCCGCAGGCGGCTCCGCCGATGAGCGACGGCGAGTTCTCCGAGCTCGTCGACAAGGCCGTCGCGCGCGCCGCGCGCTGATCCCGTACTACCGGGTATCGTGAGCTTGCTCACATCTGCACCGTCTTGATCCCGCCTGGTGCGCCGGGCGGCGCCGCGGCCGTGCGACGGCCTCGATGCGGGCGTCTCGTAGTTTTCCCAGTACGCGCGTACTTTTTGCGCTCGCTGTGAAGGAAACCCACCCCGTTAGATTTGCAAGATTTGCAGACTGCGTCAAAAACCTTGCCCCGGTTTGCACTGGTCACGGTCTGGACCTGCGGGTTTGTCTTGTGGCACCCTGTTCTCAGGCATCGCCTCCTGGTCTCCTCCGGTTCGCAACACGGCAGGGGATCGGAACCCAACAGGCACGCATCGTGCTGAAGTCGAATGAAAGCGAAGGCTATGAGCAACGTCGGAAAGCCGCGTACCGCCGCGGAAATCCAGCAGGACTGGGACACCAACCCCCGCTGGAAGGGCATCACGCGCGACTACACCGCTGAGCAGGTCGCTGAGCTCCAGGGCAACGTCCTCGAGGAGAACACCCTCGCTCGCCGCGGCGCGGAGATCCTGTGGGACGGCGTCACCAAGGGTGACGGTTCCTACATCAACGCCCTGGGCGCGCTGACCGGCAACATGGCGGTCCAGCAGGTCCGCGCCGGCCTGAAGGCCATCTACCTGTCGGGCTGGCAGGTCGCCGGTGACGCGAACCTGTCGGGTCACACCTACCCGGACCAGTCGCTGTACCCGGCCAACTCGGTGCCGTCGGTGGTCCGTCGCATCAACAACGCCATGCTGCGCGCCGACGAGATCGCTCGCGTCGAGGGCGACAAGTCGGTCGACAACTGGGTCGTGCCGATCGTGGCCGACGGCGAGGCCGGCTTCGGTGGCGCCCTGAACGTCTACGAGCTGCAGAAGGCCATGATCACCGCGGGCGCTGCCGGCACCCACTGGGAGGATCAGCTGGCTTCGGAGAAGAAGTGCGGCCACCTCGGCGGCAAGGTGCTGATCCCCACCCAGCAGCACATCCGCACCCTGACCTCGGCTCGCCTGGCTGCTGACGTCGCCAACACCCCGACCGTCGTCATCGCCCGCACCGACGCTGAGGCCGCCACGCTGCTGACCTCGGACGTCGACGAGCGTGACCGCCCGTTCCTGGACGGCACCCGCACCAGCGAGGGCTTCTACGGCATCAAGAACGGCGTCGAGCCCTGCATCGCGCGTGCCAAGGCTTACGCTCCGTACGCCGACCTGATCTGGATGGAGACCGGCAAGCCCGACCTGGAGCTGGCCAAGAAGTTCGCCGAGGCCGTCAAGGCTGAGTTCCCGGACCAGCTGCTGGCCTACAACTGCTCGCCTTCCTTCAACTGGAAGCAGCACCTGGACGACGACACCATCGCGAAGTTCCAGAACGAGCTGGGCGCCATGGGCTTCACCTTCCAGTTCATCACCCTGGCCGGCTTCCACGCCCTCAACTACTCGATGTTCGACCTGGCTCACGGCTACGCCCGCGAGCAGATGAAGGCGTACGTCGAGCTGCAGGAGCGCGAGTTCGCTGCCGAGGAGCGCGGTTACACCGCCACCAAGCACCAGCGTGAGGTCGGCGCCGGCTACTTCGACAAGATCGCCACCACGGTCGACCCGAACACCTCGACCGCGGCCCTGAAGGGCTCGACCGAAGAGGGCCAGTTCCACTAGGAACCAGCTCGACTTCTTCGAGGTCAACGCATTGAGATCCCGGGGCGAGTGGGGTTATCCACCCCGCTCGCCCCGGGATTTTTCTCTACCTGCTCCCGGCGGGCGCCAGCCCGCAAGCCGCGCCGGACACCGATTTTCTTTCGTCCCCGGAGGATCCTTGACCATGGCAACCCAAGACATCGCGCGCGTCGGCGTGGTGGGCGCCGGACAGATGGGCGGCGGCATCGCCGAGGTGTGCGCGCGGGCCGGCGTCGACGTCCTGGTACACGAGGCGACCCGCGAGCGGCTGGCGGCGGGGCGTGGCCGGATCCTCTCTTCGCTCGACCGCGGCGTATCCAGCGGCAAACTCACTCAGCGCGAGCGCGACCAGGCCACCTGGCGGCTGCGCTTCACCTCCGACCTCGACGAGTTCGCCGATCGCCAGCTGGTCATCGAGGCGGTCGCCGAGGACGAGGATCTCAAGACCGCGATCTTCGCCGAGCTCGACGCTGTGCTGACCGATCCGGACGCGGTGCTGGCGACGAACACGTCGTCGATCCCGATCATGAAGCTGGGCATGGCGACGGCCGACGCCGGCCGGGTGATCGGTCTGCACTTCTTCAACCCGGTTCCGGTGCTGCCGCTCGTCGAGCTGGTGACGACGCTCGACACGCGGCCGGCCATCGGCGAGCGGGCCGAGGCCTTCGCGCACGATGTCCTGGGCAAGCAGGTGGTCCGGTCCAGCGACCGTTCGGGCTTCGTCGTCAACGCGCTGCTGGTGCCGTATCTGTTGTCGTCGGTCCGGATGGTGGAGAGCGGATTCGCCACCGTCGAGGATGTCGACAAGGCGATGGTGCTCGGCTGCGCGCACCCGATGGGGCCGCTCAAGCTAGCAGACCTGGTCGGTTTGGACACCGTCAAAGCCATCGCGGACAAAATGTACGACGAGTTCAAGGAGCCGCTGTATTCGCCGCCGCCGCTGTTGCTGCGCATGGTGGAGGCCGGTCGTCTCGGTAAAAAGGCTGGTAGGGGCTTCTATCGCTACGGGGAGAACGGTGCGGTGCGCGTCTGACCGTCGGTGACGCCGGGTGGGGCCACTATGATGTGCATCTCATCCGATACCCGTCGTGACGCGTGAGGTGGGCCACTTTTGCTAGCACTTTGCTAGCTTTTGCTAGCAATTGCTGGCATGCTCATAACTGTCCGTACAACAACCAGATCCCCGTTCTTATGCACGAGCAGGAGTGAGCGGATCGAACTTAGGAGTTCACATGAGCACCGCAGAACGCACCCTCCCCACGCCCTTCTACGCAGTGGTCGGCGCCGGTGACGTGGCTGTCCAGGAAGTCAAGGAAGCCATCGAGCGCATCCGCACTCGTGCCGAGTCGGCCCAGGCCCGCGTCCAGGAGACCCGCACCCGTCTGAGCGACCTCCCCACCGAGGTCAACGTCGAGGAGCTCCGCGCCAAGCTGAACAAGGACGAGCTCAAGAAGGCCGCCACCCCGTACATCGAGTCGGCCACTGGCGTGTACAAGTCGCTCGCCGAGCGCGGCGAGGGCGCGGTGGAGCGTCTCCGCACCCAGCCGCTGGTGCAGGAGAACCTGGATCGCGTCGGCACCGCCTACAACCAGGCCGTCGACCTGACCGAGGACGCCCTGGGCGCCGTTTCGTCGCAGACCCGCGCCGTCGGCGAGCGCGCCGCGTCGCTGGCCGGTCTGGCCGCCGAAAAGGTCGAAGACGCGGCCCTGGCCGTCGAAGAAGCCGGCGACAAGGTGAAGGCCGAAAGCAAGGTCGCCGCCCAGAAGATCGACGGAGCCGCCGGCACCGTCGAGGCCAAGGGCCGCACCGCCAAGGCTTCGCCCGCCAAGAAGATCGAGGCCGCCAAGGCCCCGGCCAAGAAGGCTCCGGCTCGCAAGACCGCCCCGAAGCCGGCCGCCAAGTAGGACCTTTCATGCACCCCGGTTCACGCCGGAAGTGATGTGACGATTAAGGTCCCCGCTCCTTGTGAGCGGGGACCTTAATCTGTTCTCGGGCCGGTGTCCACCGATCAGGCGGGAGGCCGTGGCGGGTCGTCGACGGAGTCCGGATCGCCGGGCACCAGCGGGGGGATCCGCGGCGGACTCGCGGCGAAGGTCTCCGGTGAGCCGCCGCTCAGCACGATTCCGGCCACACCGCCCCAGACCATCATCGTCAGTTCGCCGATCAGCTGATCCACCGTCGACCACGGCGCCGCGATCCACCCGTTGACTGCGCCCTCGGCCGCGCCGACCATCGCCAGCGCCCAGGTCCGGGCGCCGTCGGGCTCGCAGCCACGGTCGGCGAGACGGCTGCGCAGCGTGAATTCGAGAGTCTCGGCCATCAGCTGCCGGGCGGCGACGATCGATGGCCCCGAGCTCTGCTCGACGCGCATGATGAACCGGTAGAGCTGCGGGTCGTCGGCGATCGCCCGCACGTAGACGTCGATCACCGCCTGGACCAACTGGTAGTCGTCGAGATCCTCGGTCAGGGTCTCGGTCAGGCCGGGCAGCACGCTTTTCTGCAGGAACTGCTCGCTGACGGCCGTGGCCAGCTCGTTCTTATCTCCGAAGTAGCGGTACAGCACGGTCTTGGAGACGCCGATGTGCGTGGCGATCTCGTCCATGCCCGGATCGGGGCCGAGCACTCGGACGGCGGCGGCGGTGCCGTCGATCAGCTCGTCGCGGCGCGCCTGCTTGTGCTGCTGCCAGCGCTGGGTGCGTCCGTCGGATCCGGAACTCGTCGCGGCGCGCCCGAGCAGCCGCTGCTCCATTTCACGCGTCAGTGTCGCGGCCGCGTTGACAGCGGCACGAGCGGCTCCGGAAGGGCGGGCTGGGTTCGGCATTACTGGCAACCATAATCGGTCTGCGCCAAACTGGACGAATGGCATTCAGCGTGCAGGCGAGCCCGGCGTCGCCCAGCGGTCCGTCCGGAATCGGGGAGGGCGACGTTCAGCGGGCGCGCGATCTGCGGAAGATGAAGATGGTGGCCACCGGCTGCCTGCTGTTCGCGGCGTGCGTCTACCTGTTCACCCGGTGGTTGGAGAGCCGCGACGGCCAGGACGTCGCAGCCTGGGTGGGGTACGTCCGCGCGGCGTCGGAGGCCGGCATGGTCGGTGCGCTCGCCGACTGGTTCGCGGTCACCGCGCTGTTTCGGCAGCCGTTGGGGCTGCCCATTCCGCACACCGCGCTGATCCCGAAGAAGAAGGATCAGATCGGCGAGCAGCTCGGCGGGTTCATCGAAGAGAACTTCATGACCCCGGAGGTGATCGAGGAGCGCGCGGTGAGCCTCGACCTCCCGCGGCGGGTCTCCACCTGGCTCGCCGACCCCGCCAATGCGTCGAGGGTCGACGCCGAGGCCGCCCGTGGCATCCGGCTGGTCTCCGAGATGCTCGACGACGAGGACGTCGAACGTTTCATCCAGGCCTGTCTGAAGTGGGCGGCCGAACCGATGTGGGCGCCGCCGGCCGGCCGGATCCTGGAGCAGTTGGTCAACGAGGACCGCCTGGAGCCGGTGATTCAGCTGCTGTGCGACCGGGCTCACGAATGGTCGCTCGGGAGCTCTGGTCTGATCGACCGCGTCGTCGACCGCGACGGGCCGTCGTGGGCGCCCAAGTTCGTCAATCACCTGGTCGGCGACAAGATCTACAAGGAGCTCACCGAGTTCACCTACAAGGTGCGCGCCGATCCGCAGCACGAATTGCGGCTGGCGATCGCCGAGTTCGTGAGGAAGTTCGCCGACGACCTGCAGCACGACGATGCGACCATCGCGAGCTTCGAGGAGATCAAGCGGGAGCTGCTCGGGCGCGACGAGGTGGCGGGCGCGGCGTCGACCGCCTGGCAGGCCGGCAAGGCGGTGATCGAGGAGATGCTCGAAGACCCGAACTCGACACTGCGCAATTCGATCTCGCGCGCCGTCGTGCAGACCGCCGTGCGCATCCGCGACGACGAACCGTTGCAAGCGAAGATGAACCTGTGGACGGCCCGGGCGGCGCGCCACGTGGCCGAGAACTACTCGACGGAGATCATCTCGGTGATCACCGAGACCGTCCGCGGCTGGGATGCGGAGGAGACCAGCCGCAAGATCGAACTGCAGGTCGGCCGTGACCTGCAGTTCATCCGGATCAACGGCACGGTGGTCGGATCGCTGGCCGGGCTCGTGATCTACACGGTGTCGGTGCTGTTGTTTCATTGAGCGTGCTTCATTGATCGACGGCACACCGACGATTGCTTGCATGTGCTAGCGCGAATTCGGGATACTGGAGTCCGGAAGGACGGTTCGAACGGGTGAGATCCAGGAAAGACGAGCACGGCGAGCATACGGCGACAGCCGGCGACGACACGCAGGCCAGTGAGGTCCACGCGCAGGATGCTCCGGCCGTCGCAGACGGCGAGGACACGGGCGACGAGAAGGCCACCGCGGTGACGGTCGAAGCGGTCGCGACCGCCGCGCAGGACATCGGCGAGTTCATCCGTTCACAGCGGATGGCCGCCAAGGTCTCGCTGCGTCAGCTGGCCGAACGCGCCGGTGTGAGCAACCCGTACCTGTCGCAGATCGAGCGGGGCCTGCGCAAGCCGTCGGCCGACGTACTGTCGCAGATCGCCAAGGGTCTGCGCGTGTCGGCGGAGGTGCTCTACGTCCGCGCCGGAATCCTGGAGGAGCGCCCGGCCAGCCCGGTACGCGACGCCCTGCTGGTGGACACCTCGATCAGCGAGCGGCAGAAGCAGATGCTGCTGGAGATCTACGATTCGTTCCGCAACGAGAACGCCGCCGCGCTGACCGCGTCGGAGTCGTTGGCCGCGGTGTCGGCGACCGGACAGGAGACGCCGCCGGTCTGAGTCCGGTCATCGGGTCCGCTCGTCGGCCGGTGTCGGAGCACGGCTGTCGGCGCGCGTGGATAGAGTGGGGGCGTGACTGTGGAAACCATTGTCGGTCTGATCCAGATGTGGATCTTCATCGTGCTCTCCGTGTTCGTCGCGGTGTGTGCACTGGTGGCGGTGGTGCATGCGGCCGTCACCCGGCCCGATGCGTTCACCGCCGTCGACGCGCAGACCAAGGTGTTCTGGGTGGTGGCGCTGGCGGTGTCGACGGTGCTGGTGTGCTTGCTGCGGGCGGAATCGCTGCTGAGCATCCTCGGCATCCTGTACCTGATCGCGACCGTCGTGGTGCTCGTCTATCTGGTGGACGTCCGGGTCCGCGTCGACGAAATCCAGGGCCGGTCCTGGTTCCGGAAGACGACCTGATCTGCCGTGGACGACGATACGACCGAATACCGGATCAACGACCTCGCTGAGGCGTCCGGCGTCAGCGTGCGCAACATCCGCGTCTACCAGGACCGGGGCCTGTTGCCGTCGCCGGAGGTGCGCGGCCGGACCGGGTGGTACTCCGACGAGCATCTGGTGCGCCTCAATCTGATCTCTCGGCTCCTCGAGCGCGGCTACACCTTCGCCACCATCAGTGAACTGCTGATCGCGGCGTCGCACGGCATGAAGGTGGAGCACGTGCTGCGCGCCAAGCCGCGCGGCGGCCGCCTGCGCAATCTTCGTCGCGCGGCCACCATCACGATCACCGAGCTGCGCCGCACGCTGAACATGGACGACCGCGCGGTCGGCCTGAGTCAGAAGCTGGGTCTGCTCACCAAGGACGGCGCGCACTACGCCGTGCGCAATCCCGAGCTGCTCGAAGGCGCGGAGGTATTGGTCAAGGGCGGCGTCGAGATCGAGTCGCTGCTGGACCGCTGGGTCCGCGTCGAGTCGGACCTGACCGACGTGGCCCGCAGTTTCGTCTCGATCATCACCGACAAGTACTTCGACGAGAACCTGCCGAACATGCCGGAGAAGTCGGTGTCTGAGCTGGCCGAACTGATTCAGTCGATCCGTCCGATCGCGGGCGAGATCGTCGAGTCGACGTTCCGCAAGGCGCTCGACACCGAGATCTCGCGGGCGATCGGGCAGGCGAGCACCTACTTCGACGCCGCGTCTGAGGCCGCGGCCGACGATCAGGAGAATGATGGCCGAGCACAGGGTTGAGTTGGCGCGTGCCCCGCGGAAGCTGGGCAGGCGACTGGCCCAGGGCGCCGCGCTGATGGGCGCGGGCGCCGCCGGACTGTTCGTCGCCGACGCTGCGCTGGTCATGGGCGCATTGGTCCGGGCGGCGTTCGCGCTGCCGCGGCCGGTCGACGACGGGCCCGACCCGTTGCTGGCCCCGCCGCGCGAGCCGCTGCGGTCGTCGGTCGTCGGCACCCACGACGGCGTGCTGCTTCACGTCGAGACCTCCACGGACCTCGCGACGCATTCCAGCGACGAGGTGTTGGTACTGGTCCACGGCTGGACGTGCAACACCCGCTTCTGGAACGCGCAGCTCAATCACTACGCCGGCCGGATGCCGATCATCGCCTACGATCAGCGCGGTCACGGACTGTCCGAGTTGGGCCCGGCCAAGGCGACGATCGAGATGCTCGGCCAGGACTTGCAGGCCGTCCTGGAACAGACGTTGCCCCCGGGCAAGCGGGCGATCCTCGTCGGCCACAGCATGGGCGGCATGGCGATCATGTCGTGGGCGGCGCAGTATTCGAGCCAGATCGTCGATCAGGTGGCCGGCATCGTCCTGACGTCTACCACGTCGCACGATCTGATCCAGCAGCAGCGTCTGACCCCGCCGAACCTGCCGCGGTTCACCCACCCGGTGAACCCGGCGATCGCTCGGGCGTTCACTTCCTCGCCGGTGCCGCTGCCCAGCAACGGGCTGACCAACATCCTGGCGCACTACATCGCGCTGGGTACTCAGACCCGTGCTGCGCACGTCGCGTTCACCGACGAGCTGATCGCCGGCTGTCCGCCGCTGGCCCGCGCCGCCTGGGGCTCGGCGATGTACTACCTGAACGTGACCGCCGGTCTGCGGGCGATCAACGTGCCGACGGCCGTGGTCGTCGGCACCGACGACCGCCTCACCCCGGTGATCCATTCCGAGTACCTGGCCGCCTCGCTCCGCGCGAACGACGTCCTGCACTCGTACACCGAGTTCCCGGGCGCCGGCCACATGGTGACGTACGAGCGCGGCGAGGAGTACAACGTGCTGCTCGACGGGTTCATCGAGGACATCGTCCGGACGACTGCCTCCTGAACCTGTCCTTCCCGGGCTTGTCGCACCCTGCGCCCGCCCCATCGATCCCTGGTCGTGGTGTCTTGCTCTGGCGAATCAGCGAGATCCGTTGTTGCACAACAGATGTGGCGTCAGTCTCTTCTAATGTCCTCCTGTGTGTCTCCTGAGCGGCTGCTGTGATGGTCCGCTAGCTCCGCTGCTTGTGTCGCCGGAATCGGCGGCATTTCGTCGATTGCCAGGATTGGCTGCAAAGGGGAGATGTGATGGGTTCGTCGTGGAGATTCGCGGTTGCCGGGGTGGTTGCTGCAGGTGTGATGGCCGTGACGGGGACTGCGGTGGCTGGAGCTGAGCCGGCCAAGCGGGGCTCGGACACCTTTGCAGATCGCACGGTCACGCGCGACGTCGCGGGCTGGAAGGTAGCGCTGAGCAAGCGTGGCGAGCGTGTGCGGTCTGTTCCTCCGCTGAATCAGTCGCCGTGGACGCGTGAGGGTTTCCTTGATCTCGGCGGTGAGCTCGTGATCAGCGGCAGGGGTACGGTGCCGATCGACGCAGCAGTCCTGGAAACCGGATACACCGTTGCGTGCAATACCGATGTCACCAGCGGAGTCTCGCTGGGCGGAACGTTCGGCGGCTCAGCGACCATCGCGGTCACGTACCCACCTGCATTGATGCTGGGTGTGCAGGCGATGCCGAACATCTCCACGACCCTGCGTCCCGGCACCACCGTGGAGGTGCCGTTCGCGCAGAAGAGGGCGCGAGGCGCCACGGCGGCAACGATCCTCGAAGGAGTTCACTTGAAGGTCGACGGGTGCCTGGGTCCAGTAGCGGTGCGTGCATGGGCGCGCAGATCGGTAGGAACGGCGGCGCTCGATCGAACCTTCAACGTCTACGGAAAGCCCCACTACCTGTGAGCGGCGTGGGAGACAAGTCGACGAACTCGATGGCGCTGGACGAGGACGCAGGGTTCGATACTGACGACATTGCGGCCGTCGCCCGCGGAGCGGGTCCGATTCCAGTGACGACGCTCGTGCTGTTCGCGGTCGGGTGCGTAATGCTGGTTCTGGCGGCGGCGAATCTGACGAGTCTGCCCCACTGGCCTCTCGAGCACGGCCAGATTCCCGTCTTCTTGGCGTTCTTCCTGTTCATGTCGTTGGCTGGCCGCTGGTTCTGGACCGGAATCGACTTCTTCATAGCTGCTGTGCGGAGCAGAAGAGGGTGAGCGATCGCTTTGGGCCCCGTCGATCTGGCGCGGGATCGCTATCGCTTGGCGCATTGATCTTGGTTGTGGCGCTTGGCGGCGATCGCTGTCTTGCTCGGCGGTCTCGGCGCAGGTCCGGCCGGTGCCGACGAACGTTGTGATCGTCTCCGGGAGCAGTACGGCCCGGCATGGCCGTGCATCAGTGTGCCTGAATACACGCCCCCACCGACCCAGGAACCACTACCAGCTCCGCTGCCAGGGCAGACAGAGGCGCCTGGTAGCGGTCCGGTGGTCGGCGGCAACCCGGGACGTGGTCCGGGGGACGGCGACGGCACACCCATCGTTCCTGTTCCGGATCGACCGGGGGTGTCCCCGGGGCTGACCGCTCCGGTCACGACTGCGCCGGGACGTACCGGTGTGTCGCCGAATCCCGCGGTGCCGGGGGCTACTCAGGCGCCACGTGTCACTTCGCCTTCACCCGGACAGACGGACCGACCGGGGGCTCCTAGCCAATCGCCGGATGCGCCTGGCCATCCCGACGTCGAAAACCCGCGCGCTCCGGAGGAACCCGACGGGATCACGATTTGGCTGTTGGCGGCAGCAGCGGCACTGCTCGCCGGTATCGGAGGAATCGGCCGCAGAGTTACGCCGGCACCGAAGCAGGCTGCGGCGGTGATGCCTCCTGAGCAGCCTGACGAGCAGGACATGCGGGAAGACCACTACTCGGCTCCTGCGGACCCACCGAACGATCAGACGTGGACGACGTCGCCGGGTCTCGGTGACGGCGGCGACCAGGGGTTGCAGCCAGCCGCGCCTCCCCCTCCTCCGCCCGTGTCACCTGCTCCGGACGACGAGCCGAAGGCCCTGCCCAACGCGCCACTGGACGATGACCGTGGTGCCGATCCGATGGTTGGCCCGTTGATAATTGTGGCCGGTGTAGCCATTGGAGCGCTCGAATTGGCAGCTCTCTTCCTCTCGGTCATGGGTGCCGTATGGGTTTACCAACATCGGAGTGAACTGGCCACGATTGCTGAGGAGATTCTGGCGGGAAAGACTCCGTCGGAATTGACTGTGGAGCAGATGGCTAAGCTAGCGATCTTGCTTGGGTCGGTCATGCAGGGTTCTCCGGACCAGGATGACAAGCCCCGAAAGGGCGGTCGGACGGACCCCGGTACTCCTCGTGTTCGGCCGTCAGATCCTGGAGATCACCCAGACCAGGATGACGATGATCCGGCACCCGATGACCCTGTTGTTCAGCCGCCGCTCCCCGGTGATACCCCGCAGCCGGCCGAGCCGGTGCCAGATCCCGACCCTGAGCAACCGGACAGTCCCCGACCTCCAGAGCTACCCAAGCGGGGTGAGCCGCGCCCGTGGGACCCGCCCAAGCACCCAGAGCTCCCCGGGGAGGAACCTCCGTTCGGTGTTCCGCAGACCCCTGACGGACCAGAGCCCATCGAGAAGATCTTCGAGTACGTCCGCGACTGGTTGGCGGCGATCATCAATGCGGAGACTCCGCCGGGCGACAACGGTGAGCCAGACGGCAATGACGACACTCCGAAACATGACAAGCTGCCCGTGGGGGAAGTTCCGCCGCCCGAACCTGGCGATCCGCTCTATCCGCTGTTCAAGGCGTTGTCTGAGTATCACCGGAACTATTGGTTGGCAACGGGCCACAGTCCTATCGGTAAGCAGATACATCATGCGATTGAGCAGGTCGTTTTCAGGAACTTCCCGGGGCTATTCGATGATGATTTTATGCACCATGAGGATAACCTTCGAGGGTTTTGGGGGAGGATAGCGCCGGAGGTTCATCTGTCCAGAATTAGAATGGCATGGAATTCGATATATATATATATATATATGTCGCTTGGGATTGATGTCAGGAATCCCGATAGCATTCCGGATGATAGAATCGAGGAGGTTCGAAGCGGGCTGCTACTCGGAGTCCTGCTGGTGGACCTGATGTTCGGCAAGTGGATGACTCCAAGTCCACCGTGGCTCGACGGTGCTCCTGAGCTGCTGCGGGAGCTGGGGGTTTCGGAGGATAGAATTGCCGATTTTGAAGAGATGAGTACTCTCGAGCGCCTCAGGTTGCTGCGGTCCGTCGTAATGAGCCGGACTGCGTGATTCTAGGCTGATCCGACAGGAGGATGTGATGACAGAAAAATTCTATATGGTAGTCCCGTCGGCACCACTCACGGCTAGGGACTTACCCCGTGTTGACAGTGACCCGGACTCTGCCTCGGGGGTTGAGTTTGCGTTCGACTTTCCTATTCGCCACGAAATATTGGGTCGCTTTGGAGCATTTGGGGTGACTAAGTCGCTCGCGGAGGAATTGCGGCGGCAAGATTTTTCTGGATATTCCCTAGGGTTTGCCGTCGCCTCGGTTTCGGCTGACTCTGAGATGGACCCCAGTGAACTTCCTGAAATTGACGGAATGATCATCGAGGGGATTCCTGGTGTTGACGATTTTGGCACAGATCGCCTGGGTTTCCTGGTGGTGTCAGAAAGGGTCTACGATGTGCTTAAGAGGAGGGACTCGACCATTGAAGAGGATGCGATGATTGTCGATTCAAACGGCGATCCAGTCTGGGACTAGATTCGTGTTTCGCCAACCTTGGGTTGAGTTCGATTCAGGTATTCTTCGGCGGTCTCGATTGGATGACCGGGTGTTTGCGGTCCGGATCGGTCTAGTCAGACGCCGAGACTGCAACGGGTACGCCCTCGGATTCGCCCGCGCGGCCGTCGCGGAGGGTTCAGGCATGGACGTCGACGAATTACCGGAGATCGGATGTCTGACGATCTTAGGAACTTTCTACAGCATGCTCAAAGAGCAGGATCCGAGCCTCGAAGAGGACGCCAGGTTGGTCGATTCGGATGGGAATCCGATTCGCCGCCGCTGATGGGGAATATGCGCTGGGGAGTGGCGCTGCCTCTCTGCCGCGCTGCTCAGTGAAGCCGAATGTCAGGAAATCGGTAAACGGGAAGTGGGAGACTTGAGATTCTACCGGCTCTATCCGTCCGCGCCGGAAGATGCCACGGCACTGCGGTATCTGGACGGTCATCCCGAGGTTGTGGAGAGTGCCGAGTTTCTGTTTGATATGGAGATGAGCCACGAGATATTTGAGCGATTTGGGGTCTGTGCGGTGACGGACTCTCTTGCGGCTGAGTTAGGTGGGTCCGCCCTCACTGGGTATGCGTTTGGTGCCGCATCTGCATTGGTCTCTCCCGGATCTGGGATGGATGAGTCTAGGCTCCCGTCGATAGTATGTCTCGCAATATTTGGCGAGCCGGCCGTCGACGATATTGGCAGGGATTCGAGGGGGTGGATTACTGTTTCTCAGCCCTTCTACGAGTTGCTTGAGAGTCGTGATCCTTCTATTTCGGAAGACGTTAGGGTGCTGGGTCCTGACGGAAAGGTGACTTACTAATCGGAGGTCGATTTATGTCTACCCTTTAGTGGTCTTTTAAGATGCGTATATCGACCCTACGGAAGCTGTGAAATGCTCCTGCGTCATTGAGTTGGGTCAATGTGGCCATGTGCCGGACAAGGGGCGTATTGAAGGGGTCTGAAGGCTTCGAAAAGCTCAGTCAGCGGACGTCGGACAGGCCAGTTGGCGGACAGTGGTCCGATGAGCTAAGTCGGGCAGCGAGCAGCCCACGAAGACAGGCTCCGGGTGCAGTGAGGCCTGACTTGGCTGACTTTCGCGGATTCCTGGGTCGGCGGCGCTGTGACCTGGGTGGTTGGTGCGGGACGTGGACACTAACGGGCGGCTCTAAGCTGGTGGGATGGCGTTCGTTCGGACGGTGAAGACGGCTTCTGGGGCCACTGCGGTGCAGATCGTGCACTCGAATCGGCGGGGCTCCCGGACGATCGATCACATCGGATCGGCGCACACCGACGCGGAGTTGGCGGCGTTGAAATCTGTTGCCGCCGAGCGGTTGTCGTCCGGTCAGGGGCAACTCGAACTCGGTCTGTCCGCGGTTCAGTCCGGCGGGCCGCTGCCGATCACCAGCAGCCGGATGTCGGTGCTCTGGGACGCCCTGGACGGAATCTACTGTGAACTCGGCTTCGCCGACACCACCGAAAGGGACACGGTGTTCCGGGATCTGGTGCTGGCCCGGATCATCGAGCCGACCAGCAAACTCGACTCCCTGCGAGTGTTGGCCGAGGTCGGCGTGCAAGCCCCGTCGTATGCCACGGTCAAACGCCGGCTCCCGGTTTACGCCGAAGCCGCCTGGCGGCAGCGCCTGGCCGCGGCGTGCGCCGCACACGCCGGCCTCGGACCGGCGACCCTGGTGCTCTACGACGTGACGACCTTGTATTTCGAGACCGACAAAGCCGACGGGTTCCGCGAACCCGGATTCTCCGAGGAACGACGACTGGAGCCGCAGATCACCGTCGGACTGCTCACCGACGCGACCGGCTTCCCGCTGATGATCGAGGCGTTCGAGGGCAACAAGGCCGAGACCCAGACGATGATCCCGACGCTCGCCTCGTTCATGAACGCCCATCGGCTCACCGAGGTCACCGTGGTCGCTGATGCGGGCATGATCTCGGCGGCGAGCATGGCCGCGATCGAGGCCGCCGGACTGCGGTTCATCCTCGGCGACAAACTCCCCACGGTGCCCTATCAGATCAGCAAATGGCACACCGATCATCCCGGCGCCGCCCCGGCCGACGGCCTCACCCTGACTCAGCCGGCGCCGGCGAACGCCAAGACCAGCTACAAGATCAGCCGCGTCACCTACTACCGGTTCAGTGCCGACCGGGCCCGGCGCAGTCTGCGCGGCATCAACGAACAGGTCGGGAAGGCCGAGAAGGCCGTGGCCGGGCAAATCCCGGTCAAACGCAACCGGTTCGTGCACCTCAAGGGCGCGCAGAAGTCGGTGAACCGCGACCTGGAAGAGAAGGCACGCACCTTGGCCGGGTGGAAGGCGTACACGACCAATATCGACAACCCCGATCCGGAGTTCGTGGTCGGGGCGTATCACCAGCTGTGGCGGATCGAGAAGAGTTTCCGCATGTCCAAATCGGATCTGGCTGCCAGGCCGATCTACCACCACACCGAAGACTCCATCCGGGCTCACCTCGCAGTCGTCATGGCCGCCCTGGCGATCACCCGGATCCTCGAAGCCCGTACCGGCTGGTCGATCAAGAAGTTCGTCACCACCGCACGCCGCTACCGCACCGTGCAGATCGACGTCGGCGGACAGACCCTCACCGCCGCCGACCCGCTCACAGAGGATCTCGCATCAGCCCTGCACGCCCTCCGGGGTGGACACTAAATTGAGCCAAGTCAGGCGAGCAGCCCACGAAGACAGGCTCCGGGTGCAGTGAGACGCCGAAGGCGTCGCGCACGCCGTCGCGGACTCTAGTGGCGAGGGCCAGCAGGTCCGCGGTGG
>JASGFV010000003.1:0-47659 GCA_047605365.1 Gordonia sp. (in: high G+C Gram-positive bacteria)
CGACGTCGCCGTGCTCGGCATGCCGGTCGGCCGGATCACCGCGGTCGAGCAGCAGGGCACGCGCGTCAAGGTGACGATGGCCGTCGACAAGGACATCTCGATCCCCAAGGACGCGACGGCCGCGATCGTCAACACGTCGATCGTCACCACCCGGCACATCGAGCTGACCCCGGCGTACACCGAGGGACCGAAGCTCGCCGCCGACGGCGTGGTGCCGAACACCAAGTCGCCGGTGGAGATCGGCACGCTGTTCGACTCGCTGGACTCGCTGGTCAAGAACCTCTCGGGCGATCGTCCCGGCGAAGGTCCGCTGGCCGACCTGGTGGACATCACCTCGGGCGTCGCCGACGGCAACGGCGAGCGACTGCGCGAGGCGCTCGACGGGCTGGAGAAGGCCGGTCGTCTGGGCCGTGACAACGGCGACGCGATCGCCGACATCATCAAGATGATGAGTCAGCTGACCACGGCGCTCACCGACAACTACCCGAAGATGCTGGCGTTCTCGAACTCGGTGACGCAGGTCTCGGAGATGCTCGGCGAGCAGGGGCCCGGCCTCGACGCGACGCTGGCCAACGTGAACCAGACGCTGGCGAACACGTCGTCGTTCCTCCAGGCCAACTCGGGCAACATCAGCTCGTCGACCGGCAAGCTGGCGGCGCTCGCGGCGAACCTCTCGGACTACTCCCGCGAGGTGGTCGACACCGTCGACATGGGTCCGCTGCTGTTCCAGAACTTGGCGAACTCGGTGTCGGCGGAGCAGGGCGCCTGGCGCGCGCAGGTGTTGCTGGACAAGTCGCTGCTCGACAACGAGATGCTCGCGAAATTCTGCGAGGCGATCAACTTGCAGAAGAACGGCTGCCGTACCGGGCGGCTGAAGGACTTCGGTCCGGACCTCGGCGTGTACTCCGGCCTTTTGGAGTTGAGCAAGAAATGAGAGCGAAGAAGCGACTCGCCTCGGCGGCCGTCGCGCTGGCCACTGTGATCAGCCTGAGTGCGTGCAGCGTGCTGCCCGGCATCACGGTGGAGCAGATCCCGCTGCCCGCCCCGGGCGGCCTCGGTTCGGGGATGACCGTCAAGGCGTCGTTCGCGAATGCGCTGAACCTGCCTGCGATGGCCAAGGTCCGGCTCGGCGGCACCGACGTCGGCCAGGTCACCGCGATCAGCGCCAAGAACTACCGCGCCGAAGTGACGATGGACGTGCGCAGCGGCCTGAAACTGCCGGTCGGCACCGGCGCCGAGCTCCGGCAGGCGACGCCCCTGGGTGACGTCTTCGTGGCGCTGATGCCGCCCAAGGACGCGTCGAAGGGTTACCTGCGCAGCGGCGACACCCTGGGCGGCGACACCTCGGCCGCAGCGACCGTCGAGGACCTGCTGGTCGCGATCACCGCGCAGGTGGATTCGGGATCGGTCAGTTCGCTGCAGCGGATCTTCACCGAGCTGAGCACCGCGGTGTCCGGCAACTCCACCGAGTTGGCGGGCGCGATCAGCGGCTTCACGGAGGCGATCACCAAGTTCAACCAGAATGCGGACAACGTCGACAAGGCGATGGTGAACACCGCGAACCTCACCAAGGAACTGGCAGACGGACGCGAACAGATCGCGGCGAGCATCAACAAGCTGCCGCCGGCGATCAACGCGGTCAACGACCAGCTGGGCCTGATCCTGGACACGCTGGACAAGTCGAACAAGGTCACTGCGGCCACCAACGACTTCCTCAGCTCGCAGCAGGACAACTTCGCGGAGATGCTCGGCCACCTGAACACCGCGCTGGAGGCGCTGAACAACACCGCACCGCAGTTGGGTCCGCTGATGGACCGGCTGGTCACGCTGAATCCGAAGTGGCGCAACTCCACACTCGGCAGTGCGGCGTCGGTGTCGGCCAAGCTGTACTGGATCACCCCGGGCGTCGGCTTCGACTCGCGGTCGCGGTTCCCGGAACTGCAGGACGTCGACATGGGTCTGAAGAGTCTCCAGCAGACACTCACGATCATCCTCGCGCGGTTGACCGGAACGATGGGGGCCGGCTAGATGATGGCGAAGCTGTACAAGCACAAGATCCTGATCGGGAACATCGCCCTGTTCCTGACGATGATCCTCGGTCTGGCGTACCTGTCGTTCGGTTCGCTGAGCTGGCGGCCGTGGCGCGGTCAGTACGATCTGACGGTCAACTTCCCGCTGTCCGGCGGCTTGCAGGACACCTCCAAGGTGACCTTGCGAGGCGTCGAGGTGGGCGACGTCGAGAGCATCTCGGTGCAGCCGAAGTTCGTGAAGGTCAAGCTCAAGATCGACGACGACGTCAAGATCAACAAGAACGCGACGTTCTCGGCGCTGGGACTCTCCGCGGCGGGTGAGCAGTACGTCGACATCGTGCCGAAGACCGCCGACGGCCCGTTCCTGAAGGACGGCGACGTGATCGACGTGTCGCAGACGCACGTGACGGCGGCGTTCTCGTCGCTGCTGCAGTCCACGCTGGACGTGATCAGCCAGATCGACGCACCGAAGCTGACGGCGTCCCTGTCGCAGCTGACGATCGCGCTCAACGATCAGGGCCCGAATCAGCTGAAGTCGATCTTCCAGTCCGGAGGCGCGATCTTCGCCGACCTGGCGCGGGTGCTGCCGCAGACCACCAAGCTGATTCAGAACTCCGGCACGATCCTGAGGACGACCGCCGACGTGCAGCCGGATCTGCAGCGGCTCGTCGACGGCGGCAGCGAAGTGGTCAACTCGGCGGTCGCCGCCGACGTGGAGCTCCGCACGCTGTTGGGCACCGGCCCGGCGCGACTGACCAGTCTGACCGCGTCGCTGGACACCATCACCGATCCGGTGTCGGACGTGCTCAAGCAGTTCCTCGACGTCGCGCGTCAGGGCGCCTTGCGTGCGCCGACGCTGGCCGAGCTGCTGCCGTCCATCCGCGACGGTTCGGCGCAGGCGCAAAAGATGTTCCACGACGGCGCGTGGTGGGCGATGGCTTCGCTGTACCCGCGGCCGTACTGCGACTATCCGGTCACGCCGCAGCGGCCGACCAAGATCCTGGAAGCATCGGTGCCGGTGAATCTGTACTGTGCGAGTGCAGACCAGAACCAGCAGCGTCGAGGTTCGAACAACGCGCCGCGTCCGACGGGCGACGACACCGCCGGACCGCCGGCGAACTTCGACGCCAACGGGCGAACGGTGCCGCTGGACAAGTGACGACTGTGCGGTTGAGAGTTGTGCCGAGGGCCGGCGTAGTGCCTGCCGATGGAGTGATGAAGGACGTATGAGCGAAGAGTCTGGGTCGAAGAAGAAGTCTGGGTTGAACGAAGAGACCGGGTTGAGCGACGAGAACGGGCAGATCGACGAGGCCGAGTCGGGTGACGAGACTGCGGCCGAGGTCGTCGAGAAGCCGGGCGCGGAGACCGTCGTCGCGAAGAAGCCCGCGGTGAAGAAGAAAGCCGCCGCTCCGAAGTCGGCGGCCTCCAAGATCGCCGCCAAGCAGAACGACGCCGAGACTGAGACCGAGGTGGTCGCCAAGCCGCTGCGCGGCGAGCCGCGTCAGTTCACCGTCACCGCGCGCAGCCTGGTGCAGGCCGGAATCGCGCTGGTGGTGGTCGCGCTCCTGGTGGTCGTCGGAATCGGCGGCTGGCAGCTGTACGAGAAGAACGCCGAGCTCAACGCGTTCGACGACGCGAAGGCGGCGTCGAGCGCCTTCGTGCAGACCTACTTCGGCACCGTGATGAGCAAGGACGCGTCGCCGGAGTCGGTGATCGCCAAGGTCGTTCCGCTGTCGACCGGCGAGGCACGTGAGCGCGTCGAGAGCGAAGCCAAGAGCAACGTGTCGTTTGTGCAGCAGGCCAAGCTCGAGAACATCGAGATCAAGGTGAACGCCGCGACCGTCGAATCGTTCACCAAGAAGACCGCGACGACGATCCTCGCCGTGGCGATCAAGGGCACCAGTGCCCAGCAGCCGGCGGGCGGCCAGCAGTTCGTGCTGCTTCAGCTGGATCTCGCCAAGCAGGACGGCAAGTGGCTGGTGTCGCGGATGACCTCGGTCGACGGCATGACGATGAACGCCGACGACCAGACTCAGACGCAGACTCAGACGCCTGAAGCGACCACACCGGCTCCGGCCCCGACGGGCTAGCGCTTCGATTCTTCGGCCCTTTCGACAAGCTCAGGGAGTGGACCTCAGCCGCTGGCTGAGCCTGTCGAAGCCTCTGCGGCCTACTCGTCGCGCTCGAGGATGACGACGGGGCGGTCGCCGAGCAAGACGTCGGCGGTCACCTCGCCGGTGAAGCGCTCGCCGGTGCGGGCGTCGCGCCAGACGCCGTCGGGCAGCAGGGCGGTGGTCTCCTCCCGGGCCAGGCCCGGGCGGAAGGTGAGCGAGAGCCGGACGGCGATCACCGCGACGTCCGGGGGCTCGCCGGCCGGGCCGCGGCCGAAAGACATCAGATGCGTGGCGCCTTCACCGCGCGAGTCGAAGGTGCGGTACTCC
This sequence comes from Gordonia sp. (in: high G+C Gram-positive bacteria), assembly GCA_047605365.1. GTDB lineage: Bacteria > Actinomycetota > Actinomycetes > Mycobacteriales > Mycobacteriaceae > Gordonia. The sequence goes on from JASGFV010000003.1 coordinate 4,472, forward strand.
GAGCCGGCGCCGAACGACGCCGGGTGCCGTCGGCGCACCGCGAGCGCGTCGCGAATCAGCTGCGACTTCTCGTGGTCGGGGGCCTGGGTGTAGTCGACAGGGCGGCGGTTGTCGGGGTCGGTCAGCGAGAAGTCCCACCACTGGCTGCCCTGATAGATGTCGCCGACGCCCGGGCCGAGCAGCGCGATCACTTTGCGCGACATCGCCTCGTCGCACGCGGGGGCGCTGATTTGGCCGACGAAATCCCTGATCAGGTCGGCGGCTTCACCGCTCATCAGGGTGCTGAGCCACTCCAGGACTTCGCGTTCGGCGTCGTCCTGGCGATCGGCCCACGACGTCACCACGCCCGCCTGCCGAATCGCCGACAGTGCGTACGCAGCGAGCCGGGCGCGGATCGACGCATCGGGAAGCCGGCCGGCGGGCCACACGCCGACGACGTTCTGGAGCAGAAAATAGCCGATGTTGCGGTCCGGCGGCGGGGTCAGATGCCAGAGCCGGTGGACCAGAATGTGCCAACGCTGCGGCACCTGCGCGAGCAGTGAGATGCGGGCCCGCACGTCGCCGCTTCGCAACGTGTCGTGCGTGGAGGTGGCGTTCATCGACAGCGGCCAGTCGCGGGCCCGGACGCGGTTGCGCTCGTGGAAGTCGGGGCGGCTGATGGTCGGCACGCGCGGATTGCAGCCCCGCTCTTGCGTCGACACCAGCCGCGCGGTCCGGTGGAATCCGATGTCTTCGATGGCCTTCGCCGCGACCGCGGCGGCCAGTTCGCTGATCCGGAACATCGGCTCGGCGATCCGGTCGGTGAAGACGGCGGTGAGCGCGTCTAGGCCGGCCTCCGCGCTCGGAATCAGCTGACGGACGTCGTCGATCGTCGCGAGGGTGACGGGCAGCTGAGACGGGTAGTCCGGCCGGGCGATTATCAGTTCTGCGACGAACCCGGCGACCGCTTGTTCCACCGCGTACAGCGGCACGTGCGGCGCGGTGGCCGCGACAGAGGCGCTCGCCATACGGAGACGTACCGGGAAGAGGTTGCGCATCGTCGCGTCGCGCAGTCGCCGCGCCTGCTCGCGGAGCGCGTCTCCGTCGCCGCTGGTACCGGTCTGCGCGAGATAGATTTCGTCGAGCTCGATGATCCCGGGGGCCGCGGTGTACGCGACCTCGATCTCGCGGAGCTGGTCATAGCCGGTGGTGCCGTCCACCTGCAGCGCCGGGTCGAGGGTCTCGACGATCGCGAGTCCGCGTTCGACGTAGATCAGCCGGTCGGGTCCGAGCAACTCGCGGAGGGCGGCGGTGTACCCGATCGGATCGGCCAGTCCGTCGAGGTGATCCACGCGCACGCCGTCGACCAGATCCTCGTCGACCAGGGTCTTGAGCCAGGCGTGCGTCGCCTCGAACACCTCCGGTGCGTCCTGGCGCAACGCGGCCAGCTCGCTGATGTCCGTGAACCGGCGGTAGGTCATCAGCTTGGCGTCGCGGGACAGGAGGCGATAGTGCTGGCGCTCGTAGACCGTCTGTGGAGAGTCGCCGTCGTGGACGGTGCCGGGGGCGGTGGGGCAGCGCCAGTCGAAGAAGACCAGGTCGCCGTCGTCGAGGGTCAGGTGCTCGAGGTCCGCGTCGGAGCCCAGCCAGGGGAGGACGATGCACTCGGAGACGTCGTCGACGGTCGCCGTCCACACGTCGAAGTATCCGAAATAGTCCGAGTCGGCGCCGTGGCGCAGGACGTCGGCCCACCACGGGTTGCATCGGGCGTCGCGGATGCCGCAGTGGTTGGGCACGATGTCGAGGATGATGCCGACGCCCGCGGCGCGAGCGTGCGCGCGCAGCAGCCGGTATCCGTCCTCGCCGCCCAGCAGAGGCGCGATGCGGCCGGGCGGGCACCAGTCGTAGCCGTGCGTCGAGCCGGGCATCGCCTCCAGGATCGGCGACAGATACAGGTGGCTGATGCCGAGGTCGACGAGCTGATCCAGCACGCCGACCACCTCGGCGAACGCGAAATCTTCGGTGAGCTGAATGCGATAGAAGGCGATCGGCTCGGGCGGGATGGTGGGCCGTTCCGCCGTCTGCGCCCAATCGGTGACCGTTTCGGACGCCCCGGCGTCCGCGGGCGTCGTCATCGCGCCCGCACGACGTCGTCGGAGGGCAGGGCTCCCTCGACGAAGCCGGATCCTGCGGCCCGGGCCCCGGCCAGAATCACGTCGAGTGCCTCGCCGAATTCCGCGGAGAAGTCGCGTCCGCTCGGCGGGGCCACTCCGAGTCGCTCCATCTGAGCGCGGGTCTGCTCCTCGATGGTGAGTCCGATGGTCAGTTGGCAGATGCTGGTGGCGACTCCGCGCGCGGCGGCCTCGCTCAAGCCACCGGTGCGGGCGAGGGCGAAGAGGCGGCCGGCGAGATCGTTGTCGGCGAGGCCGGAGGCCCAGCTCGACGACACCACTTCTGCGCTGTCCGGGACGGTCAGCAGGGCTTGGCGCAGGGCGATCGCGGTGGACCGCAGATCGTCGTTCCACGAGTCGGTGACCGGCGACGAGACGCCGGCCAGGATGTCGTCGGCCAGGGCCGCGAGCATCGTCTGCTTGTTGGGGAAGTGCCAGTACAGGGCATTCGGGCGGACGCCCAGTTCGGTGGCCAGCCGGCGCATCGAAAGGTCCGCCAGGCTGTACCGGGCCAGGATGCTCCGGGCGGCGGTGAGGATGTCCGACCGAGTGTTACCCACGTGACAACCCTATAGGTCTGTGAGGTCGTGTGGAGAGGACGCGGTCGCTGTGGCCGGCGGGTCGTCGCACCCGGTTCCTGTACAGTGTTCAAGACCGTGGAAATCCTGTGGTGTGGGACACGCCGCATCGACATCCGACGACACGAGGAGGTGACCTCATGGATGCTGCCGAGATCTCGCGCATCGACACCGAGCACGTCTGGCATCCCTACGGCGGCTTCCCGTCGTCGACGTCGCCGCTGGTCGTCGAATCGTGTCGCGGTACGCGTATCCGGCTCGCCGACGGCCGCGAACTGGTCGACGGCATGAGCTCGTGGTGGGCGGCGATTCACGGCTACACGAATCCGGTGCTCGACGCCGCGGCGGCCGCGCAGCTGTCGAAGATGTCGCACGTCATGTTCGGCGGCCTGACGCACGAGCCGGCGGCGGCGCTCGCGCAGCGGCTGGTCACAATGACTCCCGCGCCGCTGAACAAGGTCTTCTTCGCCGACTCCGGTTCGGTGTCGGTGGAAGTCGCGATCAAGACGGCGATCCAGTACCAGCGCAGTCTCGGACGGCCGGAACGCTCGCGGATGCTGACCTGGCGCGGCGGCTACCACGGCGACACCTTCGCTCCGATGAGCGTCTGCGACCCGGACGGCGGCATGCATTCGATGTGGCGGCGAGTGCTCGCCGACCAGGTGTTCGTGCCCGCCCCTCCCGCGCAGTACGGCGCCGAGTACGTGCAGATGCTCGACGACGCGGTGGCCGCCCACTCGGCGGAACTGGCCGCGGTCGTCGTCGAACCGGTGGTGCAGGGAGCCGGGGGCATGCGCTTCCACGATCCGCGCCTGATCGCCGATCTCCGTCGTATCTGCGATGCGCACGACGTCTTGCTGATCTGCGACGAGATCGCCACCGGGTTCGGCCGGACCGGGGAGCTGTTCGCCGTCGATCACGCCGGCGTCAGCCCCGACATCATGTGCGTCGGCAAGGCGCTGACCGGCGGCTACCTCACCCTCGCCGCGATGCTCACCACCGACGAGATCGCCGAGACGATCAGCGCGGGCGAGGCCGGCGGGCTGGCCCACGGTCCCACGTTCATGGCGAATCCACTGGCCTGCGCGGTGGCCGTCGCCTCACTCGACCTGCTCGACGCGTCGCCGTGGCGTACACGCGTGCCGCAGATCGGCGCCCGGCTCGACGCCCGGCTGGCTCCGCTCCGCGACGTCGACGGCGTCGCCGACGTCCGCACGCTCGGCGCGATCGCGGTGATCCAGCTCGATCGCGACGTCGACATGGTCGCCGCGACCGCCGCCGCCGTCGACCGCGGAGTGTGGCTGCGGCCCTTCCGCGACCTCGTCTACGCGATGCCCCCGTTCGTGTGCACCGACGCCGACCTCGACACCATCGGCGAGGGCATGGCCGCCGCCGCCCGCGCGAGCCTGGCCGCGACACGGGCAGTCGCTCAGCCCGAACAGACCGAACAGGAGGTGGCGGTGTGACGCTCGTCGAACCGTCAGGTGTGCAGACCGATCCGCTGGCCTGGCTGGCCGAGGCCGCCGAGGCGACCGCCGCCGGCGGCCTGCACCGGTCTCCGGTCGCCCGGCAGGCCGGGTCCGCTGAGATCAACCTCGCCTCCAACGACTACCTGGGACTGTCCACCCACCCCGCGGTGATCGCCGGGGCGCGGACCGCGCTTGAGACGTGGGGCGCGGGGTCCACATCGTCGCGCCTCGTGGTCGGCACGACGCAGGCGCACCTCGATTTGGAGGACGACCTCGCGGACTTCCTCGGCTGCGAGGCGGTGCTGCTCTTCTCGTCCGGCTACCTGGCCAACGTCGGCGCCGTCACGTCGCTGGTGGGGCGCGGCGACCTGATCGTCAGCGACACCGGAGCCCACGCCTCCCTGATCGACGGCTGCCGGCTGTCGCGGGCCCGCGTGATGGTCGTCGAGCGTGGCGACCACGAGGCGGTCCGCAGGGTGCTCGCGGACCGCACCGAGCAGCGCGCGCTGGTCGTCACCGATTCGATCTACAGCATCGACGGGCGGGTCGCGCCGATCGCCGAACTGTACGCCGCGGCCCACGACTCGGGAGCGATGCTGCTGGTCGACGAGGCGCACGCACTCGGCGTCCGCGGTCCCGGCGGGCGCGGGGTGGTCGCCGAATGCGGGCTGTCGGGCGCGCCGGGCCTGGTGGTCACTGCGGTGGCCTCCAAGTCGCTGGGGTCGCAGGGCGGCATCGTCGCCGGCACGACCGCACTGCGCGACCACCTCATCGACCATGCACGACCTTTCATCTTCGACACCGGACTGAACCTCGCCGCGGTCGGCGCGGCCCATGCGGCGCTCGGTCTGCTGCGCGCGGATCCGGCGCTCCCGGAGAGGCTGCGGGCAAATGCCGAGCAGTTCGCCCACGCCGTCGGAGCCGAGGTTCCCCAGGCGGCCGTGGTGTCACTGATCGTCGGCGATCCGGTGGCCGCGGTCGGCGCGGCGTCGTACTGCCGCGACCGCGGGATGCTGGTCGGCTGCTTCCGGCCGCCGAGCGTTCCGGCCGGCACGTCGCGCCTGCGCGTGACCGTGCGGGCCGACGTGACCGCCGACGAACTGGCCGTCGTGGCCGGTGTCGTCAACGACTCGCTGCGTGAGGCCGGCGTCCGGTGACGGCCCGGATTCTGGTCGTGACCGGCACGTCCACCGACGTCGGCAAGACCATCGCCGTGGCCGCTCTGACGGCCGCCGCGCGCGCTGCGGGACTGCGGGTCGCGGTCTGCAAGCCCGCGCAGACCGGCGTGGCGCCGGGCGAGCCCGGCGACCTGGCCGAGGTGCGACGACTCGCAGGCGACGTCGCCGGAGCCGAAGGCGCGCGCTACCCCGAGCCGCTGGCTCCGGAGACCGCGGCGCGTCGCGCCGGACTGCCTCAGGTCACGCTCGGCGGCATCGTCGACGACGTCGCCGCGCTGGCCGCCGACACCGACCTGGTGCTCGTCGAGGGCTCCGGCGGCGTCCTGGTCCGGCTGGCCCACGGTCTCACGCTGCTCGACGTCGCACGACGCCTCGGCGCTCCCGTGCTGGTCGTCACCGATCCTGGCCTCGGCACGCTGAACCACACCGAACTGACGGTGTCGGCGCTGCGTGCGGGCGACTGCGACGTCGCCGGACTGATCATCGGATCCTGGCCGTCGTCGCCGGATCTGGCGATGACCTGTAACGTCGACGATCTTCCGCGTCTGACCGGCGTGCCGATCGTCGCCCGGGTGCCGGCCGATTCGGCCGCACTCGACCCCCAAGACTTCCAGGCGGCCGCGCCGTCCTGGGTCGCCGCCGGAGTCTTCGACTCGGCTGGCGTGAACGCGTTCGATGCGGGTGCCGAGCCCGCCGATCAAGGAGCAGTCACGTGACCACGACAACCAACGAGATCGCCGAGCCGCAGGCCGGGACCGGGGACATCCTCGCCGTCGCGCGCGAGCAGGTACTGGAACGCGGCGAGGGTCTGAGCCGCGAGCAGGTGCTCGAAGTGCTGCACCTGCCCGAGGAGCGCCTGACCGAACTGCTGCAGTTGGCGCACGACGTCCGCATGCGGCACTGCGGGCCCGAGGTGGAGGTGGAGGGCATCATCTCGCTGAAGACCGGCGGCTGCCCGGAGGACTGCCACTTCTGCAGCCAGTCGGGCCTGTTCGCGTCGCCCGTGCGCAGCGCGTGGATCGACATCCCGTCGCTCGTCGAGGCCGCCAAGCAGACGGCCAAGTCCGGCGCCACCGAGTTCTGCATCGTCGCTGCGGTGCGCGGCCCGGACAAGCGTCTGATGGCTCAGGTCGCGGCCGGTATCGAGGCCATCCGCAACGAGGTCGACATCCAGATCGCCTGCAGCCTCGGCATGCTCACGCAGGAGCAGGTCGACGAGTTGGCGGCGATGGGCGTGCACCGTTACAACCACAACCTGGAGACGTCGCGCAGCCACTTCCCGAACGTGGTCACCACGCACACCTACGACGAGCGCTGGGACACCCTGAAGATGGTGCGCGAAGCCGGCATGGAGGTGTGCTGCGGCGGCATCCTCGGCATGGGGGAGACCGTCGAGCAGCGTGCCGAGTTCGCTTCCGAACTCGCGCTGCTGGACCCCGACGAGGTGCCGCTGAACTTCCTCAACCCGCGTCCCGGCACCCCCTTCGGCGACCTCGACGTGCTTCCGGCCGCCGAGGCCCTCAAGTCGGTCGCGGCGTTCCGTCTGGCGCTGCCGCGCACCATCCTGCGGTTCGCCGGCGGCCGCGAGATCACCCTCGGCGATCTCGGAGCCAAGCAGGGCATCATGGGCGGCATCAACGCGGTTATCGTGGGCAACTACCTGACCACGCTGGGCCGTCCCGCCGAAGAGGACCTGGACCTGCTGTCGGACCTGAGCATGCCGATCAAGGCGCTCAACGACACGATCTGAGTGTCGATCGTGGTCTCGGGGGCTGACGCGCGCCCTGTAGCGTCGATGAGGTGGAGAGCACGATGACCCCGAGCACGGCGGCCGTTCCCGGCCCGCTGGCCGAGCCGATGCGTTTCGGCGTGTACACCGGCATCGAACTGGAACTGCAAGCGCCCGGTGCGGTGCCGCAGGCCGCGAAGCTCGGCCTGGAGCCACCGCGGTTCTGCGGTCAGTGCGGTCGCCGGATGGTGGTGCAGGTGGTTCCGGACGGCTGGGTGGCCCGCTGTTCGCGGCACGGCACGGTCGATTCGGCGGAGCTGGGGCAGCGGTGAGCGTCGACGGTCCGTCCGGGACGTCGGCTGAATCCGGGATCGAGCAGCAGCTCGAATGGCCGCTGCACCCGGGGACGGAGTTCGGCGAGTCGCAGACCGTGGAGTCCGAGACCTCCCCGAAACGAGCCCTCGGCGTCGCCCTGGTGCTGGTGGTGCTCGGCGTCCTCACGGGTGTGCTGTGGGCGTTCATCACGCCGACCGCGCCGATCACCGTCACCACCGGCGGCCTGTCGTTCAACGGCGTGCAGTCCGCGGAGATCTTCAGCGGCGTGGCGGTCTTCGCGTCGTTGGCCTTCGGCTTCGGCCTGATCACCGCGCTGCTCGTCTGGTTCGGTCTGCCGCAGACCCGCGGCGTGTCCGGACTGGCGTACTGCACGGTGGCGACGCTGGCCGGCAGCGGGCTCGCGATGAGCGCCGGCACGTCGATCGTCGACCGCCGATTCCCCGGCGTCGACCCGCATCGGCCGGGCCTGTACCCGGTGGTCGGTCACCTGTGGCTCGACGACGCATCCATCTGGGGTGTGCCCACCCCTTGGCTGCTGTTGATCTGTGCGCCGACCGTCGCGGTGCTGGTGTACCTGTTCCTCACTGTCGCCGCGTCGCGCCCGGAGTTGCGTCCTGCCCCCGAGGTTCCGGAGTTCGGGTCGCACGCAGTCTGAGGACCAGCGCGACGGATTCTGCTTCACCTCGACGCGCAGTCCTTCGGTCGTGACGCTCATTCTCGTGCATCTGCTCGATCGCCGTAGCTTGTTGCCCGATGCAGGTGAAAAGTCACGGCATCGACTGGCGTCGGTGGTCTAGAGCGGTGGGCGAAGCGTAGCGAACTCGTCGGTCACGACCAGCCGGTCGTCGGCGAACGAGTAGAGCGCGGGAGGGCGGCCGCCGGTGCGGCCGGTGCGGCCGACGGTGCCGGTGGCCACGACGACGCTGCGCCGTGACAGCACTCGCAGGAGGTTGGTGGAGTCGACCTGATAGCCGAGGGCGGCGCCGTAGATCGCCGACAGCTCGGACATCGGGAAGACGGCTGGGGCCAGTGCGAAGGCGATGTTCGTGTACGACAGTTTCGCGGCCAGCCGGTGCCGTGCGGCGGCGATGATGCGGTCGTGGTCGTACGCCAGGGGAGGCAGCCGGTCGACGTCGTGCCAGGCTGCGGCAGTGTCGTCGACCTCTCCGCCGGCCAGGACTCCGGCGGCGGTCGGCTCGGCCCCGGCGTCGCTGGGTACCAGACCCAGGTAGGTGGACGCGATGGTGCGCGCTCCGGGGACTCGGTCCGGGTCGGAGAACACCGACAGCTGCTCGAGGTGACGGACTGCGCCGACCTGCGCCTGCTCGACGAGGTAGCGGCGCGCGGTGTCGGACAGGCTCTCGTCGGCGTCGATCGGTCCGCCGGGCAGTTGCCAGCCGTATTCGGTGCGCCGTAAGCGGACTCGCAGCGCGGCGTCGGCCGGGCTGGCGTCGGACGCCGGCGGATCAGCCGCATCGGCGCAGGGGGAGCCGACCTGGAACACCGCGCTGAGGACTTCGACGTGTGTGGACGGCGACATGGCGTCGAGTCTAAGGCGTAGCGACTGCTGGGCCGTCATACCTACCGAGGTGGGCGCGGATCCGCTGCAGCACCGACACCATGACGAAGCTCAGGCTGACCAGCAGCACCCACGATGAGAACTTCCCGAAGTCGACGAGCTGCCAGCCGCCGGACTGGTTCGGGTACTGCCACGCGCCGAAGTAACCGGAGGATCGGGGCGTTCCGGTACCCGCGGAGCATCGTCGAGAGTGCGAGGCCGACGAACACGGCGACGGCGAACCAGCATCACTGCGCCTCGATCCAGGCGAAGCGAAACAGCTGGGCGACGCCGAAGCGGACGACTCGCCCAGCGGGTGCGCGAGTCGTCGTGCCCGATGTCGCCCATGGCTGACACATATCGCGCAGATCGGGCGCGCGGCGGCGGATCAGTGCGCCGAGGGAATGACCCGAGTGTGGTCGGTGTTACGATGACAGAGGTTTTCGATCTACGGTCGAAAACCCCCTCCGGGGCTCAGCCCGCGCCGGAGACCGCTGGAACAGGAGTGGCCATGACCATCACCACCGACGCACAGAAGCTCACTTGGTTCGACGGACCTTCGGGATACGAAGGAGTCGAAGCCGACCAGCAGTGGGCCGATCAGGTGTTGGCGCTCGCCGAGCAGCGCAACGCCACGATCCTGGCGCACAACTACCAGCTGCCGGCCATTCAGGACATCGCTCACCACGTCGGCGACTCACTGGCGCTGTCGCGGATCGCCGCGGAGACCGACTCCGACGAGATCATCTTCTGCGGCGTCCACTTCATGGCCGAGACCGCCAAGATCCTCAGCCCGGAGAAGCGGGTGCTGATCCCGGACGAGCGCGCCGGATGCTCGCTGGCCGACTCGATCACCGCCGACGAACTGCGCGCCTGGAAGTCGGAGTACCCCGACGCCCTGGTGGTGTCGTACGTGAACACGACGGCCGAGGTGAAGGGCCTGACCGACATCTGCTGCACGTCGTCGAACGCGGTCGACGTGGTGGCTTCGATCGACCGCGACCGCGACGTGCTGTTCCTCCCGGACCAGTTCCTCGGCGCGCACGTGAAGCGGGAGACCGGCCGCGACAACATCCACATCTGGGCGGGCGAATGCCACGTCCACGCCGGCATCAACGGCGACGAGCTGACCGAGCAGGCCGCGAGTCACCCGGACGCCGACCTGTTCATCCACCCGGAGTGCGGCTGTGCCACGTCGGCCCTGTACCTCGCCGGCGAAGGCACCGTGCCGGAGGAGAAGGTCAAGATCCTGTCGACCGGCGGCATGATCGACGCCGCGAAGGCGACCAATGCCAAGCAGGTGCTGGTGGCGACGGAGATCGGCATGCTGCACCAGCTGCGCAAGGCGGCTCCCGGTGTCGACTTCCAGCCGGTCAACGGCCGGGCCGCCTGCCCGTACATGAAGATGATCACCCCGGCCGCGCTGCTGCGCTGCCTGGTCGAGGGCCGCGACGAGGTCGACGTGGCGCCGGACGTCGCCGAGCGTGCGCGGCTGTCGGTGCAGCGGATGATCGCCATCGGCAACCCCGGCGGCGGGGAGTAGCGGCGTGGGATTCATCGGACAGGAGCAGGCCGACGGCGCCCTCGCCTTCGAGGTCACCGAGGAACTGCTGGCGCTGATCGCGACCGCGCTCGACGAGGATCTGCGCTTCGGGCCGGACGTCACCACGCTGGCCACGGTGCCGCCCGAGACCGTCGCCGACGCGCGGATCGTCAGCCGCGGCCACGGCGTCGTGGCCGGCGTGCCGGTGGTGCGCGCGGTGTTCGACCTGGTCATCGGGTCGGCCAACTACGTGGTGACGCAGGAGCTGGCCGACGGCTCGGCGGTGGCGCCGGGCGACGTCGTGCTCGCGCTGCGGGCTCCGGCGGCGTCGTTGCTCACCGCCGAGCGCACCGCGCTGAACCTGCTGTGCCATCTGTCGGGCATCGCGACGGCGACGGCGCAGTGGGTCACGGCCGTCGACGGTACGGCGGCGCGGATCCGTGATTCGCGAAAGACGTTGCCCGGCATGCGTTTTCTGCAGAAGTACGCGGTGCGTGCGGGTGGTGGGGTCAACCATCGGATGGGTCTGGGCGACGCGGCGCTGATCAAGGACAACCATGTCGTGGCCGCCGGGTCGGTGGCCGCGGCGCTGCAGGCGGTCCGCGCCGCCGCGCCGGACGTGCCGGTGGAGGTCGAGGTCGACTCGCTGGCGCAACTCGACGAGGTGCTCGCGCTGGAGCCCCAGCTGGTGCTGCTCGACAACTTCGAGCCGTGGGAGACCCAGATGGCCGTGCAGCGACGAAATCGCGTGTCGCCGTCGACCAAGCTGGAGTCGTCCGGCGGGCTGACGCTCGACGTCGCCGCCGACTACGCCCGCACCGGCGTCGACTACCTGGCCGTCGGCGCGCTGACGCATTCGGTCACCGTGCTGGACCTCGGCCTGGACTGGTAGAGGAGTCGGGCGGTCGGACCGTTCGGCGCCGGTAGTCAGCGGTGCCGTGAGACCGTAGCCGAGCGGATCGCGGCCGGTCCGTGCAGGACGGCGCGGGCGAAGTCGGCCAGGTGCGGGTCGCGTCCGCGGTGCGGGGGCCAGCCGGTCTTGCCCTGAGTGGAGCCCAGACAGTCGAGGACCGTCTCGACCGGACGGGTGATCGCGCTGATCGATCCCCAGTCGAACTCGTCGGACGGGCCGCTGGGAGCCCAGCCGCAGACTTCGAGGACGAACGCGACGTCGCGCCAGGTTCGGTCCGGAAGTCCGGCGGGCGGGCGGCCGTCGGCGTAGGTCAGCAGCAGCGCGGTCCCGGCGACCTGGGCGCCGGGGGACAGGCGTTCGAGGATGCGAGCGACCAGCGAGTCCCACAGGGCGTCCGGGCCCGCGGCGGCCCGATTTCCGTGGCCGGTCCGGACCAGACGGCCCTTGAGCACGCGGACCAGGCCGAGCCGGGTCGCCGCCTCGCGGAGCGCGGCCAGCGGCGGCGTGCTCTGCTCGCGGGTGCTGCTTCCGATGCGCGGCTCGTGCCAGCCGAGGGACGTCATGCCGTCGAGCACGACGGCGGGCGGCAGCCACCCCGCTTTCGACAGTGCAAGCCCCTCGGGTCCGACGGCCTCCAGCAGCCACGCGAACGGCGCGGTCAGCTGTGCACGGACCTCCGCGGACGGCGTGACCGGCTCCAGCAGCCCGGTGCGTCGCACGTACTGGCGGAACTCCGAGCGCGCGAAGACGGGCAGGCCGGCGGCGAAGTCGGCGAGCAGCGCGTCGGGCTGCAGGTCGCCCGGATCGCGGACGTCGTCGGCCAGGACCAGCCCGGACATGTCGCCCGGATCCCGGTGATCGGCGCCGTAGCCGAAGAAATCGTCGAGCTCGGCCTGGATCGACGCGACGTCGCACGTCTCCGGCGCCGGCGGGAACCACGGCCCGATCATCTCAGCGGCCCAGTCGGCGATCCCCGCGTGATCGGGATCCTCCGGGTCGGCGAGAACGGCCAGCTTCTCGGCGTAGCCGGCCGGGCCGCCGGCGTCCTCGAACGGTCCGCGCCGGCTCCCGGCGACGAGCGCGACCAGTCGATGTGCGCCGATCGCGGACGTCGGCGCGGCAGCGGTGATGCGGTGGCGCCAGCAGTCGCCGAAGTCGTAGTCGTACGCCAGGGGACCTCCGGCGAGGACCTCGGCGATGATCGCTTCCGACTCCGGCGCCACGTCGGGGCCGAGGACCACGGCCGGATCGCTCCAGATCCGCGTCCCGGGCCCCGGTCCAGGCTGGTCGACCTGCGTGAACATGTGTGCGTGATAGTCACGCCAGCCGAACGCGATCTGCAGCGCGCAGTGCAGATCCGCCAACGACAGTGAGCCGTCGACCAGCAGGTCTCGCGTGATCGGCGGATCGACGTCCTCGAGTTCGACGTGCAGAGCGATGAGGGAGGCCATGCGCGAAGCCTACGGCCCCGCGCACGGACCGAAACCTCAGCGGCGGTCGATACCGAAGGCCTCGCGATACACTGCGGTCACCAGCACTCCGTGCGCGCCGCCGCCGGTCGTCTCCACGACGGCAACCACGCGCATGCCCATCGCCCGCGCGTACTGGACGGCGACGTGGCCGGGCCCCGCCGATGCCAGAGCTCACCATCCACTGACCTGGGCGGGTGTCGGAGACCTTCATGCCGTTGCAGACGGTGACGCCGGCGCACAGGATGGGCGCGACCTCGACGAGGCTCTGAGGAAGTGGTCGCTCAGCGACCACTTCCTCAGGAACGTGATTGCGGTCGCTGGAGGAACCGGCGGCATCAGGGGAATGCACATCGTTGCGCGGTCGGCAAGGGCCGGGGCGGCCGGGCTGTGCATCGCGCGGAGCTGTCCACATTCGTCGCACAACGCCCTCCGCGGAGCGATTCGGCGACCACAGTCGAAGGATGAGCGACCTGGGGGAGGTGGCCGCAGAGCTGGCGGCCAACGACGGAGTCATCACGGCGAAACGAGCACTGGAGTGCGGGCTGAGCCGGACGGCGATCAAGAGCCGGCTGCGCACGGGCGCATGGCTGCGCGTGGGGCGGGGCGTGTTCCGTTCGGCGGCGCACGATTACACCGAGGCAGCGCTCGTGCGGGCGGCGGCCGCAGTGCACAGCGGCGTCGTCGACCGCAGCGCCGCGGCGTGGTGGCACGGACTGATCGACGATCTGCCGACGCCGATGACTCTCGCCGTGGGCGACACGCTGGGCCCGAAAAGCTGGTCGGCGTGCGACGTCGACACGATTCGTCGCAGCTACCACGCGACCGATGTCACGGAGTTGCGCGGTCTGCCGGTCACCGGACTGGCCATGACCGTGCTGACGGCTGCGACCACCGTCGACGACGGCGCTCGGCTCATCGACCGTGCGCTGCAACGACATCCGGTGACACACGACGATCTGGTCGCTGCGTTGGACCGCAACGCCGGGCTCAGAGGGCTGGCCGAATCGCGGAGGCTGGTCGAGGTCGCCGGCGGCGACACCGAATCGGCGGCCGAACGACTCTTCGTCGACGCGATCGTCGCCGAGCAACTCACCGGCTGGGTCCTGCAATACCGATTCGGACGGTGGCCCGTCGACGTGGCGTGGCCCGAGGAGAAGATCGCCGTCGAGATCGACGGGTGGGCCTACCACCACGGGGTCGAGCAGTTCGACCGGGACCGGCGCAAGCGCAATGCGCTCTCACAGGCGAGTTGGATCGTTCTGTCGTTCACCTGGCATCAGCTGACGTACGAGTTGGAGGACTGCCTGCGGCAGCTGATCGAGGCGCTTGCGCAACGTCGTGCCGAGCTCTGGTAGACCGTGCGGAAGTGGGCGCTCAGCGACCGCTTCCGCAGAGTCTGCGAGGCGGTCGGCGGGCCAGACCGCAGCGAGTCCGTGACGGCCGCGGAAAAGCACTGGCGAGGACCGCATATCCTAGAGGGAGCAATCGAAACCACAGACGAAAGTCGAGCCACACCCTCATGCTTGCCCGAACCGACCTGCGGGGTTCCACTCCGACGCTCAGCCAGCTGCGTCGCGCACTTCCCCGTGGCGGAACCGACGTCAACGCCGTGCTTTCGACGGTCACTCCGGTCGTCGAAGCGGTCGCCGAGCATGGGGCGTCGGCGGCGCTCGACTACACCGAGAAGTTCGACAGGGTGCGTCCGGCGTCGGTGCGGGTGCCGGCCGAGGTGATCGCCGAGGCCCGCGACGGTCTGGACCCCGCGGTGACCGCGGCGCTCGAGGAGTCGATCCGCCGCGCCCGGATGGTGCACGCCGACCAGCGCAGGCAGACCTCGGTCACCGAGGTGGTCCCCGGCGGCACGGTCGCCGAGAAGTGGATTCCGGTGCGCCGCGTGGGCCTCTACGTGCCCGGCGGCAACGCGGTCTACCCGTCGAGCGTCGTGATGAACGTGGTGCCGGCGCAGGAGGCGGGCGTGCAGTCGCTGGTCGTCGCCTCGCCCGCGCAGGCAGACTTCGGCGGCTGGCCGCACCCGACGATCCTGGCGGCGTGCGCGCTGCTCGGCGTCGACGAGGTGTGGGCGGTCGGCGGCGCGCAGGGCGTCGCGCTGCTGGCCTACGGCAGCGAGGACGCGGGCGGCGATCAGCTCGACCCCGTCGACCTGATCACCGGCCCGGGCAACATCTACGTCACGGCCGCCAAGCGGCTGGTGCGCGGCGTGGTGGGCATCGACTCCGAAGCCGGACCGACCGAGATCGCGATCCTCGCCGACGACTCCGCCGACCCGAAGCTGGTGGCCGCGGACATGATCAGCCAGGCCGAGCACGACGTGCTCGCCGCCTCGGTGCTGGTGACCGACAGTGAGGCTCTGGCGGACGCCGTCGACGCCGAGATCGCCCGCCAGGCGGAGACCACCAAGCACACCGAACGCGTGAAGACCGCGCTGTCGGGCAAGCAGTCCGGCATCGTGCTGGTCGACGATCTGGAGGCCGGCCTGGCCGTGGTCGACGCCTATGCCGCCGAGCACCTGGAGATCCAGACGCGTGACTCCCGCGCCGTCGCCGACCGGGTGACCAGCGCCGGAGCGATCTTCGTCGGTGCGTACTCGCCGGTGAGCCTGGGCGACTACTGCGCCGGATCGAACCACGTACTGCCGACGTCGGGTTCGGCCAAGTACGCCTCGGGCCTGTCGGTGCAGACGTTCTTGCGCGGCGTCCACGTGATCGACTACGACCGCGACGCCCTGTCCGGCGTGGCCAGTCAGGTCGTCACGCTGGCGCAGGCCGAGGACCTCCCGGCGCACGGCGACGCCGTGTCGGTGCGATTCGAGTCGCTCCAGTGACCCTTCGACAGGCTCAGCGAGCGGACGGACAGGCTCAGGGAGCGGTGCCAGGCGCGGCGGTCACGCTCGACCAGCTGCCGCTGCGCGACGGTCTGCGCGGCAAGAGCCCGTACGGCGCACCGCAGCTGGCGGTGCCGGTGGTGCTCAACACCAACGAGAATCCGCACCCGCCGACGCAGGCGCTGGTCGACGACCTCGCGAAGGCCGTCGCCGAAGCGGGAGCCGATCTGCACCGGTATCCGGACCGCGACGCCGTCGCGCTGCGCACCGATCTGGCCGCGTACCTGACCGAGTCGACCGGGACCGCGCTGGCGCCGGAGAACGTGTGGGCCGCGAACGGCTCCAACGAGATCCTGCAGCAGATCCTGCAGGCCTTCGGCGGGCCTGGCCGCACGGCGCTGGGCTTCACGCCGTCATACTCGATGCACCCGATCATCTCCGACGGCACCGACACCACGTGGCTCGACTGCAAGCGTTCCGGCGACTTCGGCCTCGACATGGACTTCGCGCTCGGCGAGATCGACGCACGACGCCCCGACGTCGTCTTCGTGACGTCGCCGAACAACCCGACCGGCGGCAGCGTCACGCTCGACGATCTGCGCCGCATCTTGACCGCGGCGCCGGGTGTGGTGGTCGTCGACGAGGCGTACGCCGAGTTCTCCGCGCAGCCCAGCGCGGTGAGCCTGATCGACGAGTTCGGCGCCAAGATCATCGTCACCCGCACCATGAGCAAGGCCTTCGCCTTCGCCGGCGGCCGCCTCGGCTACCTGGCGGCGGCGCCCGCGCTGATCGACGCCCTGCTGCTGGTCCGCCTGCCGTACCATCTGTCGGTGCTCACCCAGGCCGCCGCTCGCGTCGCGCTGGCGCACCGCGAGGAGACCCTGGCCGGCGTCGCGGCGATCATCGACGAGCGCGAGCGCGTCGTCGCCGAACTGGCCGCCCTGGGCTACGACGTCACGCCGTCAGACGCCAACTTCATCCTGTTCGGCGACTTCGCCGACGCGCCGGCCAGTTGGCAGCGTTACCTGGACGCCGGTGTGCTGATCCGCGACGTCGGCATTCCGGGCCGCCTGCGTGCGACGGTAGGCCTGCCCGCCGAGAACGACGCCTTCCTGGCAGTGAGCCGACAGCTTGCTGACACCGACCGAAAGCCACAGCCATGAGCAGTTTTCTCCCACCCCGCATCGCCCGCGTCGAGCGCACCACCCGCGAGTCGTCGATCGTCGTCGAACTGAACCTCGACGGCACCGGGCAGACCGGCATCAGCACCGGGGTGCCGTTCTTCGACCACATGCTGACCGCGTTCGGCGCGCACGGCAGCTTCGACCTGACGGTGCAGGCCACCGGCGACATCGAGATCGAGGCCCACCACACCGTCGAGGACACGATGATCGTGCTCGGTCAGGCGCTGCGCGAAGCACTCGGCGACAAGCGCGGCATCCGCCGCTTCGGCGACGCCTGGATCCCGATGGACGAGACGCTGGCGCAGGCCGTCGTCGACGTCTCGGGCCGCCCGTACATCGTGCACACCGGCGAGCCCGATCACCTGCTGACCTCGGTGATCGGCGGATACTCCGGCGGCGACAAGCCCGTCACGTCGTATGCCACGGTGATCAACCGGCACGTGTGGGAGTCGCTGGCGCTCAACGCCCGCATCGCCCTGCACGTCCGGGTGCTCTACGGCCGCGACCCGCACCACATCACCGAGGCCGAGTTCAAGGCCGTCGCCCGCGCACTGCGCGCGGCCGTCGAGCCGGACCCGCGGGTGACCGGCATCCCGTCGACGAAGGGAAGCCTGTGACCAGGCGCGTCGCTCTGCTCGACTACGGCTCGGGCAACATCCGCTCGGCGCACCGCGCTCTGGAGCGCACCGGAGCCGAGGTGGAGATCACCTCCGACTTCGACACCGCCCTGAACGCCGACGGGCTGCTGGTGCCCGGCGTGGGCGCGTACGAGGCGTGCATGGCCGGGCTGCGCGAGGTCGGCGGCGACCGGATCATCGGCCGCCGGCTGGCCGGCGGCCGCCCGGTGCTCGGCATCTGCGTCGGCATGCAGATCCTGTTCGACCGCGGCGTCGAGTTCGGCGTCGAGACGCAGGGCTGCGGCGAGTGGCCCGGCGCGGTCACCCGGATCGACGCGCAGGTGCTGCCGCACATGGGCTGGAACACCGTCCGGGCCCCGGAGGGCTCGGTGCTGTTCGACGGGATCGACGACGACGCGCGCTTCTACTTCGTCCACTCCTACGCCGCGCAGAAGTGGGAGATGGAGCTCGACGACTCGTCGCCCATCGCTCCGGCCAAGCTGACCTGGGCGCACCACGACACCGACTTCCTGGCCGCGGTCGAGAACGGCCCGCTGTCGGCGACGCAGTTCCATCCGGAGAAGTCCGGCGACGTCGGCGCGCAACTGCTGGCGAACTGGGTGGCCACGCTGTGACCGATCGCGACCCCCAGTTCTCGCTCGGCAAGACCGTCGCCTACTCGCTCGGCGCGGCGGTGCTGGTACTGGCGGTCGCGACGGTGATCGTGTGGTTCGTGGCGGGCCATTCGCCGGTGGCCGCCCTGATCGTCGCACTGGGCGCGGTGATCGCGATGGTGGTGGCGATCGCGATGGTCTCCAAACGGATGCTCCGCGACGTGCAGCGGCGCATCGACGAACTCGAATCGGAGTCGTGAGAGCGAACGCCGCGAGCGATCGGCGGCCCGGGCCGGATTGGCCGAGCGGGCCCCTGAAGTGAGATTCTGAAATCCCACAGTTGCATGAAACTGTGAAATCCCGAGAAGGCTGATACTCAATGGGTCACACCCTGGAACTGCTGCCCGCCGTCGACGTGGTCGACGGCCAGGCCGTCCGCCTGGTGCAGGGCGTCGCCGGCACCGAGGAGTCGTACGGCACTCCGCGCGAGGCCGCACAGGCTTGGCAGCGTGACGGCGCGGAATGGATACACGTCGTCGACCTCGACGCCGCCTTCGGCCGCGGTGACAACCGGGCCCTGCTGGCCGAGGTGGTCGGGGAACTCGACGTGAAGGTGGAGCTGTCCGGCGGACTGCGCGACGACGCGTCCCTGGCCGCCGCGATGGCCACCGGCTGCGCCCGGGTCAACCTCGGCACCGCGGCGCTGGAGAATCCGGAGTGGTGCCGCGAGGCGATCGCCGAGTACGGCGACCGCATCGCGGTCGGCCTGGACGTGATGCGCGAGGGCGACTCGTACCGCCTGCGCGGCCGCGGCTGGGTGACCGACGGCGGCGACCTCTGGGAGGTCCTGGAGCGACTCAACGACGACGGATGCGCCCGCTACGTGGTGACCGACGTCAGCAAGGACGGTACGCTGAGCGGCCCCAACCTCGACCTGCTCGCGCAGGTCGCGCAGGCCACCGATTCACCGGTCGTCGCTTCCGGCGGCGTCTCGGCGATCGACGATCTGATCGCGATCGCCGGCCTCACCGACCTCGGTGTGGAGGGCGCGATCGTGGGCAAGGCCCTGTACGCCGGACGTTTCACGCTGCCCGAGGCGCTGGCCGCCGTCGCCGCGGTCTGATCGCGCGATTCGAGCGGAACACCCGGTGACCGACCTACAGCACGCACTCGACCTCCCGCGCCTGCTGGCGCAGGCGGGGGAGGTGCTCGACGCCGCGACCCCGGACTTCGTCGCCGGTCTGGGCGCGCCCGGCACGGTCGCCAAGGGCGGGTACGACTTCGCCACTGACGTCGATCTGTCGCTGGAACGGGCGGTCGTCGACCAGCTTCAGCGCCGCACCGGGATCGAGGTGCACGGCGAGGAGTTCGGCGGACCGGACCTGGCGACCGGTGCGGCGTGGGTCCTCGACCCGATCGACGGTACCGTCAACTATTCGGCGGGACTGCCGATCGCGGCGATGCTGCTGGCGCTGGTGGTCGACGGTGAGCCGGTGCTCGGCGTGACCCGGATGCCGCTGGTGGGACGGGCGTTCGCGGGATATGTCGGCGGGGGATTCACCGTCGACGGAGAGCCTGCGGAGCCGCTCGCCGACACAGATCTCGGCCACGCGATGGTGGGCTTCGGCTCGTACAACCTGCGCGCAGGCGGCCGCTACCCGGGCGCCGTGCGCGCCGACCTGGCCGGCCGGCTCAGCTATCGCGCCGGCCGACTGCGGATGTCGGGCTCGGCCGGCGCCGATGCGGCCTGGGTGGCCGCCGGAATGTTCGGCGGCGCGATTTCGTTCAGCAGACACGCCTGGGACAACGCCGCGGGTGCGGCGATGGTCCGCGCGGCCGGCGGGCTCGCCACTGATCTCGAAGGCCGCCCGTGGACGGTCTCGAGCCGGGCCATGGTGACCGGTGCGCCGGGTCTTCATGAAGAATTGATGGCGGTCGTCGGCGAATGCGACTGGCCGCACCGGCCGACAGAACAACCAGATTCCACCGATCGAGAGGCACAGCCGTGAGCTTGGCAGTCCGCGTCATTCCCTGCCTGGACGTCGACGACGGCCGCGTGGTCAAGGGCGTCAACTTCGCCAACCTGCGCGACGCGGGCGACCCCGTCGAGCTCGCCGCCCGGTACGACGCAGAGGGCGCCGACGAGCTGACCTTCCTCGACGTCACGGCGTCGAGCTCGGGCCGCGCCACCATGATCGACGTGGTGCGCGCCGCGGCCGACCAGATCTTCATTCCGCTGACGGTGGGCGGCGGCATCCGTACCCCGGCCGACGTCGACGTGATGCTGCGCGCCGGCGCCGACAAGGTGAGCGTCAACACCGCCGCCATCGCCCGGCCGGACGTGCTGGAGGAGATGAGTCGCCAGTTCGGCTCGCAGTGCATCGTGCTGTCGGTGGACGCCCGCACACAACCGGCCGACTCCGGGCAGCCGCGCACCCCGTCGGGCTGGGAGGTCACCACGCACGGCGGTCGCCGCGGCACCGGCATCGACGCCGTCGAATGGGCGCGTCGCGGTCAGGATCTGGGTGTCGGCGAGATCCTGCTCAATTCGATGGACGCCGACGGCACCAAGGAGGGTTTCGACCTGAAGATGATCGAGACCGTCCGCGCCGCGGTGAGCGTGCCGGTGATCGCCAGCGGCGGTGCGGGCAAGGCCGCTGACTTCGCCCCGGCCGTGCAGGCCGGCGCGGACGCCGTGCTGGCCGCCTCGGTGTTCCACTTCGGGGACCTGACCATCGGCCAGGTGAAGGACGCGATGGCGGCCGAGGGCGTCACCGTCCGCACCGCCCACGACTAGCCCGACACTGCGTCGCCCAGCCCGCTTCGTCACCGATCACCCCGCCCAGACCAGCAAGGAGCCCGACATGGCACTGCCCGCCGACCTGGCGGCCCGCCTCAAGCGCGGCCCGGACGGACTGTTCGCCGCCATCGCGCAGGAACGCGCCACCGGCGAGGTGCTGATGCTCGCCTGGATGGACGACGAAGCGCTCGATCGCACGCTCGCCACCCGGCGCGCCACCTACTATTCGCGCTCCCGCCAGGAGTACTGGGTCAAGGGCGACACCAGCGGCCACACCCAGTACGTGCACGACGCGCGGCTCGACTGCGACGGCGACGCGCTGCTGCTGATCGTCGACCAGGTGGGCGCGGCCTGCCACACCGGCAACCACAGCTGTTTTGACACCGACCCGCTGGGCTTCGGCACGCCGGACGAGCAACCGGCCTCCTCGCCGGTCGAGCGAACGCAGTGAGTCGAAACCACCTCCCGACAGAAGAAGGACGCTGACGAATGCCCCTGATCCAGATCTCCCAGACGCCCGGCCTCTCCGATCGGGTCAAGGCGGAGACCATCGCGGCGGTGACCGAGGCCTACGCCCGGGCGACCGGCAAGAACCGGGACTCGGTGTGGGTGACCATCACCGAAGTGCCGCGCACCCAGTGGGGCGTCGGCGGGGAGCCGCTCGGATGAGCGGCGCACACGACGGCGGGACCACCTCGCTGCAGACCTTCCTCGATCTGGCGGCCGACCATCGCGTGGTCCCGGTGACCCGCAAGGTGCTGGCCGACTCCGAGACGCCGCTGTCGGCGTACCGGAAGCTCGCCGGCGACCGGGAGGGCACCTTCCTGCTCGAATCCGCGCAGAACGGGCAGTCGTGGTCGCGCTGGTCGTTCATCGGAGCCGGCTCGCCGTCGGCGCTGACCGTCGTCGACGGTCAGACGCACTGGTGGGGCACGGTGCCCGCGGGCGCGCCGACCGGCGGTGATCCGCTGGATGCGCTGGAGCAGTCGCTGCGCCTGCTGCACACCGATCAGGTCGACGGGATGCCGCCGCTGACCGGCGGCTTCGTCGGCTTCATGGCCTACGACTTCGTGCGCCGCCTGGAGCGTCTACCGGAGACCACCGTCGACGATCTGCACCTGCCGGACATGTTCTGGCTGCTCGTCGCGGATCTGGCGGCCGTCGACCATCACGAGGGCACCATCACGCTGATCGCCAATGCGATCAACTTCGACGGCAGCGACGAACGCGCCGAGGAGGCGTACCACGACGCCGTCGCACGGCTCGACTCGATGACGGCGGCGCTCGCGGCGCCCGCGGCGTCGACCGTCTCGACGTTCACCCGGCCCGCGCCGGACTACGTCTCGCAGCGGTCGCTGGACGACTACAGGGAGATCGTCGCCGGTCTGGTCGACGCGATCGGGGAGGGCGAAGCCTTTCAGGTGGTCCCGTCGATGCGCTTCGAGATGGACACCGACGCCGACCCGCTCGACGTCTACCGCGTGCTGCGGGCCTCCAACCCGAGCCCGTACATGTACCTGCTGCGCATTCCGGGCATCGGTCGGAGTCCGCTGACCATCGTCGGATCGTCGCCGGAGGCGCTGGTCACGGTGACCGATCGGGTCGCCACCACTCACCCCATCGCGGGCACGCGCTGGCGCGGCGAGACCGATGAGGAAGACCTGCTGCTGTCCAAGGGGCTGCTGGAGGACGAGAAGGAGAACTCCGAGCACCTGATGCTGGTGGACCTGGGCCGCAACGACCTGGGCCGCGTCTGCCGCCCGGGCACGGTCAAGGTGACCGACTACCGGCGGGTGGAACGCTACAGCCACGTGATGCACCTGGTCTCGACCGTCTCCGGCGAACTGCGCGAGGAGAAGCGTGCGCTGGACGCGGTGACCGCCTGCTTCCCGGCCGGGACGCTGACCGGGGCTCCGAAGGTCCGCGCGATGGAGCTGATCGAAGAGAACGAGCTCACTCGCCGCGGCCTCTACGGCGGCGTGGTCGGCTACTTCGACTTCGCCGGCGACGCCGACACCGCGATCGCCATCCGCACCGCGCTGATGGCCGACGGCAAGGCGTACGTGCAGGCCGGCGGCGGCGTCGTCGCCGACAGCAACTACGAGTACGAGTACAACGAGGCGCGCAACAAGGCGACGGCGGTGCTCAACGCCGTCGCGGCCGCCGGAACGATGGACCCGGTGCGCGGAGAGGCCGCCCGATGAACCGCCGTCCCCAGATCATCGCGCTGGTCCTGCTGCTGCTGGCTGCCCTGGGGCTGTGGTGGGCGTCGCGGATGACGTGGGCCGAAGTGGTCGCCCGGAACGGACTGAGCCTGCCTCGCGTCTTCGAGACGCTCGGCGCCGACTGGAGCCCGTGGCTCGTCGCGGTCGCCGCGGCGATGCTCGCCGCCGGCGCCGTGCAGTTCGCGGTGCGCGGCTGGGCGCTGCGGCTGGTGGCGATCCTCGTCGCGATCGGCGGCGTGGTCTCTGCGGTGCCTGCCGTCTCCCTGCTTCGTGACGGCAGCGACAACCGCTACGCCGCCGACGTCATCGACATCCCCGGTCAGTACGAGGTGACCGCGGTGGTCGCCAAGACCTGGCCCGGGGTGGTGGTGCTGGTCTCGGCGGCGCTGGCAGTGCTCGGGGCGGTCGCGATGTCGCGCGCCGCAGGCGACGCCGGCATGTCGTCGAAATACACCTCGCCCGCTGCGCGTCGCGAGGAGCTGGAGCGCAAGGCCTTCGCCGAACACGCTCGACGCAAGGCCGAAGGCGACGTCGTGGGCGCTCCCGCGCCGACGGCGGCGGCCGACTCCGAGCGCGAGCTCTGGGACTCGCTCGACAACGGGATCGACCCGACCAAGGACTGAGCTCGCTACGTGCCGTGGGCGGTGACGATGTCGTTCGCCGAGGCCCACTCGCCGACGTCGCGGCGTTCGATTGCCGCCGCCATCAGATCCGGGAACAGGTCCGGAGTGCACGCGAACGCCGGGACCCCGACCTCGCTCAGGCTGGCGGCGAGATCGGCGTCGAACGACGGCGTACCCGAATCCGACAGCGCCAACAGTGCCACCATCGTGACGCCGGAGGCGACGATCGACGCCGAGCGGGCCAGCAACTCCTCGGCGACTCCGCCCTCGTACAGGTCGCTGATCAGCACCATCACCGTGTCGGCCGGACACTCGATCTGCGACCCGCAGTAGGCGACAGCCCGGTTGATGTCGGTGCCGCCGCCGAGCTGCACGCCGAAGAGCACGTCGACCGGATCGGTCATCTCCTCGGTGAGGTCGACCACCTCGGTGTCGAAGACCACCAGCCGGGTGCGCACCGACCGCAGCGAGGCGAGCACCGCGCCGAAGACGCTGGCGAAGACCACCGACTCGGCCATCGACCCCGACTGGTCGATGCACAGCACGATCTCGCGTTCCACCCGCTGCCGCCGACGGGCATAGCCCACCAGGCGCTCGGGAACCACCGTGCGGTATTCGGGCTGATAGTGCTTCAGGTTCGCGGCGATGGTCCGGTTCCAGTCGATGTCCGCCGGCCGCGGACGGCTGGTGCGCGACGAGCGGTCGAGCGCTCCGGTCACGGCCTGTTCGGTGGCGCCGCGCAGCCGCTCCTCGAGCTGGTCGGTCACCTTCCGCACCACCTGCCGGGCGGTCTCCCGGGACTCGTCGTCCATCACCCGATTCAGTCCGATCAGCGTGCTGACCAGGGCGACGTCGGGCTGCACCGCGGCCAGCATCTCCGGTTCCAGAAGCAACTGGCGCAGGCCGAGCCGATCCATCGCGTCGGACTGCATCACCTGCACCACCGACGACGGGAAGTACGTGCGGATGTCGCCGAGCCAGCGGGACACCCTCGGCTGCGAGGCTCCCAGGCCGCCGCGGCGCGGTGCGTCGTACAGGTCGAGCACGCGGTCGCGGTTGGCGTCGTCGGCCTCAGCGCGAGGCCGCGCCGTGCGTGACGCCGTCGGCCTCGCCCGAGCCGAGGATCAGCCGCCAGCGGGTGAGCCGGTCGGGCGTCACGCATCGGGCCTCTCCTTCCGCAGGATCCGGGGCGGCCGCGAGTGCCGGCGGGCGGCCTCCAGGTTCCAGGCGACTCCGGCGCGACGCGCGGGCGTCGCGGGACACCTGTCGCCGAGCAGCGCGCTCGGGCGGAGAACTCCGCGAAGGTGCGGCGCAGCAGGGGAGCAGGTCGTCGAAGGCCTCGCCGCGACGCCGGACCCAGGCGTCGACCAGGGCCAGCAGTTGCGGGTCGTGGATGAGGACGACGGCCGACCCGGCGAGGAACCCGGAGAGCCAGCCCGCGGCGTCGGGGGTCGATGGCGGGAGAGCCGCAGACCCATCAGCACACCGGCGCGGCCGCGTCGATGGCCCGCGTCGAGCAGCAGCCTGGTGGCCCGCCCGCCAGCAGGCCGGGTCTGGTCGCGGTCGGAGAGCGCGAGGCAGCCAGCCAGGGGTCGAGGAGCCGTCGTCCTGCCGCAGCGAGAGGCCCGCGTGCGCGTCGTCGACGGCCGAGCACCTCGGCGGCGGCGTCCTCGTGCAGCGACGTGGCGAACGTCGGCAGCCCACCGTCCGCGGGCGACGAGCGTGCGCAGCACCGCCTCGACCTCGGTGGTGTCAAGGTCGCGCACCGATCCATACCGGCTCACCTCGGCCAGCGGCCGGACGGCGGCGAGCAGGCCGGTATGTTGGTGCGCCGCGCGCTCTGCTCCGCGAGCCGCGCGACACGTCATGCACGCTGATCTCCGCGAGGAGGCAGACGTTGACGAGCGCGGCCAGCTCGGCCAGCGACGAGGCCGGCCGCCCGCGGGCGACGAAGGCCGCCGTCGCGGACTCTACCGTCGTGCCGAACAGGCTGGCCTCGACGATGTCGATCGCCAGCTCGGGCGCCACACGAGCTCCCACTGCTCCTTGAACGTTCCCGTCTGCGGCCGGTGGTCGTCGGCGCCCCCACGCGACCCCGAGCGCGGCAAGCGGTGCAGCAGCCGCGAGCGGGCACGCCCGGCACGGTGCGCAGGTCGAGCGTGACACCTGGCGGCGCCGACGGCTTCAGCCGGGTCGCCTCTGCAGTCGCCAGGTCCGAGGCCAGGGGCACGAGCGGCGCCGACTCGGGCACCGTGCCGAGGTCGCCGACGACGAGCGACGACCGCACGAGTTCCAGCGGGTAGGGTTGCCGTTGGTGAGCACGCCAGCGCGGCGTCGGCAGCTCGCTCAGCCCGGGCCGGCGCCCGCGAGGCCAGCGACGACGCGAGCCTGCTCGCCTCGACCACAGACGCCGTGGACGCGTCGATGCCCTGCGCGCGCAGCTCGCGCGCGACCCGGACGAGCCAGCTCATCGCGGGGTCGTGCTCCGCGCCCGAGGCCCAGTGGTCGAACAGATGCCGGTACCAGCCGGGCGAGTCGACGCCCGCGCCGTAGCCGGATGCGAGGCTCAGCCGGTCGGCCGTCCACGGCACCCAGGCCGCGGCGACCTTGATCTTCGGCAGGCCGCGCAGCAGTTGCTGGTCGCGGCTGATGGCGGGAGGCGCGGCACCAGGGCGGGCGCATGCCAGGCGCCGCACACCACCACGATTCGCTCGCGCCCGGCCTTGATCTCCTCACGCAGCACGCCGGCGCATCGCCGCCTCGCGGGCCGGGTTGTCCGGACGCCCCGGGTCGCGTTCGGGCTCGTCATGCCGCAGTTCGGCGATCGCCTCGCGCAGCGCCGCGAACCGTTCCAGGGCCGACCCGGCCCGCGATTCGACGGCGTCCTCCCACCACTGCTCGGGTCGTCGTAGCCGGCCGCGTGCGCCAGCGCCCCGATCGGGTCGGCGGACGCCACCGGCGCTTCGGAGCCGCGTCCTCGTCTTTCTCTGCGTGCTGCTTGTCGAGCGCGAGCGCGTGCGCGGCGGGCAGGTCCAGGAAGCGCTGCTCGACCCCGCTCCGCGCGGCCCACCGCATCGCCACCCATTCGGGCGAGAAGTCCGCCACCGGGTAGAAGGTCGCCAGCTGGGGCCGGTCCGCGGCGTAGACGAGCGCGGCGACGGGCGGCCGGAGGCCGGGATCGGCGACGAGCCCCGTCAGCGCGTCCAGCTCGGGCGGCCCCTCGACGAGCACGAGGTCGGGGCGCAGCTCCTCGAGCGCCTCGGCAACCGCGCGGGCGGAGCCGGGCCCGTGGTGCCGCACCCCGAGCACGTGGACGTCGGTCATGACGGCCTCACGCGGACGGCGCGTCGAGTTCGCGGCAGGCGCGGTAGAGGTCGGACCATTCGGGACGGTTGCGCACCACCGTCTCCAGGTATTCCTGCCAGATCACCGTGTCCTGCACCGGGTCCTTCACCACCGCGCCCACCAGGCCCGCGGCCACGTCGGCGGCACCGACCGTGCCGTCGCCGAAGTGCGCGGCCAGGCTCAGCCCGCTGGTCACCACGGAGATCGCCTCGGCGGTCGACAGGGTGGAACTCGGCGACTTGACGGTGGTGCGGCCGTCCGCGGTGACGCCCGCGCGCAGCTCCCGCATCACGGTGACCACCCGGCGGATCTCGCTGAGCGATTCCAGGTCGGCGGGCAGATCCAGGGCGGCGCCGAGGCTGGTGACGCGGCGGGTCACGATGTCGACCTCGTCGTCGAGCGAATCGGGGAGCGGCAGCACCACGGTGGTGAACCGGCGACGCAGCGCGGACGAGAGATCGTTGACGCCCTTGTCGCGGTTGTTGGCGGTGGCGATCACGTTGAAACCGCGCCGCGCCTGCACCTCGGTGTCGAGTTCGGGCACCGGGAGCGTCTTCTCGCTGAGGATGGTGATGAGCGAATCCTGCACGTCCGCCGGGATGCGGGTGAGCTCCTCGATCCGGGCCAGGGCGCCGGTGCGCATCGCGCGCATCACCGGGCCCGGGACCAGGGCGCGCTCGGACGGGCCCTCGGCGAGCAGGCTCGCGTAGTTCCAGCCGTACCGGATGGTCTCCTCACCGGTGCCCGCGGTGCCCTGCACCACCAGGGTCGAGTCGCCGCTGACGGCGGCGGCGAGATGCTCGCTGACCCACGACTTCGCGGTGCCCGGGACACCGAGCAGCAGCAGGGCCCGGTCGGTGGCGAGCGAGGCGACGGCGATCTCGATGAGCCGCCTGCTGCCGATGTACTTCGGGGTGATCACCGTGCCGTCGGGCAGCGTGCCGCCCAGCAGATAGGTCGACACCGCCCACGGCGAGAGCTTCCACTGCGGCGGGCGGGGACGGTCGTCGGCGGCGTCCAGGGCGGCGAGCTCGTCGGCGTAGGCCTGTTCGGCGTGGGCCCGGACCACCTCGGCGGTGTCGGACGGCGTGACGGCGGAGGGCGCGGTGTTGTCGGAGAGCACGGTGCGGTCGGTCATGAGAAGGACTCCCGGATGGATCGGTCGAAGGCGTGGAAGGACAGGGCGGTGCGCAGCATCTTGCGGTGCCGCTCGTCGGAGAGCGCGCAGTTCGTCTCGGGCGGATCGTCGAGCAGGACGCGGATCCGCGGTGCCGCGGCGACGGGGAACGCGGTCGTCGCGTCGTGCGGCAGCCAGAGGCCGGGTCCGCGGCTCTTCTCCGGGACCGGCCGCACGAGCCGATCGAGGACGGCATCGGCGACGGCCGCCGACCACGGTGTCGCGGCGAGGGCCAGGGTGCCGGCGAAATCCGTGTCGCTCTCGATCGGGAGGTGCCGCAGCACGAAGCGTTCCCGGTCGGCCGGGGCGAGCACCTCGATCAGATCCGCCGACCGCGAGTCCTCGGCGAGCGCGGCGGCCCACTCCGGATTCCGCTGGGCGACGGCGGCCCGCACGAGGGCCGCGGTGACCGTGGCGTCGTCGGCGAGCGCCGCGACCACGACGGCCGGGGCGGCCCCCGCGGTGTCGGTCCAGGTCCGCAGGGGCGCCGCGGCGACGATCGCCGACAGCGCGGACACCCGGTCGGCGTCGGCCTCGATCGGCCGGATGCCGTCGCGGCGGGCGGCGTCGTCGAGCGTCTGCGGCGGGGAGACCGTGATCCGCGGACCGCCCCCGGCCGCAGGGCGGCGAACCGTCCGGGCGCGGTGACCGTGAGCAGCGGGCGCAACCGGTCGGCCATCCGCCGGGCGAAACGGCTGTCCGGCAGCAGCGTCAACAGGGTGCGGGCGGCCGCGGTGACGCGGGAGGACCGTTCGGTCAGACACGACTCGAGGAACTCCTCGTCGGCCGCGGACAACCCGGTGCGCAGCGTCTTGAGCGCCTCCTCCTTGGCTCGCGCGGGCAACGAGGGCCAGGCGGCCCGCAACCGGTCGAGTCCGGCCGCCGGATCGTCGGCCCGCAGGTCCGCGAGCGTCGGCTCGCCGCCCGTCGGCGAAGCCGCCGGCGCCGGTGCCGCAGTCCCGGTACCCGCACCCCGCTTCTGCGCGGTCGCGCGCGCGGCGAGCCAGTCGCCGCGTCGACCCCGGACCGCGGCCAGCGGTGCGCGCAGCTCGGGTTCGGTCACCGCGAGGGCGGCCAGGATCGGCAGGAACTCCGGCGGTACGACGACGCCGGACTCCTCGGCGCACGCCAGCCAGCGCCGCAGCAGCTCGGTGCGCAGTTCGCGGGACGGCGGCGTCTCGATCAGCATGCGCAGCTGCGCCGCCGCACGTTCGGGGGCCGCCGGGCGCACCTCGGGCGCCGCCGGAGCGATCGGTTCGCCGGTCCGGGCGGTCCGGCCCGCGCGGGCCAGCGCCGCCCCCACGGCCAGCTGGTCCAGGAGAAGGACCTCCGGCGGGAGACCGGCGGGGGCGGCGCCGAGTTCGGCGGGAACGGTCGGCGGCGGTCGGCGCCCGGTCCCGAGGACGGCGGCGGTCAGCAGATCGGCCTGCCACGAGGTGTTCACAGTGAGGTCACCGCCCCGTCCACCACGACGCTCAACACGCGCAGCCGTCCGCCGTCGAGTTCGCCGAAGAGCTGCTCGGCCCGCCCTCCGGTGAGCGCCAGCAGGCGCTCGTGCGGGGTGTCGTCGCTCAACGGGAGCGCGGTGCCTGCCGGGTCGCAGACCCCGCCGTCGACGGTCAGCGCGGCGGAGTCGAGCACCACCGGGTGCCGGTCGCGCCACGGCACGGCACGCAGGGCGACGGCCGCGGCGTCGAGGGCGTCGTCGACGGTGGAACCGGCCACGAACGCGGTGGCGCGGCCCGCCGGGACGGCCTCCCCGGTGAACAGTCCACGGCGGGGTGCGTGTCCCGGATACAGGGCCACCTCGGCGTCGAGCCGGGCCCCGGCGAGCTGGGGTACGCCGAGCGACTGCCCGGGACCGGCGGTCTCCAGCAGCATCACCCAGCGGCCGTCGTCGGCGCGGAGCCAGGTGCGCTGCTGCGCGAGTCGTCCGCGCTCGTCCCGGTGGGCGCCGGCCACGGTCCAGGTCCCGGCGATGCGCTCGCCGTCGCGCACCTGCGCCGTGGGCGTCGGCAGTCCGACGGCGGCGGCGAGATCGGCGGCCAGCGGCTCGTCGAGCGCCGCCCGACGCCGCCACGCCCGCGTCAGGGTCCACCAGAGGCCGACCCGTTCGGCGAGTTCCGGCGCCGACAGCCCGTGCGCGACGTCGGCGCCGGTGTCGCGCACCCGTTCGGCCAGCCCGGGGAGCTGCGCATCGACGAGGCGGGCCGCGGCCCCCTCCCACCAGTCGACGGGACGGCGCAGCGCCTCGGCGAGACCGGCCCGAGCGAGGTCGCCGAGCCAGCGCGCGAAGTCGTCGGCACCGGCGTCCATCTTCTCCAGCCGCGCCGCCCGGCGGGCGGCGCGGGCCTCCGGATCGGCCGGTTCCGCGGAGGCGGCGGCGGTCCGCTGCGTGCGGGTGGCGCGCTGGTCGGCCCATTCGGCGGCGAAGCCGGCCACCTCGCCGTCGCCGATCGCGCCGACCACAGCAACAGCAGCGCGAGCGCGTGCTTGCACGGGAACTTCCGGCTCGGACACGAGCAGCGGTAGGCGGGACCGTTCAGGTCGATGCTCACCTGATACGGCTTCTTACCGCTGCCCTGACACGAGCCCCACAGCAGCGCATCGGTGCTGCCGGCGTCCGACCACGGGCCCGGCACGGCGAGTCTGCGCGCGGCCTTCACCGACGATGCGTCCGGCGCCGCGGCCAGGACCTGTTCCTCACTCCAGGGCATGAACCGCACCCTAGCGGCTCCCTCCGACAAGCACGCCGATCACGCGATTCGCACTGGAGACCCGGTTCGCCGGATCCGCCGTACACACGGTTCGACGGACCCGGGAGAGCGGTCTCACACGAGGGTCTCTAACCTTGAGGGCATTCCTGGTTCCGCAGCACGAAAGGGGACGACTCGGTGACTGGCGGCACAGTACTCGACTCGATCATCGAGGGGGTCAAGGCTGACGTCGCCGCCCGTGAGGCGGTTCTCGACCTGGCCGCGGTGAAGGCGGCCGCCGCGCGGGCCCCCGAGCCCCGCGATGCCACCGCGGCGCTGCGGCAGCCGGGCATCGGCGTGATCGCCGAGGTGAAGCGGGCGAGCCCGTCGAAGGGGGACCTGGCCAACATCGCCGATCCCGCCGAACTGGCCCGGCACTACGAGGCGGGCGGGGCGCGCATCATCAGCGTGCTCACCGAGGAACGACGGTTCCGCGGCAGCCTCGCCGACCTGGACGCCGTGCGCGCCCGGGTCAAGATCCCGGTGCTGCGCAAGGATTTCGTGGTGGGTCCATACCAGATCCACGAGGCCCGCGCGCACGGCGCCGACGTGATCCTGCTGATCGTCGCGGCCCTGGAACAGCACGCCCTGGTCTCGCTGCTCGACCGGGTCGAGTCGCTGGGCATGACGGCCCTGGTCGAGGTGCACACCGAGGAGGAGGCCGACCGCGCACTGCGGGCGGGCGCCTCGGTGATCGGCGTCAACGCGCGCAACCTGAAGACCCTGGAGGTCGATCGCGACTGCTTCAGCCGGATCGCGCCCGGGCTGCCGTCGACGGTCATCAAGATCGCCGAGTCGGGGGTGCGCGGCACCGCCGACCTGCTGGCCTACGCCGGGGCGGGCGCCGACGCGGTCCTGGTCGGCGAGGGCCTGGTGACCAGCGGCGATCCGCGTCAGGCGGTGTCGGATCTGGTGACCGCGGGCGCGCACCCGTCGTGCCCCAAGCCGTCCCACTGAGACCGGAGCGAACACCGACCGGATCGAACACCGCCGAACCCACGCCTTCGCACCGATCGACGCACCGTCGATCGGTGCGACACGGACCGGGCCCGCGCCGTCGGCGGGCCCGGTTCGCGCATCGATCGAGACGACGAGGATACTCAGACACCGTGACCGAACACCCCGCAGCAGAATCCGCAGGCGGCGCGATGCCGCGCTTCCCCCGAGCCAGCGACGGAGTCGCGCAGCGCTCGTCGATCGGCCCCGACGAGCGGGGGCACTGGGGCGTCTTCGGCGGTCGGCACGTGCCCGAGGCGCTGATGGCGGTGATCGAGGAGACCACCGCCACCTACGAGAAGCTGCGCACCGACGACGAGTTCTTCGCCGAGCTCGACGCCCTGCAGCGCGACTACACCGGACGCCCGTCGCCGCTGTACGAGGCCAAGCGGCTCGGTGACGCCGCGGGCGGGGCCCGGATCTTCCTCAAGCGCGAGGACCTGAACCACACCGGTTCGCACAAGATCAACAACGTCCTCGGTCAGGCGCTGCTGGCCAAGCGGATGGGCAAGACCCGGGTGATCGCCGAGACCGGTGCGGGCCAGCACGGCGTCGCCACCGCGACCGCGTGCGCGCTGCTCGGTCTCACGTGCGTGATCTACATGGGGCGCGTCGACACCGAGCGGCAGGCGCTCAACGTCGCCCGCATGCGCCTCCTCGGCGCCGACGTGGTGGCCGTCGAGACCGGCTCGGCCACCCTTAAGGACGCCATCAACGAGGCGCTGCGCGACTGGGTGAGCAACGCCGACGACACCTACTACTGTTTCGGCACCGCGGCGGGACCGCACCCGTTCCCGATGATGGTGCGCGACCTCCAGCGCATTCATCGGCATGGAGGCCCGCGTCCAGATCCTCGATCAGGCCGGACGACTGCCCGACGCCGTCGTGGCCTGCGTGGGCGGCGGATCGAACGCGATCGGTCTCTTCCACCCCTTCATCGACGACGCCGCCGTGCGCCTCGTCGGATTCGAGGCCGCCGGCGACGGCGTGGAGACCGGCAGGCACGCCGCCACCTTCACCGGCGGCAGCCCTGGCGCCTTCCAGGGCGCCTACTCGTACCTGCTGCAGGACGAGGACGGCCAGACCATCGAGTCGCACTCCATCTCGGCGGGACTGGACTACCCGGGCGTCGGCCCCGAGCACGCCCACCTCAAGGAGATCGGCCGGGCCGAGTACCGTCCGGTCACCGACGCCGAGGCGATGGAGGCGCTGGCCCTGCTGTCGCGCCGCGAGGGCATCATCCCGGCGATCGAGTCGGCCCACGCCGTCGCCGGAGCACTCACCCTGGGCCGCGAACTGGGGGAGGGCGCGATCATCGTCGTGAACCTGTCCGGACGCGGCGACAAGGACGTCGACACCGCGGGCGAGTGGTTCGGACTGTTCGGCAAGCCGCCGTCGGAGTTCGAGTACGCCGAGCAGGTCAAGCAGAAGCAGGCGCGAGCCCAGAACCAGGAAGAGGCCGGAGCATGAGCAAGTCCGAGGTGCCCTCGCGGCTCGGCGAGACCTTCGCCGCCTGCCGCGCCGACGACCGCGCCGCACTGATCGGCTACTACCCGGTCGGCTACCCCACCGTCGACGACTCCCTGACCACCCTGCGCACCATGGTCGACGCCGGCTGCGACATCGTCGAGGTCGGCATCCCGTACTCCGATCCGGTGATGGACGGGCCGACGATCGCCGCGGCCACCCAGGTGGCGCTGGCGAACGGCAGCCGGGTTCGCGACGTGTTCACCGCGGTGGAGACCGTCGCCGACGCCGGAGCGAAACCGGTGGTGATGGTCTACTGGAACCTGGTCCTCAAGTACGGCGTCGACGCCTTCGCCCGCGATCTGGCCGCGGCCGGCGGTCTGGGCCTGATCACGCCGAACCTCATCCCCGAGGAGGGCGGCGAATGGGAGACGGCCTCCGACGCGCACGGACTGGACCGCATCTACCTGGTGGCGCCGTCGTCCACGCCGGAGCGGCTGGCGATGACGCTCGATCACTGCCGCGGCTTCGTGTACGCGTCGTCGACGATGGGCGTGACCGGGGCGCGTGACGCCGTCTCGAACCTGGCGCCGGAACTGTGCGCGCGGGTCCGGGAGCACTCCGACATCCCGATCGGGGTGGGTCTGGGCGTGCGCAGCGGGGCTCAGGCGGCCGAGATCGCCGAATACGCCGACGGGGTGATCGTCGGATCGGCGATCGTCTCGGCGCACGATCGAGGCCAGGACGCGGTCGCCGCCCTGGTGACCGAACTCGCCCGCGGGTGCCGCGGCGACCTCTGATCGGGCGGAAGGTCTGCCGTAACACGGCTTAGCGGCCGGGAGGCGCGTCGTCCGTTAGGGTGGCACGCGTGAGTCACACGAGTATCCTCGCGTACCTGCCGAGTCCTGCCCAGGGGGTCTGGTACCTCGGACCGGTGCCGTTGCGGGCCTACGCGCTCTGCATCATCGTCGGCATCGTCGTCGCCATCTGGTGGGGCGACCGGCGTTGGCAGGAACGCGGCGGACGACCCGGCGACGTGCTCGACGTGGCGCTCTGGGCGGTCCCGTTCGGCATGATCGGCGGCCGGATCTATCACGTCCTCACCGACTGGCACCGCTACTTCGGGGCCGACGGCAGGGGGATCGGCGCGGCGTTCGCCATCTGGGACGGCGGTCTCGGTATCTGGGGCGCGGTGCTCGTCGGCGCCCTCGGCGCGTGGATCGGCTGCCGCACCAAGGGCATCCGGTTGCCGTCGTTCGGCGATGCGCTCGCCCCGCCGGTGCTGGCCGCGCAGGCGATCGGTCGGCTCGGCAACTACTTCAACCAGGAGCTCTACGGCGGGCCGACCGACCTCCCGTGGGGCCTGGAACTGTACGTGCGTCAGGACGGCGCCGTCACCGGGATCTCCCTGCCGCAGGGCGTCTCGACCGGTGTCCTCGCCGAGGTGGTGCATCCGACCTTCCTCTACGAGCTGCTGTGGAACCTGCTGATCGTGGCGGTCCTGGTGTTCCTCGACCGGCGTTTCCGGATCGGCCACGGCCGGTTGTTCGCCCTGTACGTGGCGGGGTACTGCTTGGGCCGGTTCTGGATCGAGATGATGCGGACCGACGAGGCCACGGAGATCCTCGGCATCCGCGTCAACCTGTTCACGTCGGCGTTCGTGTTCCTGTGCGCGGCGCTCTACTTCGTCTTCGCCACGCGCGGCCGGGAGACCGGCCTGGAGATGTACTGGCCGACCAGGGCCGAGGAGCTCGAGGCCGAGGGCTTCACCGGGGTGCCGTCGGACGAGGCGCCGTCGGACGACGAGTACGACGACGGCTGGGACGACGACGCCGAGTACGACGACACCGACTTCGACGATGCCGCGGAGTACCCCTCGGACGACGATCCGGATGCGCGGCCCGGGTATCCGGCGTTCGACCCCGAACTCGCCGAGCCCTCCGCCGGCGCGGCGGAGTTCGGCCGGCCCGCACCCGGATCCGCGGGCGCCTGGTCGGCCGCGGCCTGGTCCGCGGGGCGGACTCCCACCGCGCCGGAGGCCGTGTGGGCGCAGTCGGCGGCGGTGGATCCCGCGGATGCCGTCTTCGACGACGACGTGGACACCGGTCCCGTGGAGTCGAGTCCCGGAGTCGACGACGCCGACGTCGTGGATCCGGTGGACGCCGAGGCCGCTGTGGACCCCGAGACCGCGGGTTCGGAGGCAGCGGGTTCGGAGACGGCGGTCATCGAGGACGTGGACACCGAGGTCGTGGACATCGAGGCCGTCGATACGGCCTTCGAGGACGCCGAGGCCGTGGACACCGGCGACGACGCCGTGCCGACCGAGACCTCTGCGGAGACGGAGACCTCCGCCGAACCCGTCGCCGCTTCGGAGACCGGGGTCGGCGCCGCGGAGGGCGTCGTCGAGAACGTGCGGCATGTGAAGGACCCGATGATCACCGGCCTCATTCCGGCCGTCCGCGAGGTCGCCGCCGACCGCCTCCGCTACTCCGGCACGCCGGGCGGGCCCGCCGTGGGGAGCGACGACCTCCGGGAGACCCCCGTCGAAGCCCTCGTCGAGGCCTCTGACGAGCACGTGGCGCCCGAGACCGTCGGCACGGAGGAGTCGGACGTCGAAGCCGCTCCGGTCGCCGCCACGGCTGACGAGGCGTTCCCCGCGGCTGAGACGTCCCCCGAGGTCGACACGCTCACCGGTGCCGAAGCGGTCCCGGACGTCGTGGTGCCGACGGAAGCGGTGCCGACGGAAGAAGAGGCGACCGAACCGGAGACGGCCGAGGCGCCCGGCGGTGCGGCCGATATCGAGCCCGCCGAGCCCGCTGACGTCGTGCCCGAGCCCGACGACGCTCCCGACTCTGCGCCCGAGACCGATTCCGTGGAGGACTTCGATTCTGCGGAGGAGCCCGAGGGATCCGCCGCGAGCCCGTCCGGGTCGTTCTACACGATCCAGCCCGAGTCGGCCGCCTCCGGCGGCATCGAGATCCGCGGGGTGGTCGAGAGCACCGAGACGACGATGGTCATCGTGCATTCGCACCCGCTGGAGGAGGCGGAGACCGAGGACGACCAGGCAGAAGACGACCAGACCGAGGACGACCAGGCAGAAGACGACCAGACCGGGGACGACCGGACGGAAGACGACGGGACCGGCGACGATCCCGCTGCCGACGATCCCACCGCGGCGGGTGTCGCCGAGACTGTCGCCGGAGCAGACCTGGATCAGCCCGCCGACACCCCGACCGCCGACACCTCGGCAACCGACACCCCGGCCGTCGAGGCGGAGGACGCCGACGTCGACCAGCCGGGTGATGCCGGCGTCGATCAGGCGGAGGACGCCGGTGTCGATCAGGTGGAAGAGGACGTCGACCAGGCCGAGGACACCGACGTCGACCAGACCGACGGCACCGAGCCGGGCGGACCGGCCGACACGGGGACCGATCCCGAGGCGGGAAGATCTGACGACCCGGGGACGAGGGACTAGCCTGGACAGGGTGACCCGTCGAACCAAGATCGTCTGTACCCTCGGCCCTGCGACCAACACCGAAGAGCGCATCACAGAGCTCGTCGAAAGCGGGATGGACGTCGCCCGCATGAACTTCAGCCACGGCACCCACGAGGACCATCGGAAGGTCTACGAGGCGGTGCGTCTGGCGGCGAGCAAGACCGGTAAACCGGTCGGCATCCTCGCCGACCTGCAAGGACCCAAGATCCGTCTCGGATGGTTCGAGGAGAACGGCCGCCCGAACGGCGCCGTCGACTGGAACACCGGAGAGCTGGTCCGCATCACCGTCGCCGACGTCGTGGGGAACCACGACCGCGTCTCCACCACCTACAAGCAGCTCGCCGAGGACGCCAAGCCCGGCGACCGGCTGCTGGTCGACGACGGCAAGGTCGGACTGGTGGTCGAGGAGATCGACGGCGACGACGTCGTCTGCCGCGTCACCGAGGGCGGCACCGTCTCCAATCACAAGGGACTCTCGCTGCCCGGGATGAACATCTCGGTGCCCGCGCTGAGCGAGAAGGACATCGACGATCTCGAGTTCGCGCTGGGACTCGGCGTCGACCTGGTGGCGCTGTCGTTCGTGCGGAGCCCCGGCGACATCGAGCTGGTCCACGAGATCATGGACCGGGTGGGACACCGCGTGATGGTGGTCGCCAAACTGGAGAAGCCGGAGGCGATCGACAACCTCGAGGCGATCGTCCTGGCCTTCGACGCCATCATGGTGGCCCGCGGCGACCTCGGCGTGGAGATGCCGCTCGAACAGGTGCCGCTGGTGCAGAAGCGCGCGATCCAGATCGCGCGGGAGAACGCCAAGCCGGTGATCGTCGCCACCCGAATGCTCGATTCGATGATCGAGAACTCCCGACCCACCCGCGCGGAGACCTCGGACGTCGCGAACGCGGTACTCGACGGTGCCGACGCGGTGATGCTGTCCGGGGAGACCTCGGTGGGCAGGTTCCCGTTCGAGACCGTGCGCACGATGAGTTCGATCGTCGTCGCCGCGGAGGAGAGCCGGCGGACCGTTCCCGACCTCAAGCACGTTCCGCGGACCCAGCGAGGTGTGCTGACCTTCGCCGCCCGCGACATCGGCGAGCGGCTCAACGCGGCCGGGATCGCGGTCTTCACCGAGACCGGCGACAGCGCGCGCCGCATCGCCCGACTGCATTCGCGGCTCAAGCTGATGGCGTTCACCACCAGCGAACTGATCCGGAACCAGTTGGCGCTCAGCTGGGGCGTCGAACCGTTCCTCGTCGGCCGGGCCTCGGGCACCGACGCGATGATCGATCAACTCGACGAGTTCTGCGAGGAGAACGGAACGGTCAAGCGCGGTTCCACCGTGGTGGTGGTCGCCGGTGCGCCGCCGCAGGTCCCCGGTTCCACCAACCTGCTGCACCTGCACCGGATCGGCGAACAGGACCACTGATCGACGGCTGCCACGGAGGCCGGCCGTCGCCGTCACATAGGGTTGTGGGATGACCCGCAACCTGGACGACCCGAGCCATCGCATCTCAGACGAGAGCGAGGGCGGCGACCTCGAGAAGCTCATCGACCTGCTCGACATCGAGCAGGTCGATGAGAACCTGTTCCACGGACAGCACCCCACGCAGAAGACCGCGCGGACCTTCGGCGGTCAGCTCCTGGGCCAGGGCGTGGTGGCCGCGGGCCGCACCCTGACCCGCGGCAATCCGCCGGTCCACGCGCTGCACGCGCACTTCATCCGCGGCGGCGACGTGAACAAGCCGATAGAGTACCACGTGCAGCGGTTCCGCGACGGCAAGGCCTTCGCGAACCGGCAGGTGACGGCGATGCACAGGACGGTGAGGAGGTCTTCACCATGCTGGTCGCCTTCCAGGACAACAGCGCCGGCCTGGAGCACGCGGTGGAGAGCCCGCTGGTCCCGTACCCGGAGGAGCTGCCGCCGCTCGGCGAGCACTTCAAGGGGTACGAGGACCAGATCGCGTTGTTCGTCAACGCCCTGCACCCGATCGACATCCGCTTCGCCAACGACCCCACGTGGAAGGTCAAGGATGCGGGGAGACCCTCAAGCACAACCGGGTCTGGATGAAGGCCGACGGCACGCTGCCCGACGATCCGCTGATGCACGTCGCGGCGATGGCGTACGCCTCCGACACCACGGTGCTCGACTCGATCATCACCACCCACGGCCTGTCGTGGGGCATGGATCGCCTGTTCGCGGCGACCGTGAACCATTCGATGTGGTTCCACCGCGAGTTCCGGTTCGACGAGTGGATGCTCTACTCCACCGAGTCGCCGGTCGCGGCGGGCTCCCGCGGGATCGGGTCGGGCCGGTTCTTCATGCGCGACGGTCTCCTGGCCACCTCCGTGGTGCAGGAGGCGCTGATCAAGTACTTCCCGCCCCGGAAATGACACCGATCGGTCGACGGATGGCGGACGAGAGTTGAGGGGAAACGCGTGAACGAAGCGGCAGAGGGTCCTGGAGCCGCGGGGCCGGACGTCCGGGGTTCCGGCGGCGACGGTCCCGGACTTCCGGACCCGGTCGGTCGAGTCCTGGAAGACACCGGCGGCGAGAACCCCGGAGCCGAGAGCACCGGCACCGAGAGTGTCGGCGGCGAGGTTCCGGGTGACGGCGGCGCCGATCCGGTCGCCGCGGGGCTGGACTCGGTGGACTCGAACACAGTGGACTCGAACACAGTGCATTCGAGCTCGGCGGACTCGGGCCCGGTGGATTCCGAGGCTGCCGGTTCGAGTGCGGTGGATTCGGACCTCCCGGGTCCGGGTGCAGTCGCTTCGGACCCGGCGGACTCGGACTCGGCAGACTCGGGCGCTGTGGATCCGAGTTCTGCGGATTCGGGTGCTGCGGATTCGGGTGTCGGGACTCCGTGGACGACTGCTCCGGCCGCGGTTCCGATGCCGGGTTCGTCGTATCCGGGCCCGTCGTATCCAGGCGCTCCGTATCCGGGCGCTCCGGGACCCGGGGCGCAGGTTCTGCCGCCGACCGGTCGACCCGGGCCCCGACCCGGCCCGGTTCCCGGGGGCGGTCGACCCGACGTCGTCTTCCCGCCGTCGGTCCCGGCCGCCGGACCGGGCATCCCCTATCCGCCGCCTCCGCCGATGCCGAAGATCCAGTACTTCCAGCCGCCCGGTCCACCGCTGCCGCCCGCGACCTGGCGGAAGAACCTGCGCACCTGGGTGCTGCCGATCAGCGTGCTCGCCGGGCTGTTGCTGCTGGTGCTCGCGGTCGGCGCACTGGTGCTGGGGCTGGTGAACGCTTCGTACTTCACCGCGCACGGCGCGGTGCGGATCGACTGCACCACCGAGAAGGCGCTCGACGGCAGCGGTATCGGTGTCGGTGACACGGTGCGATTGATCGACGTCCGCGACGGCGACGTCGTCGGCACCGGACCGCTGGTGCGCGAGTCGGGAGCCTCCCGCGGCGGTACCTGCGTCGCGTCGTTCACCATCTACGAGATGGTCTACGAGTCCACTGACTCCTATCTGGTGGAGATCGGCGACACGACACCGCAGCGAGTCACCCGGGCGGACCTCGCCGAGGGCATCGTCCTGCGCTGACACTGAACAGACCTGTACAGATACGGACCTGCGCTGACACAGGTCTGTGCTGAACGGGGGACTGCTCCGACCGGGCCTGCGGAGTCCACCGACGGACACCGGCCGCCTGCGCCTCGTTCGACGACATGTCGCCGTCGGCGGCACGCCGGCGGCCGGTGTCCGTCGGCAGGGGAGAGACGGCGGCCGCCGTGGTCGGGTCGCGCCGTGCGACCCGACCCGACCGGGATCAGCGCAGCGGGTGGTCGACCGGGATGTTCACCCAGCTGGGCTTCTTCGGATCGATCTCGATGTACTGCGGTCCGAAACGGCTGCTCCACATCGTCGGGCCCAACGGCACCGCCTTGGGCGCGTTGAGCGAGTAGAGGTCCACCCGGACCCGGTCACCCGGCTGCAGGGTGGCCTGGGTCGGGCTCATCGGGATGTCGACCGCCAGGGTCTGGCCGGGGCGGACCGGCTTGTACCTGTCCAGGGACAGGTGCAGGAACGGGTCGACGACGTCGCCGTTCGCCGCGAACTGGCTGCGCGACTCGTCGTACTCGCGCAGCGACACCACGAGCTGGCCCATCGAGATCACCGTCGACCGGCCGTCCGGCTTCACGACGTTGACCGTCGCGTGCCAGTAACCGTCGGTCGCGGCCAGGCGCTGGACCAGGTGGATGCCCGGCCAGCCGGAGATCCGCGTCCGTTTCTTCACCGGTGCGGTGGTGAAGGTCTGCGCGGCCACCTCGGCGATCCGGTTGTCCCGGCCGCAGAAGTCGAAGAACGCGGTGACGCCCGCGGCGCCCTGCGATCCGTCCCGGCCGCACAGGTTGCTCAGACCGGGCTGCACCAGGCGGGTCGCCCGGGCACCGGGCTCGGCCGACGAGAGCGAGCCGTCGCCGGCGACCGGGGTGTGGACGGACCCGGACGGCCGACCGGTGAGATATTGACGCCGGTGCGTGACGCCGGGCATCGGGAAGCTCTGGGTCTGGAAGAAGGAGTCCCGCGGCATCGAGGCGAGCGTGGCCTGCGAGTACCGGTCGATGCCGTTGTCGATGCCCTTGAGCCATTTGTCGTACCAGGCGCGGGAGAACACGTTCATCTTCGGCGGGGCTCCGCGCGTGCCGAACTCGGCGCCCACGGTGATGTGGTAGCCGTCGTCCATCACGAGCTTCTTCTTGCTGTCCGGAAGCTGTGTGAGGCCGCTGAGCAGTCGGGCCTGGCTGTTGGTGAACAGGTCGTTCCAGCCGCCGATGGCGAAGGTCGGCGTGGTCACCTTGCCGACGTCGGTGTGGAGTGCGGTCCGGCGGCGGGTGCCGTCGTTGAGGAGTTCGCGGGTGTCCCCGGTCGCCTGGCCCGGCCGCTGGATCGTCAGCGCCTGCAGCATCACGTCGAAGAACGTGAGGGGATCCTTCGCGCGGTCGCCGAGCCATTTCCAGTCGAAGGTGCCGTTGAGCATGGAGGCCACGTTCGGAATCATCTTGGTGGCGTTGACCGCGGCGAGCCAGAAGCCGAGGAATCCGGCGCCGACGCCGCCGCCGGGTGCCACCACGTCCCGCAGGAGGTCGGCGCCGGGGACCACCGGCACGATGGCGTCGATGCTGCCGGGCGCGTCCGCGGCGGCCTGAAGCTGGTTGATGCCCGAGTACGACGCGCCGGCCATGCCGATCTTGCCGTTGGACCACTTCTGCTTCTTCGCCCAGTCGATCACCTCGACGGTGTCCTTGCGTTCGCGCGGACCGAAGACCTGCCAGGTGCCCTGCGAGAAGCCGGTGCCGCGGACGTCCACCACGAGCATGTTGTAGCCGGAACGGATGAGCTTCGGATCGTAGGAGAAGGTGTCGGTGAAGCCGCTGCGCAGCGAGCCGACCAGCTCGTTGTAACCGGAGATCACGGTGCCGCGCAGGTTGATCGCGTTGAGCAGTTCGATCAGCTGCGGGATCAGCACCGGATAGTTCAGGACCTCGGCGGCGAGGGCGCTGACCATCTTGGTGTACGGCGTCATGTTGACGATCGTCGGCAGTTCTCTGTCCACCGGCTGTCCGGCCTGGTTCGCGGGCCGGATCAGGTTGCCGCGGAGCACGGTGCCGTCGCTCATCCGGATCGACACATCCGGGGTCACCGCGTGGCGGGGGTAGCGCTGGGGTCCCTCGGCGGTGCGGGTCCACTGGGCTCCGAGCGCGCCGAACACGGCCGCCTGAGCGGGGGCGTTCGTCATCGGCGCGAGGGAGGCGCCCGCGGCGACGAGGAGCGGGACGAGGACGAGGATCAGGAGTCGGCGCAGTCCGCTGCGGGTCGCCTGGATCATGTGTTGGACAACTCCCCGAAGTCGTGATGTGACACATCTGTGAGATTACTGAGAAGTAGCGTAGCTCACCTCCTTGAGACGAAGAACACGTTCCCCGGTCGCGTCCGGGTGCATCCGCCGGGGACGAGCGGTCCGTTCGGGGCGATGCACGCCCCGGTTCTCGGCCGGTTTCCATGGGGGGTGTGCGCGGAGCAGATGAGGGTACGTACACTCGTCTGCGCACGACCACCAGCCCCGGTGGCGAAATTGGCAGACGCGCCGCACTCAAAATGCGGTCTCGA
>JASGFV010000004.1:0-47452 GCA_047605365.1 Gordonia sp. (in: high G+C Gram-positive bacteria)
CCGACAGCCTGGTCTTCTCGTACGGCGAGAAGTACACCGTGCACAAGAAGTCGGGTGCCGAAGTCGCCACCGTGCGGCTCCCTTCGACAGGCGCGGGGGGCGGGTCGGCAGGCTCGATCGGCGGTTGCTCCGAACCCGTCCTGGTCGCCAAGGCACGGACTTACATGAACACCGTCGGGCGGCACATCGGTCCGCTCGTCAAGTACTACGACGTCGCGCCCGAAGACCTGATCGTCCTGCACGACGAGCTCGACATCGATTTCGGCGCCATCCGCCTCAAGCGCGGCGGCGGCGAGGGCGGCCACAACGGCCTGCGCTCGATCACATCGGCCGTCGGCACGCGCGACTACCTGCGCGTGCGGCTCGGCATCGGCCGCCCGCCCGGCCGCCAGGATCCGGCCGATTTCGTGCTCAAACCCTTCCCCACCGCCGATCGCGCCGAGGTGGACCTGCTGATCGGAAACGGCGTCGACGCCGCCGAGCTACTGGTCGCGCAGGGCCTCGAAGCCGCGCAAAATCAGGTACACGCCTGGTAGACGCGGCGTAGCGTGGGCTGGCATGGACGCCGTCACCACGCCCCCGACCGCCGTCAACGAACCGGGCGACACGTTCGCCCCCGGTTCCCCAGCCCGCGCCGAGTTGCGTACGGCGATCCAGGAAGTGGCCTCGGCGTCGCTCGAACTGCATCATTTCATCGGCGGTGAGCACGTCGCGGGCGACGGCACGCCGTTCGACGTGGTTCAGCCTCACAAGACCGCGTCGGTCCTCGGCACCGGCCGCGAGGCGACCAAGGCCGAAGCGACCGCTGCCGTCCAGGCCTGCCGTGACGCCGCGCACGACTGGCGCGCGATGGACTTCGATGACCGCGCCGCGATCTTCCTGCGCGCCGCCGACCTGCTGAGCGGCCCGTACCGCCAGAAGATCAACGCGGCCACGATGCTCGGCCAGTCCAAGTCGCCCTACCAGGCCGAGATCGACACGTGCGAGCTCGCCGACTTCTGGCGCTACAACGTCTCGAACGCCCGTGAGATCTACGCCGATCAACCGCATTCGGATAAAGCCGAATGGAACCGTCTGGACTACCGGCCGATCGAAGGCTTCGTCTACGCGATCACGCCGTTCAACTTCACCTCCATCTCCGGAAATCTGGCCGCCGCGCCGGCGCTGATGGGGACGACGGCCGTCTGGAAGCCGTCGGCCACGCAGGCGATCGCCGCACACTGGACCATGAAGATCCTCGAGGCCGCGGGGCTGCCGCCCGGCGTGATCAACCTGGTCTACGGCCCGGGCCCGGACATCAGCGACGTCCTGCTGGCCGACCCGGACTTCGCCGGCATCCACTTCACCGGCTCCACCGCGGTGTTCAAGCACCTGTGGCGCACCACCGGCGAGAACCTCGACGTCTACAAGAGCTACCCGCGCCTGGTCGGCGAGACCGGCGGCAAGGATTTCGTCCTCGCCCATCCGTCGGCGGAGCCGAAGATCCTGACCACCGCGTTGCTCCGCGGCGCCTTCGACTACCAGGGCCAGAAGTGCTCGGCGGCCTCCCGCGCCTTCATCCCCAAATCGGTCTGGGCGACGATCAAAGACGACTTCCTGGGCAAGGTCGAGTCGATCCAGTACGGCGACGTCGCGGACTTCCGCAACTTCGGCGGCGCGGTGATCGACGACCGCGCCTTCGCCAAGCTGTCCGGCGCCATCGACCGGGCGAAGA
The DNA here is from genome assembly GCA_047605365.1 of Gordonia sp. (in: high G+C Gram-positive bacteria). GTDB lineage: Bacteria > Actinomycetota > Actinomycetes > Mycobacteriales > Mycobacteriaceae > Gordonia. The sequence goes on from JASGFV010000004.1 coordinate 1,715, forward strand.
CGACGGACGGCCTGAGCATCGGGGCCGGCGGCAAGTACGACGACAGCGTCGGCTATTTCATCGACCCGACGGTGCTGATCGGCGAGGATCCGGGCGACGACGCCTTCCACACCGAATACTTCGGCCCGCTGCTGTCGGTGCACGTCTACGACGATTCGACGGCGTCGGCCTTCTACGACATCCTGACCGTCGTCGACCACGGCAGCCCGTACGCGCTCACCGGCTCGATCATCGCTGACGACCGGGCCGCCGTCGCGAAGGCCCAGGACCGTCTGCGCTACACCGCGGGCAATTTCTACATCAACGACAAGCCGAGCGGCGCCGTCGTCGGTCACCAGCCGTTCGGCGGGGCCCGGGCGTCGGGCACCGACGACAAGGCCGGCACCAAGATGAACCTGCTGCGGTGGACCGCCGTCCGCGCGATCAAAGAGACGTTCGTCGCGGCGACCGACCACCGCTACCCGCATCAGGAGCCGGACGCGTAGGAAAGTGCGGCGAGAAACGCTGAATTTCGGGTAGCCGACTACTCGATCCACGACGACCGGCCGGGGGTGGGATCGTAAGCATGAGATCACTCGTCCGTGCGCCGGCCCGCGCACTCGCCGCAGTTCTGCCGATCCTGCTGAGCGCACTGCTCGTCGCACCTGGTCACGCCGAGGCGAAGCCGCAGCGACTGCACCTGATGGTCTACAGCGCCGCGATGGGACGCGAGATCCCCGTCGACGTCCTGACGCCGGCCGGCGGAGGTCCCGCGCCGACCCTGTATCTCCTCAACGGCGCGAGCGGCGGCGAGGACGACGCCAACTGGTTCGACCAGGGCGACGTCACGCAGATCACGGCCGGAAAGCACGTCAACGTCGTGGTGCCGATGGCCGGGGCGTTCAGCTACTACACCGACTGGCTCCACGACGACCCGTCGCTCGGCCGACAGCGCTGGGAGACCTTTCTGACCAGGGAACTGCCCCCGGTGATCGCCGGCCGGCTGAGCACCAACGGCCGCAACGCGATCGCCGGACTGTCGATGTCGGGCAGTGCCGCGCTGGCGCTGGCCGAACGCGTGCCGGGCCTGTACCGCGGCGTCGCGTCGTTCAGCGGCTGTCCGAACACCAGCGGCGTACTCGGCAGCACGTACGTCCGGCTCACCGTGGAGGGCCGCGGCGCGGGCAGCGTCACGAACATGTGGGGTCCGGTGGGCGGTCCGGCCTGGCTGTCCCACGACGCCGAGCTGGGCGCCGGACGACTGCGCGGCAAGGACGTCTTCGTCTCCGCCGGCCCCGGTCTGCCCGGCCGCCACGACAACACGGCGAATCCGCAGAAGGTGCAGCAGATGCTGGTCGGCGGGCCGATCGAGGCCGCGGTGCGTGCGTGCAGCGAGCAGTTCGTCACGCGCCTGCACCAGCTCGGCATCGGCGTGACGACGTACTTCCCGGCGACCGGCACGCACTCGTTCGCGTACTGGAACGACGCCCTGCGACGGGCCTGGCCCGTTCTGAGCCGGCACCTGTACTGAGCGGCGTAGATTCAGGCGCTGTGCCCGAACTTCCGACTTCCGGCCGCGCGGCCGCCGGCGGCCTCCGCTGGTCGGCGGCGACTGCGGCGTTCCAGATCGAAGGCTCCCGGACCGCGGACGGCCGCGGCCGCAGCGTCTGGGACGACTTCGTCGACACCCCCGGCCGGGTGATCGACGGTGCGACGGCCGACCCTGCCTGCGACAGCTACCGCCGCTCACGCGAGGACGTCGCGCTGGCCGCCGGGCTCGGGCTGGACCGGTACCGCTTCTCGATCTCGTGGACGCGCGTGCAGCCCGACGGTCGCGGCGGCCCGAACCCGACGGGGCTGGACTACTACTCGCGGCTCGTCGACGACCTCCTCGACGCCGGGGTCACCCCGTTCCCCACGCTGTACCACTGGGATCTGCCGGTCGGGGCCGAAACCGCGGGCGGCTGGCTCGAGCGCGACACCGCTTACCGGTTCGCCGACTACGCGAGGCTCGTCGCCGACGTCCTCGGCGATCGCGTGAAGCACTGGTACACGATCAACGAGCCGGCCATGTCCACCCTGCAGGGCTATGCGATCGGGACTCTCGCGCCGGGCCGGGTCCTGCTGTTCGACGCCCTGCCGACCGCGCATCACCAACTGCTGGGGCACGGCCTGGCCGCCGCCGCGCTCCGGGAGGCCGGGGCGCTCGCGGTCGGCGTCGCCAACAATCACACCCAGGTGCTGCCACGATCGTCCGAACCCGGCGACGTCGCCGCCGCGCACGCCTACGACGTGCTGCACAACCGGCTGTTCGCCGACCCGGTCCTGACCGGGACGTATCCGGATCTGAGCCCGCTGGGCGGCTGCGAACTGCCGGTGCACGACGGCGACCTGGCCCTCATCAGCGCGCGCCCCGACTTCTACGGCGTCAACTTCTACAATCCGACGACCGTCGGCGCGCCGTCGCCCGGCAGTCCCATCCCGTTCCAGATGCTGCCCACCCCGGGCGTGCCGGTCACCGGCTTCGGCGACGACTGGCCGATCCTGCCGTCGTCGCTGCGCGATCTGCTGCTCGATTTCACCCGCCGCTACGGCGACGCGCTGCCGCCGATCGTGGTCAGCGAGAACGGCGCGTCGTTCCCCGAATCCGATCGGGCGCAGCGGATCGACGACGCCGACCGCATCGCGTACCTGGACGGCCACGTGCGCGCGGTGCTCGACGCCGTCGACGCCGGGGTTCGCGTCGACGAGTACACGGTGTGGTCGCTGCTCGACAACTTCGAATGGGCCGACGGCTACACGCAGCGATTCGGCCTGACCCACGTCGACTTCGAGACCGGCGAGCGCACCCCGAAGGCGTCGTACGACTGGTACCGGCAGACCGTCGCGGCCGCGCGATCCGTCGCCGCCGCACGTAGGATCGCCGAATGAAGACGCGTGCGGGACGCGGCTGGCTGACGCTGTTCACGCTCGCCTGGCTGGTCATCTGGATGGTCCAGCTGACGCCGCTGCAATTGCTGCTGCCACTGCAGCTCGACTCGTCGGTGTCCCAGGACGGCGACCGGTGGGTCAGCGGCGTCGTGATCTCGGGCATCATCCTGGGCGTCGGCGGGCTGGCCGGGGTGATCGCCGGTCCCGTCGCCGGGGCCCTGTCGGACCGCACGCGCGGCGCGAACCTGCCCGCGGTCCTGGGCGGTCGACGACGCGTGTGGTCGCTCGGCGGGGTCTGGCTGACTGCGGCCTCGCTGACGCTGACCGGGTTCGCGCACCAGCCGGTCTGGGTGGCCCTGTGCTGGATCGGCGTCTCGGTGGGCGTCGCGGTCGCCTCGGCGGCGTTCACCGCGCTCATCGCCGACCAACTGCCGCCCGCGCAGCGCGGCGCGGCGGCCGCGGCGGTCGGATCGTCGCAGGCCCTGGGCATCGTGCTGGGCGTCGGCGCGGTCGTGGTCGCCGGCCTCACCGTCACGCAGGGTTACCTGCTGCTGGCCGCGCTGATCGGCGTCGTCGGCACGTTCGCCGCGTTCGGGCTGCCCGATCCACCCGCCGACGCGATGGCCCGGGCCGCCGAGACCGAGAAGACTCCGCTGCGGTCGCTGCGCGACCCCGATTTCGCGTGGATGCTGTCCGGGCGGCTGATCGGCAACATCGGCAACGCCCTCGGGACGTCGTTGTTCCTCTTCTTTCTCCTGTACGGACTGCACCAGGAGCAGGCGGTCGCCGAGAACAATCTGCTGATCCTGATCGTCGTCTACACGATCTTCGTCGTCGCGGCGTCGATCGTCACCGGGCTGATCTCCGACCGGCGGGGTCATCGTCGTGCGCTGACGGTCTGGTGCGCGGTGATCCAGGCCGGATCCGGCGCGATCATCGCACTGCACCCGACGTTCGGCGCGACGGTCTTCGCGTCGGCCGTGATGGGCGTCGGCTACGGCGGCTTCTCCACCGTCGGCCTGGCCTTCGCCACCGACTTGCTGCCGCACCAGGAGGACCACGGCCGCGACCTGGGCGTGGTCAACGTGGCCGCCGCCCTCGGCCAGCTGATCGGGCCGATTCTCGGTGCCGGGCTGGTGGCCGCGGTCGGCGGATTCTGGCTGCTTTTCACCATGGCCGGCGTGTTGTCGATCGCGGGCGCACTGCTGACGATGAAGGCTCGCGACGCGGTCGGCGCACCGCACGACGTCGTCGTGGAGTAGCGGCCCGCTATCATTTCTCTTCGATGAGGCGCAACGAAGCGCCCCCATGAGAGCAAGGACGTGAAACGTGGCGAAGCTGGTCGTTCCGAAGGGCCATGAGAACGTCGCGATGCTCGGCATCGGCGCGTACCGCCCCGGCCGGTCGGTCACCAACGAAGAGCTGTGCACCGTCATGGACTCGTCGGACGAGTGGATTTTCGAGCGCAGCGGCATTCGCAGCCGCCGCTTCGTCACCGGCGACGAGGACATGCGCTTCATCGCCGCCAAAGCCGCCGAGCGCGCCATCGTCAACTCCGGCGTCGACCGCGACAAGATCGATCTGCTCGTCTTCGCCACCAGCAGCTGGCCCTTCAACGTGCCGCACGGCGCTCCGACCATCGCCTACGACGTGGGCCTCAACGGCATCCCCGCGTTCGACGTGACCGCCGGTTGCGGCGGCTTCGGCTACGGCCTGGGCGTGGCGACCGACGCCATCCGCGCGGGCAGCGCGACCTACGCCCTGGTGATCGGCGCGGAGACCATGTCGGTGGGCCTGGATCCGAAGGACCGCAGCACCGGCTTCATCTTCGGCGACGGCGCGGGCGCGGTGATCGTGGGCCCGAGCGAGGAGAACGGCATCTCGCCGATCGTCTCCGGCAGCGACGGCGAGCACGCCGCGGCCATCAGCCAGAACCGCGACACCGTCGAGTACATGGCGCGCGCCGTCGAGTACCAGCACAAGGATCCCGAGACCGACCCGGTCGGCCGCCTGATCATCAGCATGGAGGGCCCGAGCGTGTTCCGCTGGGCCGCGGTGACCCTGCCCAAGGCACTGCGCTCGCTGCTGACCGACTCCGGCGCCGGGGTCTACGACATCGAGGTCTTCATCCCGCACCAGGCCAACGCCCGGATCAGCGAGCTGATGAAGAAGAACCTCGGCTTCCCCGACGACCTGCCGATGGCGAACGACATCGAGACCACCGGCAACACCTCCGCCGGATCGATCCCGCTGGCGATGGAAGAGATGCTGGCGACCGGCAAGGCCAAGGGCGGCCAGACCGCGCTGCTGCTGGGCTTCGGCGCCGGCCTGAGCTATGCCGGATGCGTCGCCACGCTGCCCCCGGCCCCCAAGATCTCCAGCTTCGACGGGCTCGACGAGCAGCCCGTCGGTCCGCTGCCCGCGCACCTCGCCGCCATCGAGGCCTGACCTTTCTACCGGGCGACGAGGACGGTGACGGACTGTTCGGCCGCCGGGTAGCTCTCGCCGGACTCGATGTTCTCCTCCGGACGGGCGGTGTCGATCTCCACCTGCCAGGTGCGGCCGTCGGCCGGCGGCAGGACGAACTCGACGTCCGGCCCGACATTGACGATCACGCACACCAGGTCGGTCGACTGCTCGCCGAGCGAATCGCCGGCAGCGCCGCGCAGGGTCAGCGCGATGGCGCGCAGGTCCGGGCGGTGCCAGTCGGCCGCCGTCGGCTCGGATCCGTCGTGCAGCCACCACACCGCATCGCGGTGGCCGTCGAGGCGCTCGCGACCGTGCAGAAAGGCTCGCTGCCGCAGCATCGGTTGTTCCCGCCGCAAGGCGACGAGCCGGCGCACCACACCGAGCAGTGCGGTGTCCGGGTGGGACCAGTCGATCCAGCCGATCGGATTGTCCTGCGCGTACGAGTTGTTGTTGCCGTCCTGACTGTTGCCGATCTCGTCGCCGGCCAGCAGCATCGGGATGCCTTGCGAGACGAGGAGGGCGCCCAGCATCGCCCGCATCCGGTGTGACCGCGCTCGCCGGATCGCCGGGTCGTCGGTCGGCCCCTCCACGCCGAGGTCATCCGAATAGTTGTCGTCGTGACCGTCGCGGTTGCCCTCCCCGTTGGCTTGGTTGCGTTTCGCCGTATACGACACCAGATCGGCCAGGGTGAATCCGTCATGCGCAGTCAGGAAGTTCACCGACGTCGACGCGGGTCTGCCGGAGTGATCGAACTGCGCGGCCGAGCCGAGTAGGCGGGCGCCGAGGTCGGCTTCGGCGAAAGTGACGTCGCCTCGCCAGACTCGTCGCATGCCGTCCCGGAACGTGTCGTTCCACTCGTGCAGCGGCACCGGAAAATGGCCGAGCTGGTAGCCGCCCGGACCGATGTCCCACGGTTCGGTGATCAGTTTGACCTCGGCCAGCACCGGATCCTGCCGCAGGGCGGCGAAGAACCGGCCGTGCGGACGGAACCCCTCGAGTTCCCGCCCGAGCGTGGCCCCCAGGTCGAACCGGAAGCCGTCGACGCCGAACTCGGTGACCCAGTACCGCAAGCTGTCGAGCACCAGCCGCAGCACCGGCAGACGATCGGCCGCGAGGGTGTTGCCGGTGCCGGTGTCGTCGACGTAGTGGCGGCCGCCGTCCTGCAGACGGTAGTACACCCCGTTGTCCAGCCCGCGCAGCGAGAGCGTCGGCCCGAACTCGTCTCCCTCACCGGTGTGGTTGTAGACGACGTCGCAGATCACTTCGATTCCGCGTGAGTGCAGGGCGTGGACGAGGGAGCGGAACTCGGCGACCGCGTCGGTGCGCGCATACCGCGGTTCAGGAGCGAACCAGGCGATGGGCTGATAGCCCCAATAGTTCGTCAGACCTCGCTCGACCACCGCGTGGTCGTCGATGAACGCCTGCACGGGCATCAGTTCGACGGCGTTCACTCCGAGCGAGACCAGGTGATCCAGGATGACCGGATGCGCCATTCCCTCGTACGTGCCGCGCAGTTCAGGCGGCACCTCCGGGTGGGCGGCACTGATCCCCTTGACGTGCACCTCGTAGACGACCAGCTCGGACGGGTGGTACCCGGGGCGGTTGACCGTCGGGTCGGGCCCGCCGGCCCCGGCCGTCACAATCCCCTTCGGCACCACCGACGCGCTGTCGCGGTCGTCGAGCAGCAGGTCGTCGCCGTCGACGGCGCCGTCCATCAACTGATGCCAGCGGACGGGGCCGTCGAGCGCCCGCGCATAGGGGTCGATCAGCAGCTTCGCCGGGTTGAACCGCAGTCCCTCGCCCGGCGACTGCGGCCCGGCTGCCCGCAGCCCGTACCGGGCGCCTGTTCCGACATCTGCGATGTGTGCGTGGTGCACGTCCCCCGTGCGGAACGGCAACGCGATCTGCTCTTCCGCACCGTCCGGCCCGAAGACGCAGAAGTCGATGCTGTCGGCGGTCTGCGACGAGGCGGCCACGTTGACCCCGTCGTCGTCGACGGTGACGCCAAGCGGCGCGGGCCGTCCCACCGTCACCCGACGGCCCGACCCGGTCACGTGAGCAGCTCGGCGAAGAGTCGCGCATAGTGCTGCGCGGACGCCCCCCAGCCGACGGGCGTCTCCATGCCGCGTTTGCGGAGCTTCCGCCACCTGGGTCGATCCGCGTACAAGCTCACCGCTCTCGCGAAGCCGTGGGCCAGCCCGCCGGCGCTGACGTCGGTGAAGGTGAATCCGGTGGCGATCCCCTTCGCCAAACTCTCGTCGGTCACGTCCACCACGGTGTCCCGCAGTCCGCCCGTCGACGCCACCAGCGGTACGGCCCCGTACCGCAGGCCGAAGAGTTGGGTCAGCCCGCACGGTTCGAATCGGGACGGCACCACCACCAGGTCGGCACCCGCGTACAGCTGATGGCTCAGCGGCTCGTCGTACCCGATCCGCACCCCCACCGATTCGGGGTAGCGGTCGGCCAATTGCACCAGCCCGTACTCGTATTGCGGTTCGCCCGAGCCGAGCACGATCACCGCGCCGCCTGATTCGATGAACCCGGGGAGTGCGTCGAGCAGCAGGTCGATCCCCTTCTGGTAACTCAACCGGGTCACGACCACGGCCAGCGGACCGTCCGGGGGGCGGAGCCCGAACATCTTGATCAGTGCACGACGATTCTTCGTCTTCGCCCGCATGTTGCCGACCCCGTAGGACGCGATGTGCGGATCGGTCGCCGGATCCCACGTGGCGACATCGATGCCGTTGACGATGCCCAGCATGTCGCCGCGACGCGCCCGGTCGGCGATCACCCCGTGCAGCCCGAAACCGTATTCGGGGGTGGTCAGCTGCTCGGAGTAGGTCGCGCTCACCGTCGTCACCTTCGACGCGTGAACCAGTCCGGCCTTCAGCGAGCTGACCAGACCGTGATACTCGAGCGCCTCCGAATGGAAGTCCCAGGTCGGCAGGCGCAACGCGTCCAGCTGGTCGGCGCCGAAGACCCCCTGGAAGGCCACGTTGTGGATGGTCATCACGGTCGGCACGGACACTCCCGCGTACCGCAGATACGACGGCACCAGACCGGCCTGCCAGTCGTGCGCGTGAATGATGTCCGGCCGCCACCCCTCGGCGGTGCCGTCGATCGCCAGCCGCGCACCCACCCACGACAGGGCGGCGAACCGCACATGGTTGTCGGGGTGGTCGTGCCCGTCGATGCTGTACGGGCCGCCGGGACGGTCGAACAGGTGCGGCGCGTCGAGCATCAGCATGTCCAGTCCGGCGTACCTCCCGGCCAGCACCACCCCGTAGCCGCCGAACAGTTCACCGTGTTCCCACACCGGCGTGAGCTCGTCGAACTGCTCGAGCAGTCCGCGGTAGGCGGGCAGCAGCACGCGGGTGCGCCACCCCAGTTTCGACAGCGCGTGCGGCAGCGAGCCGACGACGTCGGCCAGGCCACCCGTCTTGACGAACGGAACGCACTCCGAGGCGACCGAAAGAATGCTGTGACGATCGCGGCCCATCAGATCGTCGTGTCCTCGACGAAGTAGATCGCCGACAGCGGCGGCAGCGTCAACAGCGCGGAGTGCGCCTCGTGCTGCGCCGGCACCGGCTCGGTCTCGATCGCGCCCGTGTTGCCGCGGTTCCCTCCGCCGTAACTCGCCGAATCGGTGTTGAGCGCCTCGATCCACCGCCCGGCCACCGGGAAACCGAGCCGGAATCCGGTCCGCTCCACCGGGGTGAGGTTGAGCACCACCACGACGTGCGGGTCGCCGGCCGCGCCGCGGCGCAGCCACGCGAACACCTGCACGTCGACGGCGTCCACGAGCAGCCACTGGAAGCCACGGGGGTCGGCGTCGTAGCGGTGCAGCGCGGGCTGCTCGCGGTAGAGCACGTTGAGGTCGCGGACGACGGCCTGCACGCCCGCATGCCCGGGATCACGCAGCACCTGCCAGTCCAGCTGCGCGTCGTGATTCCATTCGGCCGGCTGACCGAACTCCTGCCCCATGAACAGCAGCTTCTTGCCCGGGTATCCCCACATGTAGCCGTAGAACGCCTTCAGATTGCCCAGCTTGTCGGCGTGGCTCCCCGGCATCCGGCCGTACATCGACCCCTTGCCGTGCACCACCTCGTCGTGGCTGATCGGCAACACGAAATTCTCGGTGAAGGCATAGGTGATGCCGAAGGTCAGATTGTTCTGGTGGTGTTTCCGGAAGAGCGGATCCTTGCCGAAGTATTCCAGCGAATCGTTCATCCAGCCGAGATTCCATTTGAACCCGAACCCCAGTCCGCCTTCGTCGACGCGGCCGGTGACGCGCGGAAACGTGGTCGACTCCTCGGCGATCATCATCGCGCCCGGGTGCTCGGCGTAGGCCGCGACGTTCGCGTCCTGCAGAAACGCGATGGCCTCGTAGTTCTCCCGCCCGCCGTCCTTGTTGCGAATCCACTCCCCCGGGCGGCGCGAGTAGTCGCGATAGAGCATCGAGGCGACTGCATCCACCCGCAAACCGTCCAGGTGATATTCGCCGAGCCAGAACAGCGCGTTCGCGACCAGGTAGTTCGCCACCTCCGGACGGCCGTAGTTGAAGATCAGCGTGTTCCAGTCCGGGTGAAACCCCTCGGCCGGGTCGGCATGCTCGTACAGGGCGGTCCCGTCCAGCCGGCCCAAACCGTGCTGGTCCGTCGGAAAGTGGCCGGGAACCCAGTCGGCCAGCACCCCGATCCCGCGGGCGTGAGCGGCGTCGACGAACGCCGCGAACTCCTCGGGAGGTCCGTAGCGGACGGTGGGCGCGAACAGACCGATCGGCTGGTAGCCCCACGAACCGTCGAACGGATGCTCGGAGATCGGCAGCACCTCGATGTGGGTGAACCCGAGGTCGGCGACGTAGTCGACCAACTGCTCGGCCAGCTCGCCGTACGACAGAACCCCCGCGCCGTCCGCGGGACGCCGCCATGATCCGAGGTGGACCTCGTAGATGCTGACCGGTGCGTCCACCGAACTCGCCGCATCCCTGGCGGCCAGCCACTCGTGGTCGTGCCACCGACGCCCGCCGAACCGCCGCACCACCGACGCCGTATTGGGCGGATGCTCCGCACCGAACCCGACCGGGTCGGCCTTCATCGGCAACGGACGCCCGCCCGGCCCGAGAATGTCGTACTTGTACAGTTCCCGCTCGCCGAGCCCCGGCACGAACAGCTCCCACACACCGGTCGAGCCGCGCAGCCGCATCGGATGAGCCGTGGAATTCCAGTCGTTGAAGTCGCCGACCACCGACACCCGCTCGCCGTTGGGCGCCCACACCGCGAAATGCACACCGGCCACCCCCTCATGCGTCACCGGCCGCGCACCGAGAACCTCCCACAGCCGCCGATGGGTGCCCTCCCCGATCAGGTACTCGTCGATCGCACCGAGCACCGGCGAGAACCGGTACGGATCCTCCCGTTCCTCCCGCGACGAGTCCGGCCATTCGACGCGCAGCCGATAGAACGGCAGCATCGGTCCGACGAACACACCCTCGGCGGCGGCCTGCGCCGGGGCTTCGTCGGTGTCGTTGACGATCCAGACCCGCCGCGCGCCGGGCACATGCACGACGACGTGCCTGCCGTCGTCGGTCGGTCCGAGCACCGCGAACGGATCGGGATGCCGCCCGGCCACCAGCAACCGTGTCGTCTCGTCGTCGAGCACCGCCGCGCGGCTCTGCTCTACGGAGCTGTGTTCTACAGGGCTGTGTTCTACAGGGCTCGGCTGACGTTCCATATCTCACTCATGTATTGCCGGATCGCCCGGTCCGAACTGAAGTAGCCCATCCGCGCGATGTTGCGCACGGCCATCGTCTGCCACCGATTGAAGTCCAGGTAGGCCGCGTCTACCTCGGTCTGCGCGGCGTCGTACGCGGCGAAATCGGAAGCGACCAGGAAGTGATCGCTGTTCCACAACATGTCCAGAATGCCGCCGTACCGGTTCGGATCGTCCGGGCTGAACGTGCCCTCGGCAATCGCCTGCAGCACATCCATCAGCGGTTGGCTGGCCTCGATGGCGGTGCGGGCGTGGTCGGGCTCGGTGCGACGCTGCGCGACCTCCTCGGCGGTCAGCCCGAACAGGAAGAAGTTCTCCGGCCCCACCTGCTCGCGGATCTCGACGTTCGCGCCGTCGAGCGTCCCGATCGTCAGCGCACCGTTGAGGGCGAACTTCATGTTGCCGGTGCCCGACGCCTCCATCCCCGCCGTCGAGATCTGCTCGGACAGGTCGGCCGCCGGAATCAGCTTCTCCGCCATCGACACATTGTAGTTCGGCGGATAGACCACCCGCAGCAGGTCGCGCGTCTCCGGATCGTTGTTGACCACGGCGCCGACGTCGTTGATGAGCGCGATGATGTCCTTCGCCACCGCATAGCTGGGGGCCGCCTTGCCGCCGAAGATCTTGACGCGCGGTACCCACCCGGCATCCGGGTCGGCCTTGATGCGCTGCCAATGCGCGATCGTCCACAGAATGTTGAGCAGCTGCCGTTTGTATTCGTGCAGCCGCTTCACCTGCACGTCGAACAGCGCCTCGATCGGCACCTCGATGTCGTGGTGCTCGGCCAACCACCCCGCCAGCCGTTCCTTCGCGAGCCGCTTGGTGTCCCCGTACCGCGCCCGGAAGTCCGGGGAGTCGGCGTACGGCTCGAGTTCCCGCAACCGGTCCAGGTCGGCTTCCCAGCCCTCGCCGATGCAGTCGGTGATCAGCTGCGCGAGCGGCGGATTGGCGAGCTTGAGCCAGCGCCGCGGTGTGACGCCGTTGGTGACGTTCACGATGCGCCCGCCGTGCAGTTCGTCGAGCGCCGGGAACAGCGTCTCGCGCACCAGCTCGGTGTGCAGAGCGGAGACGCCGTTCACCTTGTGACTGGTCACAAAGGCGAGTTCACCCATCTTGACGTCGCCGTCCGCGATCAAGCCGACCCCGTCCGGGCGCGGCCCGTGCAGTTCGGCGTCGCGGGTGTCGAGACGTTCGATGATCCGGAGGTGTCGCGGCAGCACCTTGCCCATCAAGCCGATCGACCAGCGTTCCAGCGCCTCCGGGAGAAGCGTGTGATTGGTGTAGCCGAGCACCTCGGTCGCGACGTCGACGGCGCCGTCGAACGCGAAACCGTGGTCGTCGACGAGTATCCGGATCAGTTCGGGGCCGGCGATCGCCGGGTGGGTGTCGTTCATCTGAATCGCGACGAAGTCGGGCATGCGGCGCAGGTCGTCGTGGTCGTTGAGGTACCGGCGCAGAATGTCCTGCACCGACGCCGAGGTGAGGAAGTATTCCTGGGACAGCCGCAGTTCTTTGCCGCGATTGGTCGTGTCGTCCGGGTACAGCACGCGACTCAGGGTGCGGGCCCAGGCCTCCGGTTCGGCGGCCGCGGCGTAGTCGCCGGCGTTGAAACGGGCGAGGTCGAACAGGTCGGCACTCGGTTTGGCAGCCCACAGACGGAGAGTGTTGGCCCACTGGCCACCCCATCCGACGACGGGAGTGTCGTGTGCTTCGGCGATCACCTGCAGCCCGGGCGTCCAGATCTCCCGCCCGTCCTGCTCGGTCACGTCACCGCGCAAACCGACCGTGTAGGCGGCCTCCGGGCGCGTGAAATACCAGGGGTTGTCGCTGACCAGCCAGTCCTCCGGCTCCTCCACCTGACGGCCGCCGGCGAAGCTCTGTTTGAACAGGCCGTGCTCGTACTGCAAGCCGTAGCCGTAGGCCGGGCACGCCAGGGTGGCCATCGACTCGAGGTAACAGGCCGCGAGACGGCCCAGGCCGCCGTTGCCGAGCGCCGCATCCGGCTCGTCGTCGGCCAGGACGGTGAAATCGATTCCCAGCTGGTCCAGCGCCTCGACGGCGATGTCACGGATCCCGAGATTGATCGCGGTGTCTTCCAGCAGCCGTCCGATCAGGAACTCCATCGACAGGTAGTAGACCCGTTTGCGGCGCTCCTCCCAGGTCCGGCGAGTCGCACTGAACCACGGCTGCACCGAGCGGTCACGGATGGCGTAGCTGAGTGCCATCCGCCAGTCGAACGTCGACGCGTGCTCGGGGTCGGTGCCCATCCCGTACTGCAGGTGATGCAGGATCGAGCGCCGGAACCCGTCGACGGTCGGCACCGGCAGAGCCAGATCGTCGGGGTGGACGTCGCGAACTTCGACGGGGCGTGGTTCCACGGACTCAGACATCGAACTCCCTCAGGGGTGCGGGGACCGGATCGTCCGGCGGAGGTCTCCCGCTGCTCCGCCGCACCGGGCGCCGATATGCGGAGGTGACGATGTGGACCGATCGTAACGTCGGATTCGGCCCGGCGCACGACAACCGACGGTCGGCCGGTCGCCGAGCATTTCGACGTCGTGGTCCCGCGCGGTGAACTCACCGCGATCATCGGCCCGAACAGACGCGAAGAGTCCACCACGCCGCGCAGTCCGAGTCGCCGATCGTCGTGCCGATCGCCCGTGCGGTGCACCCACCAGGCTGCACGGGCAGCGCCGACGAACTCGCCGAAGTCCAAGTTACGGTTGTGTAGGTTACGCACTAGTAACCTTGTAGCGTGGCAGTCATGACTGAATTGGCCGACACCACCGGCATCAAGAACATCGGCATGCTCGGGATCGGGGCGCACCGCCCGGAACGCGTCGTCACCAACGACGAGATCTGCGAACACATCGACTCCTCGGACGAGTGGATCTACACGCGCACCGGCATCAAGACCCGCCGGTTCGCCCGCCGCGACGAGGACGTCGTCGAGATGGGCGTCAGCGCAGGCCGCAAGGCCGTCGCCAACGCACTGCTGACCGGCGCCGACATCGACGCCGTCATCCTGGCCACCAACACCCACCTGCTGCTGACGCCCGCGGGCGCCACCAAGGTCGCGACCGAACTGGGAGCCAACGGCGTGCCCGCGTTCGACGTCACGGTCGGCTGCGCCGGCTTCGGCTACGCGATGGCGCTGGCCTCGGACATGGTCAAGGGCGGCAGCGCCACGCACGTGCTGGTGATCGGCGCGGAACAGTTGTCGGTGACCCTGGACATGACCGACCGCGGCAACTGCTTCATCTTCGGCGACGGCGCGGGCGCGGTCGTCGTGGGCCCGACCAGGGAACTCGAGCTGGGCCCCGTGGTGTGGGGCAGCGACGGCTCCCAGTACAACGCCATCCGCCAGGACATCGACTGGGTCACCTTCCTCGACGGGGACCGCGTCCAGCGCCCCTTCCTGCGCCTGGAGGGCACCGCGGTGTTCCGCTGGGCCGCCTTCGAGATGGGCAAGGCCGCACAGCGCGCGATGGACGTCGCCAAGGTCGACGCCTCCGACATCGATGTCTTCGTGCCGCACCAGGCGAACTCCCGCATCAACGAATTGCTGGCCCGCACCCTGCACTTCGGCGCGGACACCGTCGTCGCCAACGACATCGAGCACACCGGCAACACCTCCGCCGCCTCCATCCCCCTGGCGATGGAAGACCTGCTCTCCACCGGCAAGGCCAAGCCCGGCGACACCGCCCTGCTCCTCGGCTACGGAGCCGGTCTCAGCTACGCCGCCCAGGTCGTGAAGATGCCGCCGATCCCGTTCGAGTAGGGCGATCTCCTAGTGAGTTCGGGCGCTCTCCGGCCCCACCACCGGCGCCTCGCACCGCGACCCGGAAGGCCGCGGGTGAGCGGTCGGCGCGTCGTTGCGCCCGGCCGGCATCGCCGCGCTGCATTCCGATGCCGGTCAGATCAGGGACGACGAGGCGCCCTTCGACGACGCGCTGCACGATGCAGTGTGCGCGGCGATGAACCGGACCCCGAAGCCGGGCTCACCGCCGCTACCGACGCTGTCCTCGCCTGGTGCACGGCTCGGCTCCCTCCGGCCGACGAGACCGGGCAGCTCGCCAACGCGATGGAGGAGCTGATCGCGTCGGACCGCAGCGTCGTGCAGGTCGAGACGGTCGCCGAGCAACATGCCTCAGTTGACCTTGAATCTCGTTCGAGCGATCGCAGGCGTGACAAGCCGGATGTTGATATCATCGTTACGAGTTGATATCAGGAGGGGAAATGTCGGCGATCACCATCCGCAACCTGCCCGAAGCGACACACCGCGCCCTGAAGGCGAGGGCAGCCGCCCATGGCCGCAGTACCGAAGCCGAGGTACGCGCGATCCTCAACGAATCCGTCGCACCGAGCGACGGATTCGGAACGCGAATCAGCGAGCTGGCGCGCAAGGCCGGCGGCTTCGACATCGAGTTCTCTCGCAATCCGACCAGTTCCGAACCGATCGACTTCCGATGATCGTTCTGGACACCAACGTGGTGTCGGAACTCATGCGCAACGAGCCCGAGCGCAACGTGATCTCATGGACCGACCAGCAAGAATCGTCGACTCTCTACCTGGCAGCGTTCACTCTTGCGGAGATCCGGTTCGGACTCGCCTGTATGCCCGCGGGGCGCCGACAAGAGACGTTGAGCACGGTCTTCGAAACGGGCATCCGCCCCTTGTTCGCCGATCGAATCCTGCCCTTCGACGAGGCAGCGACCCGCGAGTACGCCCGACTCCGTGCATCAGCCCGCGCCCGCGGCACCGCGCTGAGCGACGCCGACGCGATTATCGCCGCAACGAGTTCGGCCCATCGCTTCGCGGTAGCGACTCGCGACGTCTCACCATTCGAGTCTGCAGGATTACGCGTGATCAACCCCTTCGACCCGCATGCGGAGTCGTGAGCTTCACCGTTTTGCCTGACCACGGGCCCGACCGATAGCGTGGACCAGTGAGCTCAGAGTCCATCACACGTGAGGTGAAGCGTCGTCGGACCTTCGCCATCATCTCCCACCCGGACGCCGGTAAGTCGACCATGACCGAGGCGCTGGCACTGCACACCCGCATGATCAGCGAAGCGGGCGCGGTGCACGGCAAGGGAGGCCGGCGGGCGACGGTCTCGGACTGGATGGAGATGGAGAAGGCCCGCGGCATCTCCATCAGCTCCACCGCCCTGCAGCTGCGCTACGCCGCCGAGGGCGACGACGACGATCTTCCGCACGTCATCAACCTGGTGGACACCCCCGGCCACTCGGACTTCTCCGAGGACACCTACCGGGTGCTGACCGCCGTCGACGCCGCGGTCATGCTGATCGACGCCGCGAAGGGCCTGGAGCCGCAGACGCTGAAGCTGTTCCAGGTGTGCCGCCACCGCGGCATCCCGGTCATCACCGTGATCAACAAGTGGGACCGTCCGGGCCAGACGCCGCTCGAGCTGATCGACGAGATCACCGAGCGCATCGGCCTGATCCCCACGCCGCTGTACGTGCCGGTCGGCATCGCGGGCGACTTCCGCGGCCTGCTGGACCGTCGCACGGGCGAGTACATCCACTTCACCCGCACCGCGGGCGGCGCGAAGATCGCCCCCGAGGAACTGGTGAGCGCCGACGACGCCGCGACCCGCGAGGGCGACGCGTGGACCGCCGCCGTCGAGGAGAGCGAACTGCTCTCGGAGATGGGCCAGGACCACGACGAGGAGCTGTTCCTGGCCGGCCAGACCTCGCCCATGCTGTTCACCTCGGCGATGCTGAACTTCGGCGTCCGCCAGCTGCTGGAGGCGATCGTCGAACTGGCTCCGGAGCCGCGCGGCCGCACCGGGATCGACGACGTCGAACGCAGCGTCACCGACCCGTTCAGCGCCGTCGTGTTCAAAGTGCAGGCCGGCATGGACTCCAGTCACCGGGACCGGCTGGCGTACATGCGGATCGTGTCCGGCGAGTTCGAGCGCGGCATGGTCGTCACTCACGCCCAGACCGGCAAGCCGTTCGCCACCAAGTACGCCCAGGCCGTCTTCGGGCGCGACCGCTCGACGGTCGACACCGCCTACCCGGGCGACGTGGTGGGTCTGGTCAACGCGATGGCGCTGGCCCCCGGCGACACCCTGTACATCGACCCGAAGGTCCAGTACCCGCCGATCCCGTCGTTCGCGCCCGAGCACTTCTCGGCGCTGCGCGTGACCACCGCGGACAAGTACAAGCAGTTCCGCAAGGCCGTCGACCAGCTCGACGCCGAGGGCGTGGTGCAGGTGCTGCGCAACGACATCCGCGGCGACGCGTCGCCGGTCCTGGCCGCGGTCGGCCCGATGCAGTTCGAGGTCGTGACGGCCCGGATGAAGGCCGAGTTCAACGTCGACACCATCATCGAGCCGCTCGGCTTCTCGATGGCCCGCCGCACCGACGAGGCCAGCGCCCCGGAGCTGGCCCGTCAGCGCGGCGTCGAGGTCTTCACCCGCAGCGACGGTGCCATCCTCGCCCTGTTCAGCGACAAGTGGCGGCTGCAGTTCATCGAGAAGGAGCACCCGAAGCTGGTGCTGGAGCCGCTGGTCGCCGCCGCCGACTAGCCGCGCCGGCGTCCATGCAGGGGCAAGCGGGACCGTCAGGCGCCGACGATGCGGGCGACCAGCGCGCCGTCCACGGCGTCGAGCGTGGCCGGATCGAACTGCGGGTTGCGGTCCTTGTCGACCAGCACGGCGCGAACGCCCTCGGCGAAGTCGTGCGTCGCAGTGATCTGCTCGGCGGCGTGCAGTTCACGCTCCAGGCACTGCGCCAGCGACGACTGCTCGCCGGCCTCGATCAGCGCGGCGGTCACGGCCAGGCTCGTCGGCGACGCCCCGGCCAGCAGGTCCAGCATCTGCTCGGCCCACTCGTCGCCCGCGGCGCCCTGCAGACCGCCGATGAGGGCGGCCGGCGGCACGCCGGGTTCGAAGTAGCCGGCGATCTTGGCCAGCGGAAGCGTGGTGGTCACCGGAGCGCGGTGGTCGGCTAGCGCCTCGGCCAGTCCGGCCCCGGAGCGGATCGCGTCGGCCACGCGCTGCAGGTCGGCGGACGGCACGTAGTGCGTCGCCAGGCCGACCGCCACCGCGTCGCTGCCGCGGAGCCGGGCGCCGGTCAGGCCCAGCCACAGGCCGACCCCGGCGGGCAACCGCGGCAGGAAGTACGTGGAGCCCACGTCCGGGAAGAATCCGATGGCCGTCTCCGGCATCGCGATCAGGGCGTTCTCGGTGACGACACGGATCTCACCGTGCACGCTGATCCCGAGCCCGCCGCCCATCGCCGCGCCGTCGATCAGGGCGACGTAGGGCTTCGGGTACTCGGCGATCAGCTGGTTGAGCCGGTACTCGCTCGCGAAATAGTGGGTGACGGCCGCGGTCTCGCCGGCCACCGCGTGCTCACGGACGGCCCGGATGTCGCCGCCCGCGCAGAACGCCCTGGAGTGCGACGACGTGACCAGCACCGTGTCGATCGCGTCGTCGTCACCCCACTCGCCCAAGACCCGGTAGAGGTCGTCGATCATCGACTGATCGAGCGCATTCAGAGCTTTGGGACGGTCGAGAACGATCTCGCCGACCCCTTCCGAGACCTGCGTGCGAATGAAAGACATGTCCTCCAGGCTACTTCTCGGAGTTCTCGGCGATCTTGTCGGAGTTCTTCGCGATCTTGAAGATCGAGATGAACAGCTCGTACAGGACTCGCACGAAGATCACGTACAGCAGCCAGAAGATCGGCACGATGATCAGGCCGCCGAACAGACCGCCGATGATTCCGCCTGCACCGCCCGCGGCGAAGCCCGAGAAGATCACCGACAGCGCGCCGGCGATGGCCGAGATGGTCACGACGATCAGGCTGACCGCGTACAGGATCGGGATGACTCGCAACGCGATCAGATTGGTGAACTTGAAGTCGAGCAGTCCGGCGAAGAACCCGCTGTCGTCGGGGCCGCCCACGTCGTAGGCGTCCAGTTCGGCAGGGGAGACCGGGACGCCGCCCTGGCCGCCGGAGGCGCCCGGTGCTCCCGGAGCACCCGCCGCCGGATACGGCTGCGAACTCCACGGCTGCGGCGGCGGTCCGCCGGCGGGCTGGTGATGGGCGCCGGTCGACTGGTGCGAGCCGGTCGGCGCGCCGGGGTAGCCCTGCGGAGCGGCGGGCGGAGGCGTCCACGACGGCGGCGGGGGCTGCTGCGGTCCTCCGGCAGGCGGCTGGCCCGGTCCTCCGAGCGGCGACTGGCCGGACAGGTCCGGGCGCGGAATGTGGGTGGTGTGGTCCAGCGGATCTGTCCCGGACGCGTTCGAGCCAGGCTCGTTCTGCCCGGGGTCGTTCGATCCAGGATTGTTCGGTCCGGTCATCAATCTTCCCTCCGGTCAGGCAGCGGAATGTTGCCGTCGTGTGGTCACGGTAACATTCGCCCGGTCCCCGACCAGGGGTAAAACGCAGCCCGGTTCCCCGGTTCAGCCGGCGATCTCGGCGGCTTCCATCCACTCCAGTTCGGCGGTCTCCTTGTCGAGCACCACCTGCTGCAGCTCGGTGTTGAGGTCGGTCAGGCGCCCGGTGTCGGAGGCGGCCTCGGCCATCAGCGCGTGCAGTTGTTCCTCCCGCGCCGACAGCTTCTCGATCTGCCTCTCGGCCCGGTTCATCGCCTTGCGGGCCGCCTGATGCTCGGCCGCGCTCACGGCGGGCGCGGCCGTGGCCGCGGCGGTCTCGGCGGGTTTGGCCTTGGTCGTGCTCGACGACGCACCCGCCAGCTCGGCCCGTCGCTGCAGGTACTGTTCGATTCCGCGCGGCAGGTTGGTCAGCTCGCCGTCGCCGAACAGCGCCCACGTGCTGTCACAGATGCGCTCGATCAGGTAGCGGTCGTGGCTGATCACCACCAGCGTGCCCGCCCACCCGTCGAGCAGGTCTTCGAGCTGCTGCAGGGTGTCGATGTCGAGATCGTTGGTCGGCTCGTCGAGCAGCAGGACGTTGGGCTCGGCCATCAGCACGCGGGTGAACTGCAGGCGGCGCCGCTCGCCGCCGGACAGGTCGCGGATCGGCGTGCGCTGCCGGGCCGGCGAGAAGCCCAGGCGCTCGGCCAGTTGGCTGGCGCTGAGCTCCTTGTCGCCGAGGGTGATGGTGCCGGCGACGGCCTCCACCGCGTCGAGCACGCGCAGGTCCTCGTCGAGGTCGTCCAGCTCCTGGCGCAGCCAGCCGATCGAGACGGTCTTGCCTTCCTTGCGGCGGCCCGGATCCACCGGCAGCTCGCCGGCCAGCGCACGCAGCAGCGACGTCTTGCCCGACCCGTTGACGCCGACCAGACCGATGCGCTCGCCCGGCTGCAGTCGCCAGGTCGCGGAGTCGAGCAGGACCCGCGAGTCGTCGCCCGGGACGGTGAGATGCGCGTCTTCGAGTTCGATGACGACGCGGCCCAGCCGCCGCTTCGCGAACGCCGACAGCGTGACGGTGTCGCGGGGCGGCGGCACGTCGGAGATCAGCTTCTCGGCCGACTCGATCCGGTACTTGGGCTTAGAGGTGCGCGCGGGCGGGCCGCGGCGCAGCCAGGCCAGCTCCTTGCGGGCCAGGTTGCGTCGTCGTTCTTCCATCACGTCGGCCAGGCGGGTGCGCTCGGCCCGGGCGAAGACCCAGTCGTTGTAGCCGCCCTCGTACTCGTCGACGCGGCCCGAGTGCACCTCCCAGGTGCGTTCGGCGACGGTGTCGAGGAACCAGCGGTCGTGCGTCACGACCACCAGCGCGCTGCGCCGCGACAGCAGGTGCTGCGCCAGCCAGGCGACGCCCTCGATGTCGAGGTGGTTGGTCGGCTCGTCGAGGATCAGCAGGTCGGCGTCGGTCACCAGCGCCGCCGCCAAAGCGGTACGACGACGCTGGCCGCCGGACAGTTCGGACACCTGACGGTCGAGCAGGCCGTCGACGCCGATGCCGGCCAGGATGCCGCGGATCCGGGCGTCCGAGGCCCACTCGTGCTCGGGAGTGTCCGCGCCGAGCACCACGTCGGCGACTGTCGCGCCGGCCGGGAGCTCGCCGCGCTGCGTGACGGTCTCGATGTGGGTGCCACCGGCCGTCGAGACGCGGCCCGCGTCGGGTTCGGCGATACCGGCCAGGATCTCCAGCAGCGTGGTCTTGCCGCCGCCGTTGAGGCCGACGACGCCGATTCGCTCCCCCTCGTGCACGCCGACGCTCACCTCGTCGAGCAGCGGCTTGATCCCGAAGCTCTTGCTGACCTTCTCGACGTTGATCAGCGACGTGTTGGTGCGGGGCGGCATGGGTGTTCCTTTGAGTTCTGAAATGGGGCGGTCAGCGCACGGGCGCCAGGCGCGCTCCGGCGACCGGGCCGTGCGCGGTGCGGACCGCCTTGGCGACGCCGGAGCCGGAGAGCACCGCGGCCACCTCGACGGCGGCGTCGGCGTCGGCGCACAGGAATGCGCAGGTCGGCCCGGAGCCGGACACGATGCCGGCCAGTGCGCCGGCTTCTTTGCCCGCCCGAAGCGTACGCCGCAGCAACGGCTGCAGACTCAGTGCGGCGGGCTGGAGGTCGTTGGACAGCAGCGGTGCGACGGCGTGCACGTCGCCGGAGGCCAGCGCCACCATCAGCTCGTCGGGCCTGGCGGGCGGCGGCACGTCGTCGCCGCGTTCGCTGCGCAGGCGGTCGAGCTCGCCGTACACCGCGGGCGTGGAGAGGCCGGTCTTGGCGACCGCGAGCACCCAGTGCAGCTCGCCGCGGTGCAGCACCGGCAGCAGCTTCTCGCCGCGGCCGGTGCCGAGCGCGGCGCCGCCGACCACGGAGAACGGGACGTCGCTGCCGAGGCGCGCCGCGATCGACAGCAGCTCGTCGCGGGGCACGTCGAGTCGCCACAGGCGGGCCGCCGCAAGCAAGGCGCCCGCCGCGTCGGCCGAACCGCCCGCCATTCCCCCGGCCACCGGGATGGTCTTGTCGATCTCGATCGAGACGTTCGGCTCCACACCTGCATAGTCGGCCAGCGCGAGCACCGCGCGGGCCGCGAGGTTGCTGGTGTCCGACGGGACCTGTCGCCGGGCGTCGCCGCGGACCGTCACGGTCAGCTTCTCGGCCGGGTGGACGGTCACGTCGTCGTACAGCGACAGCGCGCAGAAGAGCGTCGCGAGCTCGTGATAGCCGTCGGCGCGCAACGGCCCGACGCCGAGGTGAAGATTGATCTTGGCCGGCACGCGCGCGGTGGCGCCACCCATCAAAGAGACCACCGGCTCATTGTGCCAGCACGTCGTCTCGCCCGGCGATCTCCGCCAGTCGGACGAAGTCGGCGACGTCGAGTCGTTCGCCGCGGATCTGCGGGTCGATGTCGGCCGCGCGCAGCAGTTCCTCGGCGCGGGGAGCCGACCCGGCCCAGCCGGCCAGGGCCGAGCGCATGGTCTTGCGGCGCTGCGCGAACGCGGCGTCGATCGCGGCGAACGTGGCGGCGCGATGCTCGGCGTCGGCGCCGAAGGCGTCGCGTCGTTCGATGCGGACCAGACCCGATTCGATCTTCGGCTCGGGCCAGAAGACGTTCTTGCCGATCGATCCGGCGCGGCTGACGTCGCCGAAGTACCGGGCTTTGACGCTGGGCACACCGTAGATCCGCCCGCCGGGTCCGGCGGCGAGCCGGTCGGCCACCTCGGCCTGCACCATCACCAGCGCGGTGCGGATGGTCGGGAACTGCGCCATCAGGTGCAGCAGCACCGGGACGGCCACGTTGTAGGGCAGGTTCGCGACCAGCGCGGTCGGGGTGACCGGCAGATCGTCGGGCAGCACACTCATCGCGTCGGCCGGCACGACGTCGAAGTTCGCGGCCTGATCAGGCGCGAAGTCGGCGATGGTCTGCGGCAGCCGAGCGGCCAGCTTGGGGTCGATCTCGACGGCCGCCACGCGTCCGGCGACGGCCAGCAGCGCCAGCGTCAGCGAGCCCAGTCCCGGGCCCACCTCGAGCACCACGTCGTCGCTCCCGACACCCGACGCGGTGACGATGCGCCGGACGGTGTTGGCGTCGTGGACGAAGTTCTGTCCGAGTTGTTTGGTGGGCCGGACGTCGAGCTCGGCGGCGAGCTCACGGATCTGTGCGGGTCCCAGCAGTCGGGGCCCCGAAGTCGGCTCGCTCAGCGCAGACCCAGCTTCGAGGTGCACGACGGCCAGGCGCCCCAGCCCTGCGCGGCCTGCGTCTTCTTAGCGATGGCGATCTGCTCCTCGCGGGTGGCGAGGTCGGCGCGCGGCGCGTACTCCTGACCGCCCCAGCGATCCCAGGTGTTCTGGTCGAACTGGATGCCGCCGTAGAAGCCGTTGCCCGAGTTGATGGCCCAGTTTCCGGTCGACTCGCACTGCGCCAGCAGGTCCCAGACGCCGTACGGCACGAAGGGGGCGCCCGGCTTGGTGCCGACGCGGACGGTGGCCGGCTTCGGCGCGACGAGGATGTTCTCCTTGATCTTCTCGCGCTTGGTGACCTTGCCGTTGACGCGGGTCACGGCGTAGGTGACCTCGGCGCGGCCTTTGGCGCCGGGCTTCACGACGACGGTCTTGCCGGTGATGAGCGTCGGGTCCTTCTGCTCGATCTTGGGAGCGTCGACGTCCTCGGTGACGGTCTCTTCGGTGTCGCCGATGCGGGTCACCTTGATCTTCATGTCCTTGCTGACCGGGGTGCCGGCGGCGGGCTCGACCTTGTCGGTCGGCGCCAGCGGGGCGCCCATCCGCGCGAGCAGGTCGGCAACGGTGTGTGCGGCGATGACCTTGCGCTCGGTCTTGCCGCCGTCGACGACGGTGACCGGCTTGGGCAGGGTCACGTCGACGTCGGCGCCGGAGACCGGCAGCGGCTGGTCGAGCGACGTGCTGACGGCGGCGGTCTGCAGGCCGTGCTCGGCCAGGACTTCGCCGACGGTGCTCATGTTGGTCTCGACGATCTGGGTCTTGCCGTCGTCCAGGCTCAGCTCGACGCGCTTGAGGCGGTTCACCTTGATGACCTGGCCAGGCTGCGGGCGACTGTCGAGGGCGGCGCTGAACTTGTCGCCGCGCGCGGGGACGATGCCGTTGTCTTCGAGGACGCCGCGCACGGAGAAGGCCATGGTCTGAACCGTCTGGTCCTTGCCGTCGACGGCGAGGGTCACCTCTTTGTGCATGGCGACACCCGTGACCGCGCCGGCGGCCACGGTCGCCAGCACGGCGGCCGTCGCGAGGCGAGCGCTGCGCGAACGCGTGCCGTTGATGCGCGCGAAGACGGACTGCTTGGCAGTCGTGTCGTTCGCGGTAGTTGCGCTCTCGGTCGTGTCGTTGGGCGTTTCAGTAGACAAGGAATCATCCTGCTCGTCGATCAGTCCCACCTCAATCTCAAAGTGGGGTCACGGTACGGTAACGAACCGGGGTGTGTTAATGCAACGGGAGGCGATAAATCCGCTGAGCGTTGCCGCCCAGCAGCTCGGCCATCCGTTCAGCCGACACGCCGCGCACTTCGGCCAGGCCACGCGCCGTGTAGGGCAAGCAGTACGACTGATTCGGCTGGCCACGGTAGGGATGCGGGGTCAGGAAGGGCGCGTCGGTCTCGGTCAGGATCTGCTCGTCAGGCACCAGAGCCGCCGCCTCGCGCAGCTCCCGCGAGTTGGCGAATGTCACAGTTCCGGAGAAGCTCAGCAGGTAGCCGCGGTCGATGCATTCACGCGCCACCGGAACGTCCCCGGAGAAGCAGTGCATGATCACCGTGTCCGGATCGCCCTCCGCGGCGAGCACGTCCAGCAGGTCCCGATCGGCCTCCCGGTTATGGATCATCAGCGGCTTTCCGGAGCGCTTGGCCAGGTCGATGTGCCAGGCGAAGACGTCGCGCTGCACGTCGGGCGACGCGCAGTCGTCCGAGCGGGTGGTCCAGTAGTAGTCGAGCCCGGTCTCCCCGATCGCGACGACCCGCGGATCGGCCGCCATCTCCTCGAGCTCGGCGCGCGCGGCGTCGTCGAGGTCGTTCGCGTGGGTGGGATGCAGCCCGATCGCCGCGAACGCCCGCGAGTCCCAATGCGCCGCCTGCACCGCCCAGCGCGCGTCGACCATGTCGTCGGCGACGGTCACCACCTGCCCCACGCCGACGCTCTCGGCGTGGTCGAGGATCGCCTTCACGTCCTCGGCCGTGCGTCCGCCACAGGCCGCCAGGTGGGTGTGGGCGTCGACCAGCCCGGGCAACGGCTCCGGATCGGGCGGGGGCAGTCGGCGCTGGTTCTTCTTGCTCACGCAGGCGACCTTACTGCCGCGGAGGTCGACTCGAACCCTCGGACGACCCCTATTGGCGCTGCGAGTCGGAACTCAGCATGCTCAGTATGCTCGCGATCTCCCGCTGGACCGGCCTGCGGGAAAATTCCTCCGCAATCGCGTCCCAGCTGTGATAATCACGAGTTACGGCCATCAGCAGTGCCGCATTAAGCGAGTCGTCGAGTGAATCAAATGGCACCTGAACATAGGGGTCGGGAATAGCAAGCCAAGCATTGAGACCCCTCCTCGCACGATCTGCGGTAATCGACTGATCGACGGCCCGGATTCTTGGAATCACCGCAGCAACCACGATTGAGGAAAATTGCTCACGCGAAGGCGTCGCCATACTGGAAGCACCCGCACCGTTCCGAGCAACATAGTACTCAACGTCATCCATCAAGTGGACGAATCGTATCGTCAGTGCGGCGACTGCAGCCGCCATAAGCGAGGGGTCTCCACCTCCGAATACATCGTAAACGAATTGAGAGAACCGTTTTCCGCCCCGACCATCCCTCTCGACTTCCTCCCAGCAGTCATCAATCCTGCGTCGGAGGCGAACCATCTGTTCCTCTGCAGTGACTCGCGATTTACGAAACATTGTTAGCGTAGCCTCGCATCTCTTCGACCAGGAGAGTCCACCGCCGGTCGTCCCATGGGTCCATCGCGGACAGAAATAGCGCAATGCTCACTTGCTCATCGAGCCTTCTTCCACCATCTTCACGCTCCTCCAGATCCGGTTCCTTCGCCCAGTCCACACCGAGGCCTAGAGACACCAGATCAAACACGAGACTCTGGCTGCACGCTACGAGGCTTCGCACCTGTGGAAAAATCACTGAAACGTAGCCGGCTACAGTTTCAATCGTCCAAGGCCTCGGCACCACATGCTGGCACCAGATCACACCCAGCAGTCCGGCCGCGAACAGTAACTCACCAGCGTCAGGTCTGGCATCGATTTTCTCAATCTGCGCCTCGACGTCCTCGATTCTCCCGAGAGAGAAATTCATACACATACTTCGG
Organism: Gordonia sp. (in: high G+C Gram-positive bacteria); assembly: GCA_047605365.1. Classification (GTDB taxonomy): domain Bacteria; phylum Actinomycetota; class Actinomycetes; order Mycobacteriales; family Mycobacteriaceae; genus Gordonia. The sequence continues at coordinate 28,094 of JASGFV010000004.1, forward strand.
ATAAGAATCAAGTCATCATCCGACGGCATGCTGAACGTATGCCGCTCCAAGGATGGCATATCATTTACCGCCTTTCAGTATTCGCTCCAAGAGATAGCGAAGAATCGCAACAATTGCGAACACGGCAAGAATCAACGACCCACCCTGAACCGGGGGCAATCCGACTCCACCCGGATTCACACCAGAAGGCACGCCGACTTGCGGGGCAGTGAGGTTGTGCTGCGTTTTCGCTATCGCATCCCCACCTTTCTTGATCGTACCAGCTCCTCGGGCGATTACGTCACTCTTACTCCGGCCACCCTCAGGTGATTTTTCAACAACCTCACGATTTCGCTCGACACTCGGAGGCTTGGAGCCGCGCCGCGGGCCGAGGGGATTCGGCCGCCCCTTGTCCGGCTTCTCAGTCTCTGATCTACCCAGCCTGTTGTACAGATACTGACCGGCCGAGAGAATAGCCTTGCCGGCCTTTCCAATCACTTTACCCCCCGGAACTAGCGAAATCGCAGTACCGAGCACCGCCTTGCCGAGCATTGCATCGTCATAGACATTTCCGTCGTCGAGTTGCCTAGAATCAATCAGCACGCCGTTGGGGCTGTAGGCGCGCGCATGACCATTGTTGTCATACTCGACGTAGGAACCGTCCGGCCGGACAGTTCTTCGGATCGTAATCTTCCGACCGTCGATGATCGCCGTCCTAGTGGAGTGGCTTTCATCAATATCGCGCACGATCCAGAAATTCCCTTGATCGTCTTTTTCTACAGGCTCACCGTACATGGTGATCGCAGTACCGTCTTCAAACTCGAATACGCGCTGATCTTCCATAGCGAATCCAAACCCCGTGATTCGCTTCTCTTTTTCGTTTCCCTGCTCGTCCTTTGTGCGCAGGAAGTACTCGTGACTTCCGTCTTCAGCGACTCTCTCGTACGCCTTCCCATCGAGCTTTTCACCAAGCAGCAATACTCGCATCGCCTGTTCGAAGGTTACATCCTGCCCGCCTAGAAGCGTTTCAGTGCCAGACTCCCTGGTCTCCTGGTATGCACCAGGGAACATCGCCTTTTCGATCTCGCTAGGACTCTCCTTGAGTCCGTCAGGACGATAGACCTCTCCATTTTGCTGATAGCGACCGTCTCCGAAACGGTATACAACGCCGTCGTCCTGCGACTCCGTGCTTACAACCGGAACGTCAGTGGTAGTTCCGTCTGGGTTGGCCTCACGGCGGAAGTACTCAGTGTTTCCATCGGGACCTTGCCGCTCGTAGAGCCGGCCGGCAGGGGGTTCTGCGCCCATCGCCCCGAGGACCACATCGGTCCACGGCACATTCTGGCCGGGAACTTCACGAATCGCCCCCTTCGGCACAGGCTGCGTCTTCACCCCAAAGGGAAGCACCGATGTGGTTCCCGAGTTATCCGTTGCGTCAGGTGCCGGCGCTGGCGACGGCTGCTGGGTGGCAAGGTCGGGTGAGTTCTGCAGCACTTCATCGCCTTGCTGCTCGGCCGCGGCACCCGCCCAGTCCTGCGAAGCTCCGCTCGTGTCCGCAACCGGCTTCGGCGCCGCAAGAGCAGCGGCCGCGCCCACCGGCCCGGCATATGCGCCCCCGATCGCGCCCGCTGCGATCTGTTCGTCGGTCGGGTCGGCCAAGATCGGGTACAGCGCATTCTCGGCGGGCTCGACGTGTTGGATGAGGTCGCCGTTGTCGCCGACCTCGTACCAGGTCTTCTGCGGGCGTCCGGCCGAGTCGAACGCCCACGGGCGGGCGACACGCCGGACTGGATCACTGTCCCGGTCGTACACAGTGGCCGAACCGTCGTCGTTGACCTCCGTATGCCCGCCTGACGGAACGTTCATGGCGAACCGGTACGTGTTCGGACTGGACTGATCGTGGATGAGCACCAGACGCGTCGGCCCCGCCTCACTTCGCGTGGAGCCGCCGCGCGACAACAGACTCGCAGGCCGCCGGTATCCGATCGCCAATGCCGCCGCGGCGCCGAGCAGCCAGGCCGCGACCGGAACACTCGGACTTTCAGGCGCTCCGCCCGACCACAAGGCATCGTCTCGGCTGCGGTCATGGGCCGGCGTCTCAGGCTGCGGTAGCCCCGTAGTGACCGGCGCCGGCGCCGGCGTGGCCCCGGGGCGAACCGGACCTGGCCTGCCTGAGCCGGCAGTCGGCACGGTCGCCGGCGCCTGAGTCGCGCCGAGCCTGCCACCCGGCCCGGCAGGAGCACCGGGTGCGGGCTGGCCAGGAGCGGGAACGATCGCGGTACCGTCGCCGTCACCGGGCCCAGGACCCGGATTCGCTCCGGCGAACGAATCGTCGCCGGAACCAGGTGCGCCGCCCGGCGCGGTCGGGATCGGGGACGGCCCAGTAGGCGGCGGACTGTAGGTCGGGACGCTGACACACGGCCAGTTCGACCCGTACTGCGCCCGCATCTGATCACACAGCGCATCAGCGCGCGCCGAACCACCACCGGCACCGGCGAGCACCCCGACCGCCGCCGTCGCGAGGAGTGCACCGGCGACGACCGTATGTTTCGGGCGGGACCGGCCAGCAGACCGGCCGGTCATCGCTTGTTCCGGAACGCGCCGACGAGCGCGTCGATCCCGCCCCAGAACCAGCGGCCCGCCAACGACATCACCAGAAAGAACACCAGAAAAACCGGGATCTGCCCCCACCGTACCGCCCACTCGGACATCCGCGTGATCGACGCGGCTGCAGCGATCAGCAGAGCACACCCGGCCAGGAACAACACCACCGTCAAGGCCGGAATCTGCGCGCCCTCTTCACCTCGCCCGACAGCCTCTGACGCAGGCCGATCGGTTTCGTTCGCGGTCGACTGCTGCACCATGGAGGTCACAGGACATGCGCTTTGCCATAGACGTTCACTGTCGTGTCCTCTTCGCCAGTCTGGATCGCGACCGTCGTGTAGCTTCTGATCGCCACAGTCGAGATGCACCCGGACACCCGAATTTCCACACCGTTGACGCTGATCCCGGCCCGCTTGCCCGCCATCGGACGTGAACCCAGAACCACGGTCTCGATGCTGCCAGGCCGAAGATTCGCCGAAATGTTGCCCATCGCCTGAGCACCGATCACCGCCGCCGGCGGCCACGAAGCCGAGAACTGAGCCGTCGGACCCGCCGAGATGCCGACAGTTCCCGAATCCAAACGGCCACCACAAGAGATCTGAAAGCCCGTCGTGACCGTCCCCGACAGCACCGGAGAGGTACCGGCCCCCGAGATCTCGCCCGCACCCCGCAGACTCAGGAACCCCTCCTTGCTCGTCGATGCGTTGTCCAACGGGTGAACCACCGACAACTGCTCACCGGACTTGACCGCAGTCACCTTCCAGCCGTCGGCCGACACCTTCGTCACCTGTCGATCCTTGAACCGCATCGGAGCCGCCGAAACCGGCCCGGCCTCCCCTACGATCGCGACACCAGCAACCAAGGCCGCCGTCACGCCGAGCAGCACCACACGTCTCACCGAGAACGCACTTCACTCCTTACAGAAACCTGATAATAGGCAGATGCACCAGTGCGAGCGTCGAGCGAAGCGCCGGGGGCCACCACTGCCGCATGCGAGCGCGAGAAGTCCATCGGGCAGTTCCGCGCGCGTCTGTTTGCCGTATGGCGCCCTCGAATTTGCACCTCCAACAGTCCCCAAAATTGTCGTAGCCCGGCGGTACATTGGTCTCATCGAACTGATGAACTAGAAAAGGGTGGTGAGGACATGACTGGCACTACAGCTCCGAAGCAGTGGCGCGACGCCGACCTCACTCCCCTGCACCTCGGCGCGAAAGTCGACGGCACTGACCGCACCGCGCAGGTCGACCGGATCGACCGGGTTGTGGCCACCCAGTCCGGCGAGTCCTACCTGATGTGGCTGCGGTACGACGCCGTCGCCGACCTCATCGCCGCCGTCGCGCCCGAAGACCCCGCAGACGCCCGAAGCGCCGACGAACACCGCCGCATGCTCGACCCCCGCACCCGCCTGGCCGCCAACCTCGGCACCGAAATGGCCACCAGCAAAGATGCCGCCGAGCACCTGCTCAACCTCGGCGAAGCCATGCGCTGGCGAATCCCCGAGACCGGACTGCTCCTGCGCGACGGCATCATCAGCCCCCGCGCCTTCGCCCTGATCGTCCTGGAAACCGACGCCGTCACCGACCCCGACAAACTCACCGACGTCGACCACCGCATCGCCCACGACATCCGTCTGTCCGGCCAAGTCGCCGCCAAGGCGGCCGCCGCGCTCGCCCGCCAGACCGTCCTCGACGTCGACGCCGAAGGAGCCCGCTCCGAACGCGAGGCCGCCAAGAAGACCAAAGGCGTCCGCTCCTACTCCACCCGCGGCGGCATGGCAGTCCTGGAAATCACCGACTCCGCCGAGAAGATCGCCATGGCCGAAGCCTCCGTGGAAGCCACCGCCGATACTGCCCCGGACCCTTCGACAGGCTCAGGGGGCGCAGAGGACAACCGCAGCAGAGCCGAGCGACGAGCCGACGCCGCTGTCGGCCTGCTGACCGGCGACGTCACCGGGCCGGGTGCGAAGATCGTCGTGCACGTCGTGACCGACGGCTCCACCCTCGAAGGCGGCGACACGCCCGGCCATCTGGACGGGCACGGCGCGATCGCCGCCGACCAGGTCCGGGACATCGCCGCCCGCCCCGACACCTCCGTCCGGCCACTGGATCTGACCGACCTCATCGACCACGGCGCCCAAGACAGCAACCCCTACCGCCCCACCGCCACCCTCGACGTCACCGTCCGGGCCCTGTTCGGATGCTGCTCGTGGCCCGGATGCTCCCGACCGGCCTCACGATGCCAGCTCGACCACTGCACCGAGTTCAACCACGACGACCCGGCTGCCGGCGGCCCCACCTGCTGGTGCAACCTCAACCCGAAATGCGTCTTCCACCACCAGCTCAAGACATTCGGGGAGGGCTGGCTCGACGACCAGACCGTCGACGCCCACGGCCACATCTGGACCGAAGTCACCACACCCTACGGACGCACCCGGCGCACCCGCGCCGCCAACACCTGGCTCTTCCCCACCCTCGGACTCCTGCCCTGCCGCCACGGACCGCCCACCGAACCGGGCGAGATCGATCCATCCGGGGAGCCGGTGCGAAGTCGCACCCGCACCCAGGCCAAACACGCCTACCGGCAACGTCTGCGCGCCCAGAACCGGAAGAACCGCGAAGCGGCATCCGCCGCGCAGCCGACGCCCTCGCCGGAACCTGAACCGTTCACCGACGACGGACCTCCACCGTTCTGACTCGTCCGGGTGCGGATCCTTCACGCACAGCACCTTTCACGCACAGTGCACAAATCATGGATGCACCCTGTCCGAATAGCGTCCGAACAGGTATTTCTCTTCGGTCACTGCCTGCGGACCGTCCCATCGCGCACGACAATAGCCCCCGAAAACGACCTACCGTCGAGCCATGACCACCACCGCGCCGATCACCTCAGCGCTCACCCGCGACGAACTGGCCGCACTCGCCGAGCGCTACGCCCAGCAGGTGCGCGACGGGCGTTTCGAGATCGGAGACGGCGGCGAGATCGACCGGAACGAGCGCTGGTACTCGCGCCTGCACCGCGACGACGCGGTGGACGTCTGGCTGATCACCTGGCCGACGGGACGCAGCACCGAGCTGCACGACCACGGCGGCTCGTCCGGCGCATTCACCGTGGTCGACGGGACGCTCACCGAAGACGTGTGGACCGGCGATCGCCTCGACTCGCACCCGGTGCAGTCCGGCGAAACGGCCCGGTTCGGCCCCACCTACGTGCACGACGTCCACAACGACCGCGACGATCTCGCCGTGAGCGTCCACGCCTACTCGCCGCCGCTGAGCCTGATGCACTACTACGACGTGGAGAACGGCGAACTACGACGCGACGCGACCAGCTGGACCGATCACCCCGACGCACCCGCACCCGCCTACGCCTCGGTCGACGAGCTGCTGGCGGCCTCCCGCGCTGGCATCGTGCGCTACCGGCCTCACGAGGCCGCAGCTGAACTGGCGAGAGGCGCACTGCTGGTCGACATCCGGCCCGCCTGGCAGCGCGAAGCCGACGGCGAGATCCCCGGCGCGCTCGTGGTCGAACGCAATCACCTCGAATGGCGCCTGCACCCCGGCTCGGACGCCCGGCTGCCGCACGCGCGCCCCGGCCAGCGGTGGATCGTGGTGTGCACCGAGGGCTACACGTCGTCGCTCGCGGCCGCCTCGCTCGTCTCCCTGGGAATCCAGGCCGCCGACATCGACGGCGGAGTGCGCGCCTGGGCCGCGGCCGGACTGCCGACCGTGGGCGGCGGGACGCCCGTCGAGCAGTTCGTCCGGGCCGGCTAGTTGTCGCTCAGAGTGGGCAGAAGCACTTGCCGACGAGCAGCGCCTGATTACAGCGTGACCGTGCCGTCGACGACGCTCACGCAGTCGCCGCCCACCCAGATCCGCTGACCGTCGTCGTCGACGTGGACGCGTCCCGCCCGCTGCAGCACGGTGCCCTGCGCGGCGACGTAGTGCGCCGGAGCCAGCCCCTCGCCGCGGAGCCACACTGCGAGGCCGGCGTTGAGGCTGCCGGTCACCGGGTCCTCCGGGACGCCGATGCCCGGCACAAAGGCCCGCACCTCGAAGTCCGTGTCCCGAACATCGGTGTCCCGGACAACAGACTCCGAGCCGGTCTGCGGCGCGATCACCCCGACCTCTAGATCGCCGAGCGCCGCGAAGTCCGGCGTCAGGCCGCGCACCCGCTCGGCGTCGCGCAGCAGCACGCCGAGCCAGGCCGGCCCGTTCGACACCCAGTTGGCCGCCACCACCTCGTCGGCCGCAAGTCCGAGTGCACCCCGGACCACGCTCATCGTCGACTCGTCGACCGGCCCCGACCGCAGCAGCGGCGGAGCGGCGAAGGCCAGGCGTCCGGAGCCGGACTCACGCCGGATCTCCACCAGCCCGATCCCGCACTCCTGCACGATCCGATCACCCGAGGCGCGATCGCCCGAGGGACGGCCGCCCGCCTGCAACCACGCGAACGCCGAACCCAGCGTCGGATGCCCCGCGAACGGCAGTTCCCCGCCCGGGGTGAAGATCCGCAGCCGGTAGTCGGCCGCGGGGTCCGACGGAGGCACCACGAAAGTGGTCTCCGACAGATTGGTCCACCGCGCGAACGCCGCCATCTGTTCGTCCGAGAGCCCCTCGGCGTCGAGCACCACCGCCACCGGATTACCAGCCGTCGGCTCGGCGGTGAAGACGTCGATCTGAGCGAATGCGCGTGCACGAGCCGTCATGCGTCCATTCAATCCCATCCCGCTCTCGTCGGCCCCGAAGCAGGACACCGCGCACACCGGGTGCCCGGCCGGTAACGTCTCTCCCATGCTCGGACTCCCGGAGAACATCACTGTCGCCCTCTTCGACCTCGACGGCGTGCTGACCGACACGGCCAGCGTCCACATGCGTGCCTGGACGCTGGCGTTCAACGCCTACCTCACCGAGCGCGGCGCAGGTGAACACAAGCCCAACGAGGACCTCTCCCCGTTCACCGACCAGGACTACCTGGACTTCGTCGACGGCCGGCCGCGCACCGACGGCGTCGCGAACTTCTTCGCCTCGCGCCGCATCGACGCCTCCGCGTCGGAGATCAACGCCGTCGCCGACAGCAAGAACGACGAATTCCTCGGCACTCTCGCCAGCGACGGCGTGACCGCCTACCCCGGCTCGGTGCAGTACCTGAACGCCGCCCGCGAAGCCGGCCTGCGGACCGCCGTCGTCACGTCGTCGAAGAACGGCGCAGCCGTCCTCGAAGTGGCCGGCCTCACCCAGTACGTGGAGCAGCGCGTGGACGGCAACACCATCGTCGAAGAGCACCTGCGCGGCAAGCCCGCCCCCGACTCGTACCTGCGCGGCGCCGAACTGATGGGCGTCGCCCCGCGCGACGCCGCCGTCTTCGAAGACGCCATCTCCGGCGTGCAGGCCGGCCGGTCCGGCGACTTCGGTTACGTGGTCGGCGTCGACCGTGTCGGCGGCGACCAGGCCGAGAACATGCGGTCGGCAGGCGCGAGCGTCGTCGTGACCGACCTCGCCGACCTCCTCGCCACTGCCTGACTCGCACACCGCACAGAAGGACTTCACAGAGATGTTCGACGGAAACAACACCGAGGAACTGACCCACACCACGCACGGCGACACGTCGAGTCACACGGACCCGGCGAACGTCCCGGCGCACGGCATGCATCCCACGCACGGGTTCGACGTCAGCCCGTGGCACCTGGCCTGGCACGGGCTGGACATCGAGCGGATCGGCGAGACCGAAGCGCTGTTCGCACTGTCGAACGGCCACATCGGGCTGCGCGGAACCTTCGAGGAGGGCGAACCGGTCGACATGCCGGGCACCTACCTCAACGGCTTCTACGAGTTGCGCGACCTCCCGTACGCGGAGAGCGGCTACGGCTACCCCGAGTCCGGGCAGACCGTCGTCAACGTGACCGACGGCAAGATCATCCGGCTGCTCGTCGAGGACGAGCCGATGGACCTGCGCTACGGCCGCACCGTCGAGCACGAGCGCATGCTCGACTTCAAGACCGGCACCCTCCGGCGGCACACCGTCTGGACGTCGCCCACCGGTCGCACGGTGCGCATCCGTTCCGAGCGCCTGGTCTCGTTCACCAAGCGCACGATCGCCGCGATCCGCTACGAAGTGGAGCCGATCGGCGAGGACATGAAGCTGGTGCTGCAGTCCGATCTGCTCGCCAACGAGCCGGTCCCCGCCCCCGGCAACGACCCGCGACTGGCCGCCGCGCTCGACAATCCGCTGGTCGCCGCCCTCGCCGACAGCGAGGACTACTCCGCCGTCCTGGTGCATCACACCAAGCGCTCCGGCCTCGCGGTCGCCGCCGCGATGGACCACGAGCTGGATCTGCCCGGCAGCGCCGACACCGAGGTGCGCGCCGACGGCGACCTGGCCCGTCTCACCGTCGCCGCCGCCGTTCCGCAGGGCAAGAAGCTGGTGCTCACCAAGTACGTCGCCTACGGCTGGTCGGCCAGGCGCAGCGTCCCGGCGCTGCGCGCACAGGCCGACGCGGCCATCGCGATGGCCAAGGAGACCGGCTGGGAGACGCTGAAAGCCGAGCAGGCCGCCTACCTGGAGGAGTTCTGGCAGGACGCCGACATTCAGCTCGACGGCGACCCCGAACTGCAGCAGGCCGTGCGCTTCTCGCTGTTCCACGTGCTGCAGGCCGGAGCGCGCGGACAGTCGCGCTCGATCCCGGCCAAGGGCCTCACCGGCCCCGGCTACGACGGCCACACCTTCTGGGACACCGAGAGCTTCGTGCTCCCGATGCTGACCTACACCGTGCCCGCGGCGGCGGGCGAGGAGCTGCGCTGGCGGCACTCCACCCTGCCGCAGGCGCGGGCTCGCGCCGCCGAACTCGGGCAGCGCGGCGCGATGTTCCCGTGGCGCTCGATCAACGGCGACGAGTGCTCGGGCTACTGGCCGGCCGGCACCGCCGGCATCCACGTGTCCGCCGACATCGCCAACGCCACCGCGCGCTACCTGCGCGCCACCAACGACGAGGCGTTCGAGGTGGAGTGCGGCGTCGAGCTCCTGGTGGAGATCGCCCGGTTCTTCGCCGGGTTCGGGCACCACGACGCCGGCGGCCGCTTCCGCATCGACGGCATCACCGGCCCCGACGAGTACACCGCCATCGTCAACAACAACGTCTTCACCAATCTCGCGGCGCAGCAGGCGCTGCGGGACGCGGTCACCGTGGTGCACCGGCAGCCCGCCGTGGCCCGCGACCTCGGCGTGACCGACGAGGAGTCCGCGCACTGGACCGCCTGCGCCGACGACATGACGATCCCGTTCGACGAGCGGCTCGGCGTGCACCAGCAGTGCGAGGCGTTCACCCTCCTGGACCAGTGGGACTTCGAGGCCTCGCGCGGCAAGTACCCGCTGCTGCTGAACTACCCGTACTTCGACCTGTACCGCAAGCAAGTGGTCAAGCAGGCCGACCTGGTGTTCGCGATGTACCTGTTCGGCGACCACTTCACGCCGGAGCAGAAGCTCAAGAACTTCAACTACTACTACCCGATCACCGTGCGCGACTCGTCGCTGTCGGCGTGCTGCGAAGCGGTCACCGCGGCCGAGGTGGGCTACCTGGATCTGGCGTACGACCTGCTCAGCGAGTCGGTCTTCACCGATCTGCACGACCTGCACAACAACGTCTCGTCGGGCCTGCACATCGCGGCCCTGGCCGGAGCGTGGACCGACTGCGTCGCCGGTTTCGGCGGCATGCGCGACTTCGAAGGGGCCATCACCTTCGCGCCGCGTCTGCCCAGTCAGCTCACCCGCATGGCGTTCCGGATGACGGTGCGGGAGTCGCGGATCGAAGTGGCCGTCGACGGTTCGACCGCCACCTACCGGCTGCTGTCCGGGCCGACCCTGGAGCTCGCGCACCACGGCGAACCGTTCGTGCTGACCGACACCGCGGTGGTGCGGACCATCCCGCCGATCGACACCGTCGAGCCGCCGCAGGCCCCACTGGGATGCGAACCGTATCGCCGCGACCGACGGTGAGTATCCTCTAACTCACTATGCGCCCACCGTTCTACATCACCACGGCCATCGCGTACCCGAACGGCGTTCCGCACATCGGCCACGCGTACGAACACATCGCCGCCGACGCCCTCGCGCGCTTCAAGCGACTCGACGGCTACGACGTGCGGTTCCTCACCGGAACCGACGAGCACGGCCAGAAGATGCAGCAGACCGCGGAGGCGCAGGGAATCGCGACCGCGGACCTGGCGCGGCAGAACTCCGACCGGTTCGAGGCGCTGTACGGGCGCCTGGGGTCGAGCATGGACCGCTTCATCCGCACCACCGACGCCGATCACCATCGCGCGTCGGAGGCCATCTGGCGACGGATGGTAGAGGCCGGCGACGTCTACCTGGACTCGTACGCCGGCTGGTACGACGTGCGCGACGAGACGTTCTACACCGAGGGCGAGACCGTCGTCGACGACAACGGCGACCGCGTCGCGTCCGACAACGGCCACAAGCTGACCTGGACCGAAGAGCAGACCTACTTCTTCCGGCTGTCGAAGTACCAGGACAAACTGCTGGCGCTGTACGCGGACGATCCGGACTGGATCGGCCCGGACTCGCGGCGCAACGAGGTCACCAGCTTCGTCTCCGGCGGGCTGAACGACCTGTCGATCTCGCGCACCACCTTCGACTGGGGCGTGCCGGTGCCCGACGCCGACGGCCACGTCATGTACGTCTGGGTCGACGCCCTCACCAACTACCTGACCGGCGCCGGCTTCCCGGACGACGCGCAGACGTTCGCCCGGTACTGGCCGGCGGACCTGCACGTCATCGGCAAGGACATCATCCGGTTCCACTGCGTGTACTGGCCGGCGTTCCTGATGAGCGCGGGCATCGAACTGCCCAAGCGGGTCTTCGCACACGGGTTCTTGTTCAACAAGGGCGAGAAGATGAGCAAGTCGGTCGGCAACGTGATCGACCCGGATTCGCTGATCGACGAGTTCGGCGTCGACCCGGTGCGCTACTTCTTCCTCCGCGAGGTCTCGTTCGGGCAGGACGGCTCGTACTCGCGCGAGGCGATCGTCTCGCGCGTGAACGCCGACCTCGCCAACGAGTACGGCAACCTCGCGCAGCGCACGCTGAGCATGATCGGCAAGTACTTCGACTCGGCGATCCCCGACCCGGGCGAGTTCACCGCCGACGACGTCGCGCTCCTCGACTCCGCCGCGCTGCTGCACGGCACGGTCCGTAAGCACTTCGACGTACAAGCGATCCACCTGGGCCTGGAAGCGCTGTGGTCGGTGCTGGCCGACACCAACCGGTACATCTCGGCGCAGGAGCCGTGGAAGCTGGCCAAGACCGATCTCGAGCGCACCGCGACCGTGCTGTACGTCTGTGCCGAGGTGGTCCGCGTGGTGACGCTGCTGGCGCAGCCGGTGATGCCGACCGCCACCGGCACCATCCTCGACCTGCTGTCGGTGGGCCCGCAGGACCGTGAGTTCGACGCCGTCGAGAAGCGTCTGCTGCCCGGCACCCCGCTGCCGAAGCCGTCGCCGGTGTTCCCGCGCATCGACGCCTGAGCGTCGTTGAATCGGTCACCCCGATGAGCCCCTCCGCGCTCGACGTCCTGCGGGCGCTGGGCTCAGCCAACGCCGCCGCCGGCCTGCCGCCGCCGGCCGCGCTGGTCGGCGACTGGTGGGGCGCCGACGCGGTGATCGCCCCGTCGATCGAGTTGATCCCCGGGCTGGCCCCGCCCGACCGCCCGGACCGCTTCTGGTTCGGTTGCCTCGGCTTCCCGGTGCGGGCCGGCGAGGCCGCGCTGCCCGAGGCAGTCGGCGGCCTCACCGACGAGGTGCTCGTGCTCCGCGACGGCGAGTGGACCCTTCGACGAGCTCAGGGAGCTTCATCCTCCGCGTTGGTTGAGCAAGCTCGCTCCACCTCGCTGGTTGAGCGAGCGCAGCGAGTCCAAACCCCTCCCCCCACAGCCACCTGGACCCCGCCAGCCCGGGACTCCCACCTCACGGCAGTCGCCGCGTGCCGCGAGGCGATCGCGGCCGGCGAGGTCTACCAGGCCTGTATCTGCACCCGGTTCGACGGCACGCTCGACGGCGACCCCCTCGCCTACTTCGCCGACCTGGCCGCGGCCACCGCCCCGGCGAAATCAGCGTTCCTGCAAGGAGACTGGGGTGCGATCGCGAGCTTCTCCCCCGAGTCGTTCCTGCGCCGCAAGGGCGGCCGCGTCACGTCGTCGCCCATCAAAGGCACCCTGCCCGCCGACGCCGACCCCGTGCTGCTGGCCGCGTCGGAGAAGGACGTCGCCGAGAACGTGATGATCGTCGACCTGGTCCGCAACGACCTGGGCCGCGTCGCGAAGACCGGCTCGGTGACAGTCCCGGAGCTGCTGAGCGTGGTGGGCGCGCCCGGCGTCTGGCATCTGGTGTCGACGGTGGCCGCCGAGCTCGACGACGCCGTCGGCAACGACGCCCTGCTCGACGCCACATTCCCGCCCGCCTCGGTCACCGGCACCCCGAAGATCCGCGCGGCCGAGCTGATCGCCGAGTGGGAGCAGTTCCCCCGCGGCGTCTACTGCGGAGCCGTCGGGATGGCCGGGCCGGGCCTGGAGCTCGACCTCAACGTCGCCATCCGCACCGTGCAGATCGCCCCCGACGGCTCGATGAGCCTCGGCGTCGGAGGCGGCATCACCTACGACTCCGACCCGCTCGCCGAGTGGCAGGAGTGCCTAGACAAGGCGTCGTCGATCGTCGGCCCGAAGTAGGGCCTACCGCGCGGCCAGGACTGCCTCGTAGATCTCGCGGCGCGAGAACGGCGTGCCCGAGACGGCCTGCGCGCAGGCGTCTTTCAGCCGCGCACCGTCGTCGACCAGTGCCTGGGCCCGCGCGACCACGCTGTCGATCGAGATCGCGTCGTCGATCTCCGACGCGCCGGCCAGCACCACGGTGATCTCGCCCTTGACGCCGTCGGCGGCCCACGCGGCCAGCTCGTCGAGCGGGCCGCGTCGCACCTCCTCGTAGGTCTTGGTGAGTTCGCGGCACACCGCGGCACGACGACGACCGCCGAGCACCGACGCCGCGTCGGCCAGCGTGGACGCCAGCCGGTGCGGCGACTCGAAGAACACCACCGTCCGCGTCTCGGTGCGCAGCGACGCCAGCCAGTCGTGCCGAGCGCCGGACTTGCGAGGCGCGAAGCCGTCGAACGCGAACCGCTCCGAGGGCATCGCCGACAGGGCCAGCGCGGTGGTCACCGCAGACGGCCCGGGCAGGCAGGTCACCGGCAGTCCGGCGTCCGCGCAGGCCACCACCAGCCGGTAGCCGGGATCACTGACCGACGGCATCCCGGCGTCGCTGATCAACAGCACCGTCGCCCCGCCGGAGATCTCGTCGACCAGCCCCGGCGTCCGCGCCGCCTCCACCTGGTCGTAGTAGCTGACCAGCCGCCCGCCGATGGTCACGTCCAGCGACGACGCGAGCGACCTCGCCCGCCGGGTGTCTTCGGCGGCCACCACGTCGGCGCTCGCCAGCGCTTCGCGCAGCCGCGGCGACGCGTCGCCCGGCTGCCCCATCGGCGTCCCGGCCAGCACCAATCGTCCCGCGCCCACGTCGTTCGTCACGAGCCCGAGCCTACCGGCGCGCCCCGCCGCACCGACGGGCCCGCGCGCCGATGCCATAGGATCGACCGCGTGAGTCCTGCCCGGATCCGCGCGACCGTCGCGCTCGAAAAACGCACCGAGGACCTCGGCACAGCTCCCGCTCCGCTCGCCCCGGAGCCCGTGTTCCGGGCGTCCGACCGGCTGCGCGGCACGATCGTCGGCGTGATCCTGGCCGTCGCCGCCTTCGCGACCCGCTTCTGGGATCTGACGCATCCCACCGATGAGGGCACCCCGGTCTTCGACGAGAAGCACTACGTCCCGCAGGGCTGGCAGCTGCTGACCAGCGGCGACTGGACCGAGGACAACCCCGGCTACGGCCTGGTGGTGCATCCGCCGGTCGGCAAGTGGATGCTGGCGCTGAGCGAATGGCTGTTCGGCTACGGGCCGATGGGCTGGCGTTTCGTCTCGGCGGTGTCCGGCGTGATCATTGTGATCGCCATCTACCTGACCGCGCGCCGGCTGTCCCGGTCGACGCTGGTCGGCGCACTCGCCGGAGTCTTCGCGATCTGCGACGGCGTGCTGTTCGTACAGTCCCGGATGGGCATGCTCGACATCTTCCAGACTCTGTTCGTGGTGCTGGCCTTCGCCGCGATCGTGTCCGACCGCGACCAGATGCGCGCCCGGATGGACCGCGTCTTCCGCGAGGGCCGCGTGCTCGACTCGCTGTACGGCCCGCGCCTGGGCTTCCGGTGGTACCGGTTCACCGCGGGCGTGATGCTCGGCCTGGCCTGCGGCACCAAGTGGTCGGGCGTCTACTTCGTCATCTTCTTCACCCTGCTGTCACTGGGGTTCGACGTCGCGAACCGCAAGGCCTACCACGTCGTGAAGCCGTGGCGCGGGGTGCTGCGGCGCGACGTCGTGCCCTCCGTCGCGAGCCTCGCCGTGCTGCCGGTGCTCATCTACCTGGCGACGTTCGCGGCGTGGTTGCGCTCGGAGAACTCGGTGTACCGCTACGTGGTGGGCACCGAAGTCGGCACCGGCGGCCCGTTCGCGTGGGTGCCCGGAGCCCTGCGCTCGCTCTGGTACTACCAGTCCGGCGTACTGGAATTCCACGCCGGGCTGACCGGCGCGGCCGGCAACCACCATCCGTGGGAGTCCAAGCCGTTCACCTGGCCGATGGGTCTGCGACCGATGCTCTACGCCATCCAGACCGGACCGGACCAGTGCGGCGGCGGCGACTGCATCCGCGCGCAGATGCTGATCGGCACGCCGGCGCTCTGGTGGCTGGCGCTGCCGATGCTGGCCTGGGGACTGTGGCGGATGTTCTTCCGCCGCGACTGGCGGTATGCGGCCGTCCTCGTCGCCTACGGCGCCGCGTTCCTGCCGTGGTTCTCCGACATCGACCGCCAGATGTACTTCTTCTACGCCACCACGATGGCGCCGTTCCTCGTGATGGGCCTGGCGCTGTGCTGCGGCGACATCCTGTCGTCGGCCCCGGTCGGACGGCAGTCCGAGCGCCGGGTGATCGCGGTGATGGTGGTGTCGGTGTACGTGACGCTGGTGATCGCGAACTTCGTGTGGCTGTGGCCGGTCCTGACCGGCGCGCCGATCTCGCCGGAGATGTGGAACCGGGAGATCTGGCTGCCCAGCTGGGGCTGACCTGCGCCGGCCCCTTCGACAGGCTCAGGGAGCGGATCGACAGGCGCGGGAACTACTGGACGCCCATGATGGCCGGCCCGATGGTGAACGTCCACACCAGGAACGTGGCCAACAGGAACCACGAACCGCCCTGCCAGATCTGCCACCGGCCGCCGGCCCGATACACCAGGTAGGTACGCACCAGCGCGCTCAGCGCGCCCACGATGACGACCGACTCGCTGGCCACCAGCACCCCGGTCCGAGCCCCGCCCGACAGCGGCAGACCGATCAGCAGCAAGACGAGGGCGATGACGATGACCACCCCGCCGTGGATCACCACGGCGCGGAGCTCTCGGGGCGAGCGCGCGGAACCGGACATATCGTTCAGGCTACTCACGCTGCACACCGGTGCCGAAAGTCCCGCGGGCAGTGCGGGCGAGTGATCTTTCCGACAGAATGGAGACGAGGCTTCAATACGGGGGTCAGCCAACAGCTCCCGGGCCGCAGTGCGTGAGGATGTGCAAAATCGTGAGCCTGATTCTCGTCGGTGTCGACGGTTCCCCGGAAGCGATCAACTCGGTCCGCTGGGCGGCCTCGGCCGCGGTCGCAGAAGGCGCCGAACTCAAGATCGTCGCGGCGTACACGACCACTACCAGCGACTACGCCCCGGGCCTTGTCATCCCGCAAGACGTCATCGACGCCATCCGCGGCGAGGTCAGCAAGTACGTGCAGGACGCCGCCGCCGTCGCCCGCGAGGTGGCGCCGGACACCAAGATCTCCGGCTCGATCGTCGAGGGCGACGCCGCCCGCGTGCTGCTGGAGCTCGGTGAGGACGCCTCGATGATCGTCATCGGCAGCCGCGGCCGGGGCGGTCTGAAGGGCCTCTTCCTGGGATCGGTCAGCACCAGCGTCGCCGCGCACGCGCACGGCCGCGTCGCTGTGGTCCCGAGCGCCGCCAAGCCGGTCGACGGCCCCGTCGTCGTGGGCGTCGACGACTCCAAGATCAGCGACCCCGCCGTCGCCGAGGCCTACCGCCAGGCCGGTCTGCGCAACGAGAAGCTCGTCGCGGTTCACACCTGGACCCCGCTCGACGCCGATGCGCTGCACGGCTTCGGCCTGGGCCCGGACGAGATCGCGGAGATGTCCGAGCAGGCAGTGGAGGCCGTCGCCGAGCGGATGGCCGGCTACGGCGAGGACTACCCCGACGTCGAGGTGGAACGCGTAGTGATCCCGGAGGAGCCCGCCAATGCCATCCTGGAGGCCGCGGGCGACACCGCGTCGATGATCGTGATGGGCAGCCGCGGCCGCGGCGGCTTCACCGGTCTGCTGCTCGGTTCGCGCAGCCAGAAGGTGCTGCACAACGCAAAGGTTCCGGTGATGATCGTGCGCAAGTAGCGCACGCACCCCGCGCCGGGGTATGTCTCCTTGGTGAGACAACTCCCGCGCGGACTCTGGGTACTACTGGCGGCGAACGTCGTCATCGCCCTCGGTTACGGACTGATCGCCCCGGCGCTGCCGATCTTCGCCAGCACCTTCGGGGTCTCGGTGACCGCGGCCTCGGCGGTGGTCTCGGCGTTCGCCGTCATGCGTCTGCTGTTCGCTCCGGCAGGCGGGCGGCTGGTGACCGTGCTCGGCGAGCGCCGGATCTACCTGACCGGCCTGCTGATCGTGGCCCTGAGCACGTTCGCGTGCGCGTTCGCCGGGAGCTACTGGCAGCTGCTGCTGTATCGAGGACTCGGCGGCATCGGTTCGACGATGTTCACCATCTCGGCGATGGCCCTGCTGATCCGGATGACGCCGCCGCAGATCCGAGGCCAGGCGTCCGGCTACTTCTCGGCAGGCTTCCTGATCGGCAGTCTGACCGGTCCGCTGATCGGCGCGGCGCTGGTCGGCTTCGGTCTGCGGCTGCCGTTCGTCGTCTATGCGATCGCCCTGCTGATCGCTGCGGCCGTCGTCGCGGTGACGCTGCCCCCGCAACCCGGGAGCGCGCCCGACGAGGAGCCGAGCGAACCCGCGGCACAGCCGGCCGCCGAGCCTGCGGCAATCAGTTTCCGGCAGGCCCTCGGCGACCGCGCCTACCGGGCGATCCTGGCGTCGAACTTCGCGCAGGGCTGGGCGTCGATGGGCGTGCGGATCGCCCTGGTGCCGCTGTTCGTGACCGAGGCGCTGCACGAGTCCACCGGCTGGGCCGGCATCATCCTGACCTTCTACGCCGCCGGCAACATGATCGCGATCCTGACAGCCGGCAAGCTCTCCGACCGCTACGGTCGACGACGACTGATGCTCCCGGGACTGGCGATCGCGGCGGCGTCGACGCTCACGCTCGGCTACTCGCCGTCGCTGACGGTCGCGGTGGCGCTGACCACCGTCGCGGGCCTCGGCTCCGGGCTGTTCGCACCGACCCACCAGGCGGCCCTGGCCGACGTGCTCGGCAACCGGCAGCGGGGCGGCTCGGCGCTGGCCGCGTACGGCATGTCGTCGGATCTGGGCGCGGTGAGCGGCCCGATCCTGGCGGGCTGGTGCGCGGCGGCCTTCGGCTTCGGGCCGGCGTTCCTGCTGACCGGCTGCGTGCTGCTGCTGGCGCTGGCGCTGTGGTCGTTCGCGCCGGAGACCAACCCGGCGCTCGCCGAAGCCGGAAGACGAGGAGTCAGTTCGCGATGCCGCCGGTGTTCAGACTGATCTCCTCGGTGTCGAGCCGGGCCAACTCCTGGGTCAGCGCCTCGGAACTGTAGGTGCCCGCGTCACGCAGTTCGACCAGTTTGCGGCGCTGCTCGACGATGATCTTGCGACGCACCTGACGCAGTTTGCGGGCCATCGCCAGGCGCTGGTCGAGAGCGTCGGAGTGCTCGTCGGCGTCGTTGCGTTCCAGTTCGCGCAGCAGCGTCACGCGGCGCGCGACGCCCGGGTCGTAGCCGATGACCGCCGGGTCGCGCATCATGCCCGCGGCGATCTCGCTCATCTCCCGCCGCAGCCGATGCCGTTCGTCGCGCACCTCGGCGCTGTTGTCCGGCAGGCGGAGGAACTTGACGAACGCAGCGACGGTGCCGCCCTGAATGAGCAGCGACAGGGTCGCGACGAAGAACGCCACCAGGATCAGCAGCGACCGGTACGGGGTGTCGGCGGGCAGGGTCTGGGCGGCGGCCAGCGTCACCACGCCGCGCATCCCGGCCCACACCACCACCAGGCCTTCGCGGGGGCCGATCGCCTCGGTGCGGTAGTAGTCGATGTCGGCCAGCCGCCGGTCGATCCGGGTGAGGTAGCGGCGCGCGGCGGTGTCCGGCGCGCGGTGCGACGAGTCTATGTCGTCCTTCATCGCCGACAGCGTCGGCTCCCAAGCGATCATCCGCTTGAGGTGCCGGTCCAGGTAGGCCACCAGTGGAGTGACGAAGGCCAGCCGGATCGCCATCAAGATGCCCAGCGCGGCCGCCGCCGGCCAGAGCGCGTGCCAGATGGTCTCGTGACTCTGGAACACGTCGTCGACGATGTGCTTGAGCTGCAGGCCCATCACCAGGAAGACCGCACCCTCCAGCACCACCTCGACGGTCCGCCAGTTCTGGATGTCGGACTGCCGGTGC
>JASGFV010000005.1:0-43306 GCA_047605365.1 Gordonia sp. (in: high G+C Gram-positive bacteria)
GTCGGCGCGGTTGCCGCCGTCGCGGCGCTGCTCTTGATCGTCGGCAGCTTCCTGTCCTGGGTGTCGGTGAGCGCCAAGATGGACGGTGCAGAGATGGCGGGCATCAGCATGACGATCGACATGTCGGTCACCGGCATGGGAACCGGCGACGCCGAACTCACGCTCGACGGCGTCCCGGGTGCGGTCAAGGACCAGGTGGAAGCCGGGCTCCAGCAGCACAAGGACGAAGCCTCGAAAGAGATCAGGGACAACGCCAGCATTCCGGGCGTCTGGACGATCGTCTTCGGCCTGTTGGCCGCGGTCGGCGCAGTTCTGCTGCTGATTCGACGGTTCCCGGGCATCGGGGCCCTCGTGGTGACCGTCGCGGGGCTCGCCGCGACGATCGCGGTGATCGTCTTCGTCTCCGACCCGGCGTCCGCGGTCGGCATGAAGTCCGACGGCGACTTCCCGCCCGACGCCGACGTCTCGACCGGTTTCGGCCTGTGGCTGGCGCTGCTGGGCGCACTGCTCGGCCTGCTCGCCGGTGTCGCCGCGGTGCTCCTGAACCTGATGCCGGACAAGTTCGACGACGCGAAGCCGGCCGCGCCGGGGCAGTTCGGCGGCCGGCCGCAGGGTGGGCCCCAGCAGTTCGGCGCCCCGCAGCAGGGTTACCAGCAGCCGGGCCACCCGCAGCAGGGCGGCTACCCGCCCCAGCCGGGCTACCCGCAGCAGGGCTTCGGACCCCAGAGCGGTGGACCCCAGGGCTGACCCCGCACACAGCTGACGTCGGTCGTCGAGGAACCGGCGTGGTGGCATTTTCCGGCGCGGCCGGTACGCTAGGCCTGTTACCAATGTGACAGGAGTGATCAATGGTGTCGAAGTGCGGTGTGGCTGGCGCTGTCGTGGCGGCGGCCCTGCTACTGACGCCCGAGGTGGCTTACGCGGATCCGTCGGCCCCGACTCCCGGCGCACCGTTGACCCCGGCGGCGACGCCGCAGCCGCAGCCCGCCCCGCAGTCGCACATCGTCGGCGACGAACAGATCGGTCCGCAGGCGCGCACGATCTCCGTCTATTCGCAGTCGATGGGCCGGGTGATCCCGCTGACGGTGCTCCGCCCCAAGGACGTCTCGAAGCCCGCGCCCACGCTCTACCTGCTGAACGGTGCGGGCGGCGGCGAGGACGACGCCACCTGGCAGGCGAAGACCGACTACGCGAAGTTCTTCGCCGACAAACACGTCAACGTGGTGACCCCGATCGGCGGGGCGTTCTCGTACTACACCGACTGGGAGAAGGACGACCCGGTGCTCGGTCGCAACAGGTGGCAGACCTTCCTGACCGAGGAACTGCCGCCGCTGCTGAACGCGCATCTGAAGACGACGGGCCGCAACGCCGTCGCGGGCATCTCGATGGCCGGCACGTCGGTCCTGAACCTGGCGATCTCCGCGCCGAAGCTGTATCGGGCCGCTGCGGCCTACAGCGGGTGCGCTCGCACCAGCGATCCGCTGGGCCAGGCGTACATTCGCACCGTCGTGGGCGATCGCGGCCAGGGCGACGTCACCAACATGTGGGGACCGCTCGACGGCCCCGGCTGGAAGGCCAACGACCCGTACCTGAACGCCGCCAAGCTGCGCGGCGTCAAAGTGTATCTGACCACCGGCACCGGCCTTCCCGGCGATCATGACGATCTCGGCGCCCGCCTCGTGGCCGGCGATCCGATGGTGCTGGCCAATCAGGTGCTGCTCGGCGGGGCGATCGAGGCCAGCGTCTACAGCTGCACCACGCAGATGCGCGCCGCTCTGCAGAAGGCGAAGGTCGACACCAAAGTGCTGACGCGCCCGGCGGGCACGCACTCGTGGGAGTACTGGCAGGACGACCTGCACAGCACCTGGCCCGACATCGCCCGGGATCTGGCGCATTAGAAGACGTCGCAGGCGGGCGGTAATCTGTCTATTCGGACAGGAAGGGGTGCCAGGTGACTGACGCTCAGACGACGGAAGTATCCGCCGGCGGATTGCTCGCACCGCTCGCGACCTCGCCGCACCAGCGAGTGGCGGGCTTGATCGCGCTCGTCGGCGGTGTGCTGATGATCGCGGCGAGCTTCGTGGACTGGGCCGAGTACCCGGACGGTCCGCACGATGACGCGCGAGTCGGGCTGAGCCCGCTGGGCGGGACGCTGCCGGAGGGAACCTCGTACGGATCGGCGACGCCGGGCGTGTGGACCGCGGTGTTCGGTGCCCTGGTGGCACTGGGCGGCGTGGCGATCCTCGTGCGACGAGGAGTCGGCGTCGCCGGTCTGATCGCCGGACTCGCGGGTGTTGCGGGCTTCGTCGTCGCCTGCACCTTCCTCATCGACCCCGTCGGCGCATTCGGTCTGGCCGCGCCGACATTGCCTGTCGATCAGTACTTCCCGTACTCCGGCGCGGCACTCTGGGTCCTGTTCGGAGCGTCGCTCTTCGGTAGTGTGGCGGGTGCTCAGGCGGTCGTGTTGGCATTGCGCCGGGATCGCCCGAATCCTTTCTGAGAAGTGGGGGAGCAATCTCCCGGCAAATTGCTGAGTCGACCGCGCTGCGTTGCCGGATCGTGGTCAAGATATGTGAGAATCTTCTTCATGCGCCGTCCGTCTTCGGGTCGCCTCGCGACCATCACCACCGCCGTCTCGTCGGCGGTGGCCGTGGTGGTGGGCGGCATCGTGGTGGCGAACACCAATGACGGACCGGCATCCGCGGTGGTCAACCAGGCGAAAGCGGTTCCCAAGCCGGCGCCGAAGTTGAAGTACGTGGCGATGGGCAGCTCGTTTGCGGCGGGACCGGGCGGCAACAGTCCGATCGTCGACCGTCGATGCGGCCGCGGCGCCGACAACTACCCGCGCCAGGTGGCCAAGGCGCTGAACATGGATCTGATCGACGTGACCTGCTCGGGCGCGACGACCGCCGACGTTCTCCGTTCGCCGAAGAAGCATCCGGAACGCGCTCCGCAGATCGACTCGGTCACTCCTGACACGTCGCTGGTGACCGTCACGATCGGCGGCAACGATGTGGGTTACATCACCCGGATCGCGTCGTCGTCGTGCCTGAACATCGCGATCGGCCTCGTGATCCCCCCGCCGGGCCGGATGTGCACGGGTGTGGTCACCCCGTCGCCGTTCCCGATGGATACGGCGTACCAGAAGCTCGAGAAGTCCCTCAGCGACATCGCGGTCCAGGTGAAGGCCCGCGCGCCCAAGGCGCGGTTGGTCTTCGTCGACTACCCGATGGTCGCCTCGGTCAACGAGATGCAGTGCCCCAACCTGCCGCTCGAACCCTGGCAGGTGGTGGAGACCGCGATGGTCGGCCAGCAGCTCGCCGACGCCACCGCGCGCGCCGCGCGCACCCACGGCGCCGAGGTGATCACGCTGTCGAACTCTGCGCAGCACACGGCGTGCTCGCTGGACCCCTGGGTCAACGGCTACACCGCGCACTGGCCGTTCCATCCGAACGCGCAGGGTAAGGCCGCCATGGCCGAGCAGGTCATCGCAGCGCTGCGCTGAGTCGCTCACACAGATCAACGGCGACGGCCCGTCGTGGTGAATGTGCGGGTCAGTCGGCGACCGGCGCGTCCGTGTCCTTGAACTGCTTGTAGGCGACGACGGCCGCGGACACCAGCAGCAGTGCGGAGGCCGCGATGAGGAGCTTGCCGAGGTGCGGCTGGTCCAGGTAGCGCAGCAGCAGGCCCCCGACGATGACGAGTGCGGCGACGCCGGCCTGCTTCGCCGGGTTCTGCTTGCGCCAGTCGAGGCGGTTGCGGCCGGTGGTGATCAGGCTGATCGGGCTCAAGCGCAGGATCTCGACGAGGAACAGCGTCGTGAAGCAGGTCAGCAGGTAGGTGATCAGGATCCGCCAGCCAAGCGGAATGCTTTCGGCCTCCGCGTGGATGGTGGGCATGATGCTCGACAGTGCGAGCACATGGGCCAGGTAGATCGCGAAGGAGCGGTCGGCGGCCTTGCTCATCAGGGTGTCGGCCAGCGAGCCGGGGTTGCGCCGTGCCTGCCAGACGGTGCCGCCGATGTAGAGGATCACGATGATGCCGACGAACATGAAGGCGTTGTGCACCATGAACACGTTGGTGGCGCGGAAGACGTCTTCCGGCGGGCTGCCCGGGTGCATCGGATCGGTGTTGAAGATCGTGTCGATGACGCTCGCGACCCAGTTGATGACCGGGTTGTTCCACTGCACCTTGAAGCCGTAGTACACCCAGGTCACGATGATGCTGACGACGCTGACGCCCAGCAGCGGCCAGCGCCAGCGTTTCATGAACGCCGAGAACGCCTCGAAGTGGAAGGCGGCCAGACAGCCGGCCAGCACGAAGAACTGGTAGGGGAGGATCGTCACCGCGAGGTAGCGCCACACCACGCTCTGCAGGCCGTGCGTGAAGAAGTCCAGCGGCGGCCGGACCATGTGGTAGAGCAGCCAGACGTGGAAGACGAGCGACGCCGCGAGCAGATAGCGGTGGTATCCCCAGGTGCGCTTGAGCACCCACAGGACGGCCGGGAACACCAGGTAGATCTGCATGCTCACCGACAGGAAGTACAGGTGGTATGCGGCGTGGCCGGTGATCAGGTCGTAGGCGATGCTCTTGAGGGCGGTGCGGATGCTCGCGGTGCTGTCGACGATGGCTTTGAGGTCGTCGATCCCGCCGCCCTTGTAGCGGTTGTAGACCCAGTAGAACAGCGACCACGTGACGAACGGCAGGCCGATCAGCTTGTAGCGGCGGCGCCAGAAGGTCGGGGCGTGCAGATCCCGGTTGCGGTACTGGAAGGTGAGGACGAAGCCGGTGAGGGCGAAGAAGCAGTAGCGCGTGTAACGCAGCATCATGCCGATGCCCTGGGCGATGATGTCCGCCGAGGTGGCCATCGCCAGGATGACGTGGTCCAGGACGACGCCGGCGAAGGTCACCAGCCGGACGAAGTCGATCTGGTAGAGGTGCCGGTCCTTCTTCGCCTTCTTCGGCGTGCCGGTCGGCTCCGTGCCGGTCTGCTCCAGGGAAGTCGGAGAGCTTTCGGCGTCTGTCGACGCGTTCTTGCCGTCCGGAATGCTCTTCGCTGACGAATCCATAGCCTCGTTCTCAACTGTCACTGTGTCGGGGCCGGGTGACGACGCCCTCGTGCGAGGATACTTCGCCATGAGGAAATGTCCTCATCGCCCCGCTCGCGGTCAGTTCTTGTCGAGAAGCAGCTGGACGGTCATCGCCATCCGGTTGGTGACGTCGGTCGCCGAGGCGCGTCGCGTGAGCCACTGGACGAGATTCGACATCCAGACGTCGGAGATCACGCGGGCGACGGCCAGGTCGTGGTCGGTGGGCGTCGCGTCGGGGTCGTCGGAGTCGATCATCGCGCCGGCCAGCAGACGGTCGATGACGGTGGCGACGCGGTCGACCTCGTTGGTGGCGGAGGCGTCGGCGAACATGAAGGCGCGGGTCATGGCCTCGGTCAGCAGGGGGTCGCGCTGCATGGCGAAGGTGATCATGTCCAGGACGTGGCGCAGCCGTTCGACGGGGGTGTCGCCGGGCAGTTGCCTGCGGTCGACTTTGCCTTCGACGCGTTCGAGTTCGCGGGCTAGAGCGGTGACCAGCAGGTGGACCTTCGACGGGAAGTAGCGGTACAGCGTGCCGACGGCGACGTCGGCCTTGTCGGCGACGGTGCGCATCTGCACGGCGTCGTACCCGCCTTTGGAGGCGAGGGCCAGGGTCGCGTCGAGGATGCGGCGGCGTCGTTCGCGCTGAGCGGCCGAGCCGACGTCGGCGCCGGACGTGGGGGCGGGCGCGGGCGGCGGGACAACCGAATCGACGTCGGCGTCGCTGGATCCGTCTCCGGCCATTGCTTGTGGTCCGTCCTCTTCAGTGGTTGGCAGGCGCTTGATATTGGTGTACACCCATTGAGCATTAGAACAGGTTCTATTTGGCCGGAACAAGCCGAACCGCGGAGGATTCGCGTGATCATCGCCACGTCAGCTGAACAGCGGGCAGCCGTCGACGCCGTCGAGGCGTGGGCGACGTCCCGCGCGACGCCCGCTCACGTCCGTGCTGGACTCGACGCCGGGGGAGCCGACTGGGCGGGCCTGTGGGGAGAGATCGCCGAGCTGGGGCTGTTCGCGGCGGGCGTTCCGGAAGCCGCCGGGGGAGCGGGCGGCTCCTATTCGGACACGCTGGCGATGCTCGCGGCGTGCGGGGCGTCGCTGGTTCCCGGTCCGCTGGCGACGACTGCGGCGGCGGCGCTCGCGCTGAGCGCGCAGAGCTGCGGGCCGGCCGCCGAACTGCTTGACGGGCGACGGCCCGCCGTCGTCCCGGCCCGTGTGACGGCGTCCGGGGCGCTCGACGTGGTCGACGGGGTCGCCGACCTGGGGCCGGTCGCCGGCTGGACGCCGGGGGCGCTCATCGTGGTGCCGTTGCGGTTCGGAGACGCGTCGCAGCGCTGGTGCGTCGTCGACGGCGGGGCGGCGGAGTCGATGGAGACCGTCGACGGTACGGCGTCGCCGTCGCGCGTGGTGCTGACCGGTCTGCGTCCTGGTGAGCTGACGGAGCTGCACGACGGTTCGCGGTTCCGCGCGCTGTTGGTCGCCGGGATCGCCGCGTATCAGTCCGGGGTCGCGCGGGCGACGCTGCGCCTGGCCGTCGACTACGCCAAGGTGCGTACCCAGTTCGGCGCACCGATCGGCTCGTTCCAGGCGATCAAGCACCTGTGTGCTGACATGCTGTGCCGCAGTGAGCAGCTCGCGGCCGCGGTCTGGGACCTCGGGGCGGCGATCGACGACGACGCCGAGGACCAGTTGGGGCTCGGCACGGCGACCACCGCGGCACTCGCCGCCGAACTGCCGCTGCGCAACGCGCAGGACGCGATCCAGGTGCTCGGCGGCATCGGCTTCACCTTCGAGCACGACGCGCACCTCTATCTCCGGTCGGCGATGTCGGCGCGTACGCATCTGGCGGCCGGTGAGCCGGCCCGGCGCGAACTGGCGGCGCTCGGCCGGGCCGGGGTGCGCCGGAGCTTCCGGGTGGACCTGGCTGCGGCGGAGGGGCGGCGCGGGGAGATCGCCGCGCTGGCCGATCGAGTGGCCGCCGTCCCGGCCGGTGAGCGACGCGGCGAACTGGCTCGGACGGGCCTGCTCGCACCGCACTGGCCGCCGCCCTACGGGCTGGGTGCGGACGCCGCGCTGCAGCTGCTGATCGACGCCGAGCTGGACCGGGTGGGCGTGGTTCGTCCGGACCTGGTGATCGCCGGATGGGTGCTGCCGACGCTGCTGGAGCACGGCACCGCGGAGCAGCGCGAGCGGTTCGTCGCGCCTGCATTGGCCGGCGACGTCGTCTGGTGCCAGCTGTTCAGCGAGCCGGAGGCGGGGTCGGACCTGGCGTCGCTGCGGACGCGCGCGGTGCGCGGCGACGGCGGGTGGCGGCTGACCGGCCAGAAGATCTGGACCTCCGAGGCGACGAGGGCGCAGTGGGGCGTCGCCCTTGCGCGCACCGATCCGGACGCGCCCAAGCATCGGGGCATCACCTACTTCCTGATCGACATGTCGAGCGCGGGGATCGACGTGCGGCCGCTCCGGGAGCTGACCGGCCGATCGCTGTTCAACGAGGTCTTCCTCGACGACGTGTGGGTGCCGGACGACTGTGTGGTCGGCGAGGTGAACCGCGGCTGGGGGCTGGCCCGCACGACTCTCGCCAACGAGCGGGTCGCCATGGGCGGCGGCGGGTTGGGCAAGGAGGTCGACGCGCTGCTGGAGCAGATCGGCGACGCCGTGCTGTCCGACGCGCAGACGTCGAGGCTCGGTGCGATCGTCGCCGATGCGCACATCGGCCGGGTGCTCGACGCGCGGGCCGTCGCCCAGCGGTTGTCCGGCACGGACCCGGGCGCGACGAGCAGCGTTCGCAAGCTGATCGGTGTGACGCATCGCCAGGCGGTCCCGGAGTTCGCGCTCGACCTGCTCGGCGCGGAGGGGCTGGCGCCGTCGCGCGCGAGCGAGCTGTTCCTGCTGAACCGGTGCTTGTCCATCGCGGGCGGCACCACCCAGATCCTGCGCAACGCCGCAGCTGAGCGGATTCTGGGGCTCCCGCGCAGTTGAAGTGATACAAATAGAACACGTTCTAATTCGTCCGAGGAGGCTGCGGCGTGGACTTCGCTCCCGATCCGGTGACCGAAGCCGTCGGCGACGTCGCCGGCGAGGCGTTCGCACGACTCGACGCGGACTGGACCGACCGCTTCACCGCCCACCACTTCGACGTCGCGGCGTGGGACGCCGTCGTCGCGGCCGGGCTGACCGCACTGCCGCTGCCCGCCTCGGCCGGCGGCGACGCCGTGCCGCTGACCGCCGCCGCCGTACTCGCCGCCCGCGCCGGAAGGTCGGCCGCGGTGACCCCGTTGCTCGGGACCCTGGCCGCCGCGGCCGTGCTGAACTCGGCGCCGGCGCGCGTCGTCGAGCACTGGGCGCCGTCGATCGCGTGCGGGGCGTGGTGCGCGGCGGCAGTGAGTGCGCCGGGCCGGGCACTCGGCGACGAGCCGTCGCTCCGGCTCCGGAAGACCCCCGACGGGATGCGGTTGGACGGCCGCGCCAGCGGCGTGCTGCACGCGGACGGCGCGACGGCCCTGATGGTCGGGGCGGTCGGCGGCGCCGTGCTGGTCCGGCCGTCCGCGCCCGGCGTCCGGTGCGTGCGCACCACATCGTCGTCCGGGTGGGGCGAGTACACCGTCGCCTTCGACGACGTGCCCGTCGACCCGACGGACCTGCTCGACGACCACTGGCGGCCGATCTCCGACGCCTATCGCGCCCTGCTCCTCGCGTACGCCGGCGGAGTGCTGGCCGAGGCCCTGGAGATGACGGCCCGGCACGTGTCTGAACGCCGCCAGTTCGGGAAGCCGATCGCCGCGTTTCAGGCGGTCCGCCAGCAGCTGGCCGACGCGTACGTCGTCTCACGCGGGCTGCAGCTGGCCGCGACGTCGGCGTCATGGCGACTCTCGACCGGCCGCGACGCCGCCGCCGACCTCGGTGCGGCCTGCTACTGGCTGGCCGCGGAGGGGCCGTCGACCCTGGAGACCCTCACTCACCTGCACGGCGGGCTCGGCGTCGACCTCTCCTATCCGCTGCACCGTTACTTCTCGATCACCAAAGACCTCGCGCGCCTCGTGGGCGGGGCCGACGCCCAGCTCGACCTCCTCGCCGCGGAGACCGCATGCTGATCGACCTGACCGAAGAACAGCGGGCCCTGCGCGATGAGCTCCGCGGCTACTTCGCCGGCCTGATCAGCGACGACGAGGAGCGCACCATGCGCACCGAGCGGCACGGCCCCGCCTACCGCGGCGTGATCAAGCGGATGGGCGACGACGGGCGGCTCGGCGTGGGCTGGCCGGTCGAGTTCGGCGGCAGGGGGTTCGGCGACGTCGAGCAGCAGATCTTCGCCGACGAGGCGGTGCGGGCCGGCGTGCCGCTGCCGTCGGTGACCCTGCAGACCGTCGGCCCCACGCTGCAGGAGTACGGCTCGCCCGAACAGAAGGCCCGCTTCCTGCCCGCCATCCTGGCCGGCGACGCCCACTTCGCGATCGGGTACACCGAGCCGGCGGCCGGCACCGACCTGGCGTCGCTGACCACCCGGGCCGTGCGCGACGGCGACCATTACGTCGTGAACGGCCAGAAGATCTTCACCACCGGCGGCCACGACGCCGACTTCGTCTGGCTGGCCGTCCGCACCGATCCCGATCTGCCCAAGCATCAGGGGATCTCGATTCTGATCGTCGACACGGCGTCGCCGGGGTTCAGCTGGACTCCGATCATCACCGCCGACGGCGCGCACCACGTCAACGCCACCTACTACACCGACGTGCGCGTGCCGGTGTCGATGCGGGTCGGCCAGGAAGGCGACGGCTGGAAGCTGATCACCACCCAGCTGAACCACGAGCGGGTGATGCTCGGACCCGCCGGACGCATCGGCGGACTGGCGGACCGCCTGCGCGAATGGGCTGCCCGCGCCACGTTCGACGGTGCGCCGGTGATCGACCAGCAGCAGGCGCGTCGCACCATGGCGCGGATCGGCGTCGTCGAACGCCTCAATCAGCTGCTGAACTGGCAGGTCGCGTCGTCCGGGCCGATCTCGATGGCCGACGCCGCCGCCACCAAGGTCTTCGCCACGCAGCGGCTTCAGGAAGTGCACCGGATGATCGACGACGTCCTCGCCCGCTTCGGAGATTTCACCGATCCGGCCACCGCCGAGTTCGCCGACTGGCTCGACGTGCAGGACAAGCGCGACGTGGTGCTGACCTTCGGCGGCGGCGTCAACGAGGTACTGCGCGATATGATCGCCACCGCCGGCCTCGGTGTTCCGGGCAGCAGGCGGTAGCCGCCATGACCGTCGACATCGAGTCCGCCGCCGCCGAGATCATGTCGGCCGGTCCCAGCCGGCCGATCCCGGGCCGCGACCCGGTGAACCTGCCGATGATCCGCAACTGGGTCGAGGCGATGGGCGACGACAACCCGATCTACGTCGACGACGCCGCCGCCCGCGCCGCCGGGCACGACGGCATCGTCGCGCCGCCGGCGATGGCGCAGGTGTGGACCATGCGAGGCCTGCGCGGTGTGCGCGCCGACGACGATCCGCTGGGGCGCGTGTCGTCGTTGTTCGACGACGCCGGCTTCACCTCCGTGGTGGCGACGAACTGCGACACCGTCTACCACCGCTACCTGCGACTCGGGGAGCAAGTGCACCTGTCTGCCGAGCTGGTCGGCGTGGCCGGCCCGAAACGGACCGCGCTCGGCGAGGGCTGGTTCTGCACCACCCGCAACACGTGGACCGTCGACGACGAGGTGGTCGCCGAGATGGACTTCCGGATCCTGAAATTCCGCCCCGCGGTTCCCGACGGCGGCCGCGATTCCGCCTCCGCACCCATCCGCCCCTCCGTCTCCCTCGACACGCAGTTCTTCTGGGACGGCGTCGCCGCGCACGAGCTGCGCATCCAGCAGTTGCCGGACGGCTCGCTGCGGCACCCGCCGATCCCGGCGACCTGGGCCGAACGCACCGACTACGTCGCGGCGCGCGGGACCGGAACGGTCTACAGCTACGTGGTGCATCACGCGCCGAAGGTGCCGGGCCGGAGCCTGCCGTTCGTCGTCGCGCTGGTCGAGCTGGACGAGGGCGTCCGGATGCTCGGCGAACTGCGCGGCGTCGATCCCGGCGACGTCGAGATCGGCCTGCCGGTGCAGGTGGAGTTCCTGGACTTCCCAGACGATCTGCGCGGGCCGTGGTCGTTGTACGCGTGGCGTCCCGCCTCGGCTCTCCCGCCGTTGACGATCGAGGCGACGCCGACCTTCGTCGTCGCCGGCGCCCTGGCCACCCGCGACTTCCAGGACGTCCACCACGACCGCGACCTCGCGCAGGCCAAGGGTTCCAAGGACGTCTTCGTCAACATCCTGACCGACACCGGCCTGGTCGAGCGGTTCGTCACCGACTGGGCCGGCCCGGATGCGCGGATCGCGAGCATCCGCCTCAAGCTCGGCGTGCCCTGGTACGCCTACGACACGCTGACCCTGAACGGCAGGCCGATCGACGACACCACCGTCGCCGTCACCGGCACGAACTCCCTGGGCGAGCACGTGATCGCGACCGTCACCCTGGCGGGCGGAGACGCGCCATGACCAGTCGCACCCTCTCCGGCAAGGCCGCGATCGCCGGCATCGGCGCCACCGACTTCTCCAAGGACTCGGGACGCAGCGAGCTGCGCCTGGCCGCCGAGGCGGTGCAGGCCGCGCTCGCCGACGCCGGGCTCACGCCGCACGACGTCGACGGTCTGGTCACCTTCACGATGGACACCAACACCGAGATCGCCGTCGCACGGGCGGTGGGCATCGACGAGCTGACCTACTTCTCCCGCATCCACTACGGCGGCGGGGCGGCCTGCTCGACGGTGCAGCAGGCCGCAATGGCCGTGGCGACGGGGGTGTGCGACGTCGTCGTGGCCTACCGCGCCTTCAACGAACGCTCGGGGACGCGGTTCGGCCAGGTCAGCACGGTCGTGGCGAATCAGGAGAATTCGTCGGGCACCGACAATGCGTTCTCGTACCCGCACGGGCTGTCGACGCCGGCGGCGTTCGTGGCGATGGTGGCGCGCCGCTACATGCACGAGTTCGGCGCGACCAGTGAGGACTTCGGACGCATCGCCGTCGTCGATCGCAAGCACGCCGCGACCAATCCGAACGCCTTCTTCTACGGCCGCCCGATCACGCTCGAGGAGCATCAAGCCAGCCGCTACATCGCCGAGCCGCTGCACCTGCTGGACTGCTGCCAGGAGTCCGACGGCGGGGTCGCGATCGTCGTCGTCTCCGCCGAGCGGGCGAACGACCTGGCCCAGCGGCCGGTGTCGATCGACGCGGCGGCGTCGGGCAGCGGCCCGGACCAGTTCATCATGACCAGCTACTACCGCGACGAGATCGCCGCGCTCGACGAGATGGGCCTGGTCGGCCGCCAGCTGTGGGCGCAGTCGGGAGCTTCGACCGAGGACGTCGACGTCGCGATTCTCTACGACCACTTCACCCCGTACACGCTGATCCAGCTCGAGGAGTTGGGCTTCTGCGGCCGCGGTGAGGCGAAGGACCTCGTGCGCGAGCCGGGCGCCCTGGAAGTCGGCGGGCGGCTGCCGCTCAACACTCACGGGGGCCAGCTCGGAGAGGCCTACATCCACGGCATGAACGGCATCGCCGAGGCCGTCCGCCAGTTGCGCGGGACGTCGTGCAATCAGGTCGACGACGCGTCGCGCGTCCTGGTCACCGCCGGAACCGGCGTCCCCACCAGCGGACTGGTGCTGTCCGCATGACCCCGCCCGCAAGGAGATCGCTATGAAGTTCAATCTGGCCGACGTCTTCGAGACCGTGGCCGACGCCGTGCCCGAGCGGGTGGTGCTCACCTGGGAGGGCGAGCCCATCACCTACGCGGAGGCCGATCA
The DNA here is from genome assembly GCA_047605365.1 of Gordonia sp. (in: high G+C Gram-positive bacteria). Classification (GTDB taxonomy): domain Bacteria; phylum Actinomycetota; class Actinomycetes; order Mycobacteriales; family Mycobacteriaceae; genus Gordonia. The sequence goes on from JASGFV010000005.1 coordinate 12,935, forward strand.
GCTGGCGAACCAGGTCGCACATCATTTCGCGGCGCACGGGATCTCCCGCGACGACAAGGTCGCGCTGTACCTGAAGAACAGCGTCGAGCACGTCACCAGCCTGATCGGACTGCTCAAGATCCGCGCCGTGCCGGTGAACGTCAACTACCGGTACACCGACGCCGAGCTCGAGTACATCTTCACCAACTCCGACTCGGCGGGGATCGTCGTCGAGCTTCCCGAACACCAGCGGGCCGTCGCGCGTCTGCTGTCCCGACTGCCGCTGGTGCGCTCGGTCTTCGTGATCGGCGACGTCGTCGACGAGCTGACCGTGGCCGTCGAGGATCTGCCGGACGGGCGGGCTGTCGAGGTGGCGCCGTTCGCCGGTTCGCTGGACCAGCCGCGTGAGCGCGACTTCGACGCGCGCACCGGAGAAGAGCTCTACCTGCTGTACACCGGCGGCACCACGGGCTACCCGAAGGGCGTCATGTGGCGGCACGACGACTTCTTCCGCAAGCCGATCTCCGGCGGCAACCCGTACGGTCCGGCGCGCGCCGACCTCGCCGAACTGGCCCGCGAGGTGCAGAATTTTCCGCCGCTGTCGTTCCTGATCGCGGCCCCGCTGATGCACGGCGCGGCGTCGTACTCCCTCTTCACGTTCCTGTCGCTGGGCAGCCGGCTGATTCTGGAACGTGACTTCGACGCCGAGAAGATCGTCGCCAACATCGGCCGCGACCAGACGCAGATGATCCTGATCGTCGGCGACGCGATGGGCATGCCGCTGGTGGAGGAGATGGAGCGGCAGGCCGCGACCGCAGACCTGTCGTCGTTGTTCTCGGTGGCCTCCGGGGGCGCCGTCTGGAGCAAGAGCGTGCGCGACCGCATGCTCGCGGTGAAGCCCGGCCTGATCCTGCGCGACAACTTCGGGGCGTCGGAGTCGGGCAACGACGGCGAGATCATGCTCGACGAGAACGGCAATCTGAAGGTGCCGCCGACCGAGAAGATGATGGTGGTCGACGAACGGTTCCGGAAGATCACCACCCCGAACGAGGTCGGGCACATCGCCCGCATCGGCAACATCCCGCTCGGCTACTACAAGGACCCGGAGAAGACGGCGCGGACCTTCCCGACGCTCGACGACGGGACGCGCATCTCGGTGCTCGGCGACATGGGCTACACCACCGACGACGGCAGCATCGTGTTCCTCGGCCGCGGCAGCCAGTGCATCAACACCGGCGGCGAGAAGGTGTACGCCGAGGAGGTCGAATCAGTCCTGCACGGCCATCCCGCGGTGGCCGACGCCCTGGTCGTCGGCATCCCCGACACCAAGTACGGGCAGGCGGTGTCGGCCGTCGTGCAGATCGCCGAGGGCGTCGACGAGCCGTCGCCGGACGAACTGCAGGAGCATTGTCGTGCGACGCTGGCCGGCTACAAGATCCCGCGCACCATCGTGTTCGTCGACGAGGTGAAGCGCACCCCCGCCGGCAAGGCCGACTACCGCTGGGCGAAGGCGGCGGCCGAGTCGATCGTCGTCGCCGGTTGAGGCGGTCTACGTCTGGCCGTGCTCGGTGAGACGGCGCTGCGGTAGACCTCTTTGTGCGCTTCCCAGAACACCTTCGAGTTGTCGACTTCCAAATCGTCGTACAGGCCAGGGCGCCCTAGTCGTCGGCGATCACCTTGCGCGGCGCGAACCAGCCGAGGAACACCGCGCCGGCCATCAGGATCGACCCGAGCACCAGGCAGGCCTGCTGCATCGGAGGGAGGAAGGCGGCCTGAGACTGCTCGGCGATGCGGTGGGCGAGTTCCGGGGCGCGAGCTGACAGCTCGCTCGACACCTCCATCGCGCCGGCCAGCGAGCTGTGCACGCCGATGGCGGCCTGGTCGGCGGCGTCCTGGCCGAACGGGGCGAGCTGCGTGCGGGTCGTGTCGACGGCGGGGCCGATCCGGCTGTCGTACCCGGCAGCCATGATGCTGCCGGCCAGGCCGATGCCGATCGCGGCGCCGAGTTCGCGCGCGGTGTCGTTGACGGCCGACCCGACTCCCTGGTTGTCCAGCGGAGTGTTCGACATGATGGCGGTGGTCGCCGGCGCGGTCGCCAGACCGATGCCCACCGCGCAGACGCCGAGCATGGCGCCCAGCTTCCAGTAGACGTCGGCGTCGACGATGCCGATCGCCAGCACTCCGGCCGCGGCGATCGCGATCCCGGCGGCCAGCACGAAGCGCAGCGAGTGAAAGCGGACGGCGACCCAGTTGCCGAGCAGCGCGAAGACGCCGACGCCCACGACCATCGGGATCAGCGCGAACGCCGACTTCAGCGCGCTGTATCCGAACACCAGCTGCAACTGCTGCAGGATCAGATAGAAGACGCCGAACGAGGCGAAGAACTGCAGCGCCACCGACAGTGATCCGGCCGCGAACGCTCGATTGGCGAACAGCCGGACGTCGAGCAGCGGCGACCGGATCCGCAGCTCGATCACCACGAACGCCACGCCCAGCGCCACGCCGCCGATCAGTGCGATCAGCACCAGCGGGTCGGCCCAGCCGCGCCCGGGCGCCTCCAGCAGGCCGAACACGACGCCGGTCACGACCAGTACCGACGTCGCCGAACCGAGGAAGTCGAAGCGTCCCGGCGAGGCGTCTTTCGACGACCCGATGGTCAGGGTCAGCGCGATGACCACCACGGCCGACCCCGCGAAGGTCAGGAACACCGAGTGCCACGCGAAGAACTCGAGCAGCACGCCGGTGACGAAGAAGCCGGCGATGGCGCCGACGCCGGCCACCGCGGCCCACACGCTGACGCCGATCGCGCGCTTCTCGCGCGGCACGCCCGATGTGATCAGCGACAGTGTGCTCGGCATGATCAGCGCCGCGCCGACACCGGCGACCAGGCGGGTGACGATGAGCTGCTCGGCGGTGTCGACCCAGATCGCGGCCAGCGACGCCGCGCCGAACACCACCAGCCCGGCGATCAGCGTTCCGCGTCGCCCGAACCGGTCGCCGATCGCGCCGGCCGGCAGGAGCAGAGCGGCGAGCACCAGGGTGTAGCCGTCGATGATCCACGTCATCTGGGCGCTGGTGGCCGACGTCGCCCGGGCGATGTCGGGGAGGGCCGTGTTGAGTGCGGCCATCGCGGCGACGACCAGGCTCACTCCGAGGCAGGCGACCAGGATCAGCCACGCGGTGGCGAGTCCGGAACGTGAGATCGATACGCGGCGTGATGATCCGGCTGAATTGTGCAAGGATTTCTCCCGTTGCTCTCCGACACGCGACATTAGGTTCACCTATAACTTATGTAACTTGTGTCACTCTGGTTATACGGAATCCGCCGTTGACGACCGAAGGTGAAACGCCATGGCTAGCAACAATGCTGCACCGTCCCGGATCACCGATCTCGCACCCGTACGAATTCATGTCTGGCGCGTCCTCGCACTGCTCGCCGGTCTCGCCGGCATTCTGGCCGTGATCCTGGTGATCATGACCGGCGCCGCCTGACCGGCCCGCCAGAGCGAACCGGCCGGGGCGACGCACGACGTCAGGCCGCGTACTTGCCGATGGCGTCGCCGACCGGCACCAGGGCGTCGCCGACGTAGTTCTTGGCCTTGCCGCGCAGGCTCTTGTAAGCCTTGGCCAGCGCCGACGGCGCGGTCTCCGCGCGACGGTCGGTCACTGCGAGCAGCGCCTCCGAGGCGGCGTCGCCGTTGGCCGCCAGGTGCGCGCCGAACGAGGTTCCGGCGGGCTTGGTGTCCCAGAACGGCGACAGCGCTTCGAGGAAGTCCGGCAGCATCTTGCGGGTGGCGGCTTCCACGACGCCCGGCTTGAACTTGTTGGCGGCGGCGTAGGCGGTCTTCACGGTCGCGCCGGACAGGCCCGACTGGGCCTTGACCTGGGCGTCGATCACAGCGGCGAGATCAGTCGTCAGCGCGTCTGCGTTGTTGTCGAGCAGGGGAAGCAGCGAGGCCGGCATGAGGTCGGTCCCTTTCGTTCAGTGTGAGGTGTGGAGTGCGACGTTGCCGAGGGCCGGGGCCCCGTCGCGATCGGCGACGGAGACGGTCAACAGCAACCGCTCCTCATCTTCCCAGGCGTCTACCGCGAGCGTCTCTCCGGGGAACACCACACCGGTGAACGACGCCGAATACTCCCTGATCGCGGCGACGTCGCCGTCGAGCAGATCATCGACGACGGCGCGGCAGACCATGCCGTACGTGCACAATCCGTGCAGTATCGGTCTGCTGAACCCGGCGGCCGCGGCGAACGCCGGGTCGCTGTGCAGCGGATTCCGGTCGCCGCACAATCGGTACAGGAGTGCCTGCTGGGGCATGGTCGGCACCGTGAGCCGCCGGTCCGGGGCGCGGTCGGGGAGGCGCACCCGGTTCGACGACCCGCGGTCGCCGCCGAAGCCGCCCTCGCCCTTGGCGAAGATCGACGACCGCGCCGTCCACAGCGGCGCGCCGTCGTCGTCGACGGTCTGCGACTCCTGCACGATCACCGCCGCCGAGCCCTTGTCCTGGACCTCTGCGATCCGGCTGCGCGTGATCGCCGTCCCCGCGGCGGGCAGCGGCCGGTGCACGCGGATCTGCTGGCTGCCGTGCACCACCTTGGCGAGGTCGACGTCGACGCCGGGAAATGCCACCTTCGGCGCCTCGACCGCATGGAACGACGCCGCGACGGTCGCGAACGTCGGCAGTGCTTTGGGGGCGACGTCGTCGACGTAGCGCAGCCCCTCCACGTCGAGCGGGTCGTGCGCGGCGCCCACCGCCAGGTGATAGAGCGCGACGTCGCTCGGAGTCCACGAGAACGTGACTTCGCCGAGGTCGGCGCCGACTGCGACGTCGGGATCAATCGGCATCGGCGTGCGCTCCCGTCTGCACTCGCGCGACCACGTCGAGCGCGGCCAGATAGCCGAACACCAGCGCCGGGCCGATGGTGGCTCCCGGACCGGCATAGGTGTGACCCATCACCGGCGCGCTGGTGTTGCCGGCCGCGTACAGTCCGTCGATCACGCTGCCGTCGGCCCGCAGCGCCCGGCCGCGCGCGTCGGTGTCCACGCCGCCCTTGGTGCCGAGGTCGCCGGGCACCATCTTGGCTGCATAGAAGGGCCCTTGATCGACGACGCCGAGGCTCGGGTTCGGCTTGTTGGTGAGGTCCCCGTAGTAGTGGTCGTAGCCGCTGTCGCCGCGGTGGAAGTCGCGGTCGACGCCCTCGCGAGCGAATCCGTTGAACCGTTCGGCGGTGGCGGCCAGCGCGTCGGCCGGGACACCGATCTTCCCGGCGAGCCCGGTCAGCGTCGACGCCTTCACCACCGCTCCGGACTCCACCCAGCTGCGGGGGATCGGCCGCCGCGCAGTGACTCCGCAGAACAGGTACCGGTTGCGGCATCGCTGATCGAAGATCAGCCAGGCCGGCACGTTCTCGCCGGGGCCGTCGCCCTGCCCGAACTCGCCGCCGTACATCCGGTGCACCGCCTCGACGTAGGGCAGCGACTCGTTCATGAACCGCTCGCCGCGCAGGTTCACGATGAACGTGCCGGGCACCGACCGTTCCGACAGCGCGAACCACGGGCCCTTCGGCAGCGGGATCGTGGGCCCCCACCAGGCGTCGTCCATCAGCGACACCGCGGCGCCCTGATTCAGCGCGGCCCGGATGCCGTCGCCGGTGTTCGACGCCGCGCCGGTGGTCCACTCGGTGCTCGTGGGCTGGCGCTGATACTGCTTGCGCATCGCGTCGTCGTGCTCGAATCCGCCGCTCGCCAGGATCACCCCGTGCCGCGCGATCAGCCGCTCTGGCCGGCCGTCGGACGTGACGTCGACGCCGATCACCGTGCCGCCGTCGTCGACCAGTCCGTTCAGTGGAGTGTTCAGCCGCAGGTCGACGCCGGCCGCCCGGCAGCCGAGCAGCAGTTCGGCGGCCAGCGCCGCACCCATCGCGATCATCTTCTTGCCGCGGCCGCGCGCGGCGAAGTATCGCGCGCCGACCTTCGCCATCCGCAGCGGTCCGCGCCAGTGCCGCAGGCCGGTGTTGAGCCAGCGGTAGTCCGACTGCAGCACCACCATGTTCAGCGGGGCCTTCGTGTACTGCGGGTGCAGGGTCGCCAGGTCGTCGCCGAGCCGCCGCGCGTCGAAGGGCCGCGGTTCGACCGACCGTCCGCCGAGTCGTCCACCGGGCGCCTCGGGGTAGTAGTCGGAGTAGTTCCTGACCCATTCCAGGTCGAGCGGGGCGTGCGACATCAGGTAGTCGAGCGCCTCCGGGCCGCGGTCGAGGTAGGCGTCGATCCGCTCGGCGGGGGCGTGCGCGCCGATGATCGCGTGGGCGTAGGTACGGGCGGCCTCGGAGGTGTCGACGACGCCGTCTCGGCGCAGCACCGAGTTGTTCGGGATCCAGACGCCGCCGCCCGAGCGCGACGTGGAGCCGCCCCAGTACGGCGACTTCTCGATCAGCACGGTCGCCAGGCCGTGCGACGCGGTGGTGAGCGCGGCGGCCAGGCCTGCTCCGCCCGCACCGACGACGATCACATCGAACGTCTCCATGACCTTCCCTTCGGAAACCAGAGAACTAGAACCTGTTTCAGATCGGCTTCGCCTAGCCTAAACTAGAACACGTTCACAATGTCTGGGAAGGGGCCTCATGACCGTCGATCAGCCCGTCCGGCAGCAGATCGCGGCCGACCTCGCGGCTGCCGAGCGCGACGCGTCGCCGGTCGATCCGCCGACGCTCGCGCATCCCGAGCTCGACGTCGTCGACGCCTACGAGATCGCTCTGATCAACATCCGCCGCCGTCTCGCCGCCGGCGCCGTGGTCGCCGGTCACAAGGTCGGGCTGGCCTCCGAGGCCATGCAGCAGATGATGGGCGTCGACGAACCCGACTACGGGCACCTGCTGGCCGACATGCAGTATTTCGAGTCGACGCCGATCACGACGTCGGCCCTCTGCTACCCCCGCGTCGAAGTGGAGGTCGGCTTCATCCTCGGTGACGACCTGCCGCCCGACGGCTGCACCCACGACGACGTCGTCGCCGCCATCGAATCGGTGGCCCCCTCGATCGAACTCATCGACTCCCGCATCCGCGACTGGAAGATCACCCTCTGCGACACCATCGCCGACAACGCGTCGTCGTGCGGATGGATTCTCGGCGAGCAGCGCGTTCCGCTGGCCGACATCGACACCGGCGACATCGACGCCGTGCTGTACCGCAACGGCGAGATCGCCGCCGAAGGCAACTCGTCGGCGGTGCTCGGGCACCCCCTGCACGCGGTCAGCTGGCTGGCCAACCGGGTCGGCTCGTTCGGCGTGCGACTGCGGCGCGGCGACGTCATCCTGCCGGGCACGGCGACCCGGGCGATCGACATCGCCCCCGGCGATCACTTCGTCGCCGAGTTCGACGGCCTCGGCTCGGTGACTCTCGACTTCGAATAGGAAGGCTCGACGATGACAGCAACCCTGACCGCAGCCATCATCGGCTCAGGCAACATCGGGACCGACCTGATGTACAAACTCGCCCGCTCGTCGGTCATCGACGTGCGCGCGATGGTCGGCATCGACCCGCATTCGGAGGGCATGAAGCGGGCCGCCGACCACGGCCTGGCGACGCTGTCCGGCGGCGCCGACGAACTGCTCGCGGGAGGCGAACTGCCGGACCTGGTCTTCGAGGCGACGTCGGCGGCGGTGCATCGTGAGTATGCGCCGAAGTACGCCGCCGTCGGTATCGCCGCGATCGACCTGACGCCCGCCGCGATCGGCCCGGCCGTCGTCCCCACGGTGAACCTCCGGTCGCATCTCGACGCCCCGAACGTCAATCTGATCACCTGCGGCGGACAGGCCACCATCCCGATGGTGCACGCCGTCTCGTCGGTCGTCCCGGTGCCGTACGCCGAGATCGTCGCCTCCGTCTCCTCGGTGTCCGCGGGCCCCGGCACCCGCGCCAACATCGACGAGTTCACCCACACCACCTCGCGCGGCGTCGAGACGATCGGCGGTGCGCGGCGCGGCAAGGCGATCATCATCCTGAACCCGGCGGATCCGCCGATGATCATGCGCGACACGATCTTCTGCGCCATCCCGGCCGACGCCGACCACGACGCGATCACCGCGTCGATCCTGCGGCGCGAGAAGGAGATCCAGCGGTACGTCCCGGGCTATCGGCTGCTGCAGGAGCCGCAGTTCGACCCGCCCACGCCGATCACCGGCATGATGCCGCGGGTCAGTGTCTTCGTCGAGGTGGAAGGCGCGGGCGACTTCCTGCCGCCCTACGCCGGCAATCTCGACATCATGACCGCCGCGGCGGCCGAAGTCGGCGAGGAGATCGCCAAGAGCAGGCTGGGGGTCTCGGCATGAGTCCGTACTCCGACACGCTCGACATCCGCATCACCGACTCGTCGCTGCGCGACGGCAGTCACCACATGCGGCATCAGTTCAGCGAGCAGAACGTGCGCGACATCGTCGCCGCGCTCGACGACGCAGGCGTCCCGGTGATCGAGGTGACTCACGGCGACGGGCTCGGCGGCTCGTCGTTCAACTACGGCTTCTCCAAGACTCCCGAGCAGCAGCTGATCGCCGCGGCCGCGGAGACCGCGATACGCGCGAAGATCGCCTTTCTGATGCTGCCCGGGCTCGGCACCAAGGACGACATCCGCGCCGCCCGGGACAACGGCGGACAGATCTGCCGGATCGCGACGCACTGCACCGAGGCCGACGTCTCGATCCAGCACTTCGGCCTGGCCCGTGACCTCGGGCTGGAAACCGTCGGGTTCCTGATGATGAGCCACAGTCAGCCGCCGGAAGTCCTCGCTCGGCAGGCGCGGATCATGGCCGACGCCGGCTGCCAGTGCGTCTACGTCGTCGACTCCGCCGGCGCGCTGGTGCTCGAGCAGGTCTCCGACCGTGTGTCGGCGCTGGTCTCGGAGTTGGGCGACGACGCACAGGTCGGCTTTCACGGGCACGAGAACCTCGACGTCGCGGTCGCCAACTCGGTGCTGGCAGTCCGGTCCGGTGCGAGGCAGATCGACGGGTCGATCCGCCGGTTCGGTGCGGGCGCCGGCAACACGCCGACCGAGGCCTTCGTCGGCGTGTGCGACAAGCTCGGCATCACGACCGGGATCGACTTCCGCAAGATCGCCGACGCCGCGCAGGACGTGGTGCGGCCGGTGATGCCCACCGAATGCCTGGTGGACCGTTCGGCGATGATGATGGGCTACGCCGGGTGCTACAGCTCGTTCCTCAAACACGCCGAGGGCCACGCCGAGAAGTACGGCGTCGCGGCCGCCGACATTCTGGTGGAGGCCGGCCGCCGGAAGCTGGTGGGCGGGCAGGAGGATCAGCTGATCGACATCGCGCTGGAGCTGAAGAAGGGCGCCGACTACGCCCGGGCGGTGACCAGCCAGCAGGCCCCGGCGTGACGGACGTGGCCGTCGACGACGTACGTGCGGATCTCCGCGCGGACCTCGTCGAGAAATGACGCCCACTCGTCGTCGTTCAGCGTTCCCCGGAGTTCGGCCGACGCAGGGGTGCCTGCCGGGGTGAAGGTGGACAGGATCAGCTTGAGCCGCTCCTCGACGCCGTCGTCGTCGACGCCGTGAACGAACTCGAAGTCGAACGGCTCGATCGTGATGCCGGTCCACCCGGAGTCGTCCAGGATGTGGCGCACATGCTCGGGGTCGGCGAAGGCGACCGGCCCCGGCGTGCCGGCGGCGGGCTTCGGCGGCGGAGTCGTCAGGCGGGCGAGCAGCGGGCCCATGCCCATCGTGAACGTGGGGTTCTCCCGCGCGCTTCGCCAGCAGGCGAAAGTCAGTTCCGCATCGGAGGAACAGGCGGTCCGGATGCTCCGGAACGCAGCCGTCGGGTCGTCGAAGAACATCGTGCCGAACCGCGAGATCACCCGGTCGAACGGTGCGCCGGGGAGTGCGGCGAGGTCGGCGTCCTGGGCGTCGGCGAGAACTACCGCCGATTCCGGGACGCGCTCGGCGGCGGCCTCGGTCATGGTCGGTGAGATGTCGATGCCGGTGGCCTGTGCCCCGGCCGCCACCGCCTCGGCGAGCAGGGTGCCCGTGCCGCATCCGACGTCGAGCGCTCTGTGGCCGGGGCCGAGACGGGCGGTCTCGACGAGGACGGCGGTCACCGGCGCGAAGACGCGGTCGAACATCGCGGCGTTCTCGACCCAGCCGGAGCCGCACTCTGTCCACATCTCGCGCATCGATTCATTCGCCATACTTCGACGATACGAGCGTCAGCGGTGCTTGGACAGCAGAAAGCGTGATCGCCGCGTCGTCGAGCCCCGAGCCCGAGCCGCTGACGGTGAAAGTGTCGTAGGCGGTCGAAGTACGTCTCGGGTGTCGACGCGGCGCCTCAGTCCGCGGCTGTTCTTCGTGGGCGGCGCTCAGCGGGCACCCGGCCTTCACATCCCGGCCGGCGGATGACCGAGGCTGATCTGGGCTCCCATCGGGTCGGCGACGGTCGCGAGGTCGCCGAAAGGCGTCGACTCCGGTTCGACGATCACTGTGCCGTCGAGTTCGACGGCCTTCGCCGCGGAGGCGGCCACGTCGTCGACTGTGATGTAGACGTTCCAGCGTGCCGGCGCACCGTCGGGCAGCACGCCGACGATGTCCATGACGCCCGCGTACGACGTTTCGCCGAAGAACAGCTGGGTGTAGTTTCCCGGCGCCCCGTCGACGGTTACGGGTCGTGCGCCGAAGGCGTTCGCGTAGAACGGCAACGCTTGCGCCTGGTTCCGGCTGTGGCATTCGAACCAGTACGGCGCGCCGTGCACGCCCCACTCGGCGAAGCCGGTGTGGCTGTGAGGCTGCCAGAATCCGATATCTGCGCCTCCGGGATCGACGGCGAAACCCATCGAGCCGAGGTCGCCGACCGGCATCGACGGGAGCATGACCTGCCCGCCGGCCGCGCGGATCGCATCCTCGGAGGCCGCTGCATCGGGGGTGTGCAGGTAGACCGACCACAGATCCGACGGCCCGCCGGCCTCCGGAAAGTGCGGATGCAGTCCGGCGACGCGGCGATCGTGCAGGCGGAAGTTCTGATAGCCGGCGAACTCCGGGTTCGGAGGCTCGACGTCCCAGCCGAACAACGGACCGTAGAACTCGACCGCGCGCTCGGGCGACGAACTGGTCAGATCGAACCAGATGGGCGCGCCGACCGGCGCGGAGTACTCGACCATGGGGATGCCTTCTTTCCTGGGCGGAGCGGCGGGTGCTTCTCGCCTCTCTATTCTTCGCGGCCGCCCCGCGTGCTGTCTACGGGTTCGCCGAGCTGCCAGCCGTCGGGGCTGGCAGCTCGGCGACTCTGCCCGAGATGGGCAGACTGTGCCGTCCGATATGAAGTTCTCAAAGAACGCACCGCGCCGGCCTTGTCGGTCGACACGTCTACCGCGGTAGCGGATTGTCTACTGCTTCACTGTTCGGCTGCTGCGTTCGAGCGCAGTGCCGGCCGTCGACGTTCTGTCGTCCACGTCGCCCTGGCCGCGGTCCTGACCGGCCAGCCCCACCCGGGCGGGCTGGGCGGGCTGCGGTCCCGCCGCCCGACTCTCACACCAAGCCCGGCGGCGACGCGTCCAGCCACGCAGCGTCTAGTCATGCCGCGCCCGGTCACGTCATTTCTGGTCAGGCCGCGCCGGGCAGCGCGGTCAGGGTTCGTCTCCCGTGCGACCGCATCGGCTCCCGCACCCGACCCGGATGAGCCAGATCAGCCGGATCTGCCGGTGGCAGGAACCACGGATGCCGGTCGTGACCGATGAACACCTCCCACCCGCCGTGATGGATCAGCGTGTGGTGACGGCGGCACAGCATCACCCCGTTCCCCAGACTCGTCTGCCCGCCGTGCTCCCAATGCTCCACGTGGTGGGCGTCGCACCAACTCGCCGGCGCCCCGCACCCCGGGAAGGCGCACCCCCGATCCCGGATCACCAAGGCTTTGCGCACCCCGGGCGGAAACAGTCGCTTCTCCCGTCCGACGCTGAGCGGCACGCCGTCGGCGTCGACCAAGGCCGCGCACACCGACGCCTCACACATCACCAACCCCGCCGTGCGCGCCGACACCGCACCGCCGAACCCGAACACCGGCACAGTCCCCAGGCCCGCGCTGCCGGCGTCGAGACCGGTACCGGCAGTGCCGCCCTCACTCGAACCCAGAGCACCGTCACCGCCGCCACTCATACCGGCGACGCCGGCCGGGACCACCAATGTCACGTGCGGCAGCACCCCACCGGACGTCGGGCGTTCACTGCCGGCCAGGTAGGTGCGCACCACCTGCGCCAACGCATCAGCGCGGCGCCGGGCCGCCGACCGCCGATCACTGCTCCCGTCCGGTTCAGGAACGGGCCGGCACAACGGATCCAGTGCCGTGACCAGTTCTTCTCCGGCCACGACGTCGAAGTCGACGGTCACACTGACCCGCCCTTCCTCGGTCTGGACGAGGGTGAGTTCGTTGAGTTCGACGTCCTCTTCCGGCGGCACCCGATCGGCATCCGCCTCGTCCGGGGCCAGCTTCAACGCCCATTCGCGGGCCTTGTCTTTCACTGCTTTCGGGGTGGTCTGCACCATCAACGACGCCACCACCCGGGCCCGATCATCGTCGTCGAGGGCGACGCGTTTGCCGACGAACCCGACACCCGAGACGACGGCGTCGCCGAGTTCGGCCGGCACCGCCCCGTCGCGCATGCCGCGGGCGACCTCCGGGACCGACGAGAGTGCGGCGGCCAGCCGCGCCGTCCGGTGCCCCACGGCCGGGACCGCACCCATCTCGATCAACAGGTTCGCCACCGTGCGCACCTGTTTGCGGGCCGGCAACCGCACCCGATCCGCGGCCGCGGCCGCGCGGGCCAGGGCGTGGTCGGCGATGGTGCGGACCCGCAACAGGGCCGCGATCACAGCCAGCAATTCGTAGTCGTCGTCGCCGGGACCGGCGTCGGCGAAGAACTCGGCGAACGAACCCGCCACCCCACCGGCAGCGTCTGGTGGGTCGGTCAGGTCATCGGACAGCTGGTCGGCGAATACGACCAGGTCATGAGCATTCATCAAGTCCCCCTCAATGAAGATTCCGAACACATTCACGCTGGTCGAGCCACAATCCCCATACAGGTCCCGTGACCACTCAGGTAGTCGCACTGATGTTCTAGAAGAAGTGTACGACGAGCCTCTGACAATTCTGTTCCGCCCATCTCGCCGCGACGCGGTCGACGCCGGCGTGGTCCGCCGGACCCTTCGACGAACTCAGGGAGCGGACGAACTCGCGCAGGGAGCGGACGACAGATTCAGGGAGCTAACGACTGGCCCCGAGATCGTGGGCGCAGGTTCCCGGGCCCGCCGCCCCCTGACGGTTCGGCCGAGCCGCCAGGCGGCGGGCCTGCGAAGACGGTCAACTCGTGGGCGTTCATCAAGTCCCCCTCGATGACAGATGCGAACACTATTCGTGCTGGTCGAACCACGTATCCGAACCGGATTCACGGTCACTCAAGCTGTCGTACTGATGTTCTAAACGAAGTGTATGACGAGCCTCTGACAATTCTGTTCCGCCCGGCTCGACGCGACGCGGTCGACGCCGGCGCGGCCCGCCGGACCCTTCGACAAGCTCAGGGAGCGGACGACCGGCGCAGGGAGCGGGTGACTGGCGCAGGGAGCGGACGACCAGTTCAGGGGGCGGGCGAAGAAGTGCATGACGAGCCTCCGACAAACTCGTTCCGACGCATCTGATCCATCCCGGAGCACGTGGCCCAGCGCACTCACTCAGCCGTCGCCCCGGGCGACCAGCCACTCCAGGAACACGGCCCCGCGCGGCGACAGCTCGTACCCGACGTCGTGGCTGATGGTCAGCCCGAGCGCCTTGAGCTTCCGGATGTCGACCTTCATCGGGGCCAACTCCACGTCGCGCAGTTCGGCCAAGCGTTTCGACACCACGAACGGATTGTCGCGAATCCAGGTCAGCGTGTCGCGAGTCCACCCTGCGCCGAGTCTGCGGTCGATGACGTCGGTGCGCTCGGCGATCGCACGGCACTCGTCGTCGTCGGGCAGCGTCTCCCGCAGTGCGAGCCGGGGATCCTCGCCCGCCCATTCAAGATTGACCCGGTACACGAACTCGCCTCCGCGCGAACCGCGTTCGGTCGGCGCACGACCAGGCCTGGGCTGCAGGGCTTTTCGCAGCGCATCCGCATTCTTCATCCCGGCAGCGCGGGCGGCACGATCAGACAGCTTCGACAGGTCGCCGACCTTAGCGACCCTGGTGAACCGCACGACGCCGGCCGGAGTCAGCTGGGTGCCACCGACTTTGACACGCGGCGCGTCCCAGCGCCGATACTGCGCCGTGACGGTCCCGGCGCGGATCTGCTCGGCGATCGACTTGGAGATGAGCACGACCCCGATCCTTCCATGCCCACAGTGCGGTAGGACACACCTCGACGCACACGATCACGCTCGATGGGCCAGGATGAAGGGGTGAGAGTTCCGCGTACCGTCGCCCGCGTCAACAAATACGTCACGAATCCGATCCAGGGGATGTGGGCGTCGCGCCTGGCCCCCTGGGCCGTCGTCGAACACGTCGGCCGCAAATCGGGAAAGACCTATCAGACGCCGGTCTTGGCGTGGACCGGCCACGATCGGCTGTCCGTCCCGCTGGTCTACGGCGCAGACAGCGACTGGGTGCGGAACGTACTCGCCGCGGGCGAGTTCACCCTGATCCGCAGTGGAAAACGCCTGAAGATCGCGGGTGCGCGAGTGCTGCCGCCGGACTCGCCCGACATCGTCGGCGCGGCCAAGTACGTGGCCAGACCGTTCGAGGGAGTGCTCTTCGGCCGCATCGTCGGGAACGCATGATGAGCGACGTCTTCGACGGCTTCACCGTCCACAGTTTCACCGCGTCGGAGCCGAGCGTCGGCGAGATGACGCACCGCTACTACACGCTGGGCACGGGTCCTGCGGTGATCGTGTTGCCTGAAGTGCCTGGTGTGACGCCGAAAGTCGTCGAATTCGCACGACGCGTCGCCGCTCGCGGCTGCACCGTCTACCTGGCGTCCCTGTTCGGGAGCGACGGCGCGTCGGCCTCCCCAGACGGCGTGCTCGACGTCCCGCGCGTCGGAGTCGCGATGACCGGCACGATCGCCAAGGCCTGTGTGTCGCGCGAGTTCACCATCTTCGCGACCGGCAAGTCGTCGCCCGTGGTCGCCTGGCTGCGAGCCCTGGCCGCCAAGGCCCATTCCGAGTGCGGCGGCCCCGGCGTCGGCGCCGTCGGCATGTGCCTGACCGGCGGATTCGCCCTGGCGATGGCCGTCGACGAACGAATGCTGGCACCGGTGCTGTCGCAGCCGTCGCTGCCGTTCGGCTTCACGCCGGGCCGCCGGCGCAACATCGACATCTCGCCCGACGACCTGTCCGTGGTCAAGGCCCGCTGCGCCAAGGGGCTGCAGGTGATGGGCGCTCGGTTCGACGGCGATCAGCTCGTCCCGCCGAGCCGATTCGAATTCCTGCGCGAACAACTCGGCGACGCCTTTATCGGCGTCGAACTTCCCGACTCGGCAGCCAATCCCGACGCCCTGATTCCACCGCACTCGGTGCTCACCGAGCATCTGATCGACGAACCCGGCCAGCCCACCCGCGACACCCTGGACCAGGTCCTCGACTTCTTCGCAGAAAAGCTCGACGTCGATGCGTGACCAGACCGTCCTGGACGATCCGTTCACCGGCGCCCTGCTCGGCCGTCAGCAGCGGTTCGCACGGCGACGCGGCGACGCCGTCGCGTTCGACCTCGACGTGTCAGTCTTCTACGGCCACCCACGCGCGCTCACGCCCGCCGACTTCGACGACCTCGAGGCCCTCGCCGGCCCCGGCGGAACCGTCGGCCTGCGCGACGTGCAGATCGACGCGCCCGACGACTGGACCTTCCTCGAACGCTTCGATCTGGTGCAGTACACGGGCGAAGGCATGACCGTCGCGCACGACGCCGACCTCGTCCGCCTCGGCCCCGCCGACGTCGACGAGATGACCGCCCTGGTGACCCTCACCAATCCCGGTCCGTTCCGGCCGCGGACCATCGAGCTCGGCGCGTACCTCGGCTACCGGGACCCGTTCGACGGACGACTGCTGGCGATGGCGGGCCAGCGCCTCGCACTGCCCGGCTGGACCGAGATCAGCGCAGTCTGCACCCACCCCGACGCCCGTGGGCGCGGTCTGGCGTCGCGGCTGATCCGCGCGGTCGGCGCACTCATCGTGGACGCCGGCGACGCACCGTTCCTGCACACCACTGCCGACAATCCGGCGCGCAGCCTGTACGAATCGCTCGGCTTCACACAGCGCAGCAACGTCCCGCTGGACATCTATCGCATGCCTGGCGAGGGCTGAGCTCCAGCCGGCCCGCCAGGAGGCTTCGACAGGCTCAGCCGGCGGGTGCGCAGGAGCGACGAGCTCAGGGCGGACGAGCTCAGCAGGCGGAACGAAGACAGCCGGCGGGGTGAGCTCAGCCGTCGATCTCGGCCATCCGGGCCGCGACGATCGACCGCACCGTCGCGTCCGGCAACGGATCCTCAGGCTGAAACCGAATGGTGCCTTTGCTGTGGTCGACCCCGGCGAGCAAGTCCCCGACCGCCTCCGGCACGCGTCCGCTGAACGGATAGAGACCGATGTGCTTCTTGGCGCGCATCACCGAGATCAGCGGCTTTCCGCGGTACAGCAGGGCGGGCATTCCGTAGCTCTTGCCCTGCTCGATGTCGCCTGCGACGTCGCGCGCCACCTCGTAGACGTGCCCGATCACCGCCGCGTCGGCGTCGTCGAGCGCGGCCAGGTAGTCGTCGATCAAGCCCATGTCCACCATGGTGCCACCGCCCGGCCCAGCGTCGTACGTCGTCGGCGAGGAGAGTATTGAAGAGGTGACGACCCGCGTACGCCAGGAGGCCCCGATGCTCGATCTGACCGCACTCACCGCCCCGATCGTCGGCGCACCGATGGCCGGGGGCTGCTCGACGGTCCGCCTGACCGCCGCCGTCAGCGAGGCCGGCGGACTCGGGTTCCATGCCGGGGCGTATCTGAGTGCGGAGGGATTGCGAGCCGACATCGCTGAGATCCGCGCCCTCACCGACGCGCCGTTCGGCGTGAACCTGTTCGTTCCCGAAGAGATCCCGTTCGACGCCGACGCGTTCACCGCGTTCCGCGCCCGCCTGCTCCCGCTGGCCGACCGCGCCGGAGTCGCCCTGCCCGAGACCCTCCCGTTCACCGACGACCACTTCGCCGCCAAGGCCGAGGTCCTGCTCGAGGAACGGGTCGCCGCGGTGTCGTTCACGTTCGGGGCCCCGGCGCCAGCCATGTTCGCGCAGTTCGCGGCCGCCGGAATCCTCACTGTCGCCTCCGTGACCAGCGTCGACGAGGCGCTCACCGCGCAGCGCCACGGCGCCGCCGCACTGTGCGCCCAGGGCGTCCAAGCCGGCGGACACCGCGCCACCTTCCACATCACCGACGACGATCCGGCCGTCGAAACGCTCCCGCTGGTGCGCGCCGTCGTGGAGGCGACCGGACTGCCGACCATCGGCTCCGGCGGCGTCAGCGGACCCGGCGACGTCGCCGCACTGCTCGACGCCGGGGCCGTCGCCGCACAGGTCGGCACAGTGCTGCTGCGGACACCGGAGGCGGGCACCAAGCCCGCGCATCGGGAGGCTCTCGCAAACCCGCGATTCACGTCGACCGCAACCACCCGCGCCTACTCCGGCCGACTCGCCCGAGGACTGGTCAACGGCTACATCCGGACGCTCGACGACGACGCGCCCGCCGTCTATCCGCAGATCAACACCCTGACCGGCCCGGTTCGACGAGCCCTGGCCGACGACCCCGAGGTGCTCAACCTGTGGGCCGGCACCGGATGGCGTGGGGCCCGGGAGGAGACGGCGCGCGAGGTGGTCGCGCGACTGTCGGGGGCGTAGACCCTTCGACAGGCTCAGGGAGCATCCCTGGGCTCAGGGAGCGACCGGGGAGCTCAGGGAACGGGCTGAACCAGCACGACGTCGCGGCAGATCTGCAAGTGCCCGGTGTGCTGGGCGAGTTCGCGGAGCATGTGCAGCACCACGAACTCAGGCGTCGCCGTCGCCACGTCGGAGCGGGTGGTGCCGACCGGCGACCGGTCGGCGATGCCCTCGGTGAGCGCCAGGCGGATCCAGCGCGGCAGCCGCTCACGACTGCGCGCCACCAGCGCCCGGGCCTGCTCGACGGTGCCGGTCGCGGTGAACTCGGCGTCGCGGTCGCGCGGGATCGACTCGCCCGCCACCACCGAGCCGCCCCAGAAGCCGAGCATGCCGTCGATGTGGGTGACCAGGGCGAACACCGAGTTCACCTGCGGTGCTCCCGCGGGCTTGGCGTTGACCGTCTGGTCGTCGCAGTCTTCGAGCACGTCGTCGATGCCCGCGAACAGCTCGTCGGCGATCCGCAGGCACTCGGCCTCCACGTCAGTCCTCGAAGATCGAGTTGCGCAGCTTCTCGTCCTTCTCCAGCACCAGCGTCTCCAGGTCGGCCTGGAACTCGGCCATCGCGCCGCGGAGCCCGGCGTCAGACGCGCCGAGGATTCGGACGGCGAGCAGACCCGCGTTGCGAGCCCCGCCGATCGACACCGTCGCGACGGGCACACCCGCCGGCATCTGCACGATCGACAGCAGCGAATCCATACCGTCGAGGTACTTGAGGGGCACCGGCACGCCGATCACCGGCAGCGGCGTCGCCGCGGCGACCATGCCCGGCAGATGCGCGGCGCCGCCCGCGCCGGCGATGATCGCCTGGATGCCGCGGTCGGCGGCGTTCTTCGCGTAGTCGAGCATCCGCTGCGGCGTCCGGTGCGCGGACACCACGCCCACCTCGAAGGGCACGCCGAACTCGACCAGCGCTTCGGCGGCGGCCTTCATCACCGGCCAGTCCGAATCACTGCCCATGATCAGCCCGACGCGGGGCGCGGGAACGGAAGCGGCGGACGGTGTGGTGTCAGTCATGCCCAGTACCTTAACGCCGGAGCGCTCAGGCCTCGTGCGGGTCCCAGCCGTCGGTCCACACCGCACGGCTCATCCACTGTGCGGCCCGCTCAGCGCGCTCACGCACCGTCTCGACGTCCTCGCCCGGCAGGCCCACGATGTTGACGTGACCGATCTTGCGATCGGGCCGCTCGCCCTTGCCGTAGAGGTGCACCTTGGCGTCGGGCATCCGCGCCATCAGATGGTGCAGCCGCTCGTCCATCGACATCGCGGGGGCCTGCTCGGCGCCCAGCACGTTCGCCATCACGACGACGTCGGCACGGGCCGACGTCGCGCCGAGCGGGTAGTCGAGCACGGCGCGCAGGTGCTGCTCGAACTGCGAGGTGACCGCTCCGTCCATGGTCCAGTGGCCGCTGTTGTGCGGGCGCATGGCGAGCTCGTTGACGACGAGCTCGCCGTCGACGGTCTCGAACAGCTCCATCGCCATGTCACCGACCACCCCGAGCTCGTCGGCCAGCCGCAACGCCATCTGCTGGGCGCGTTCGGCCACCTCGTCGTCGAGCCCTGGCGCGGGCGCCAGTACGACGGCGCACTGGCCCTTGCGCTGCACGGTCTCGACCACCGGCCACGCCGCGCCCTGGCCGTGCGGCGAGCGCGCGATCATCGCCGACAGCTCGCGGCGCATCGCGACCTTCTGCTCGGCCATCAGCACCGTCGACGCGTCGGCGCCGTCGAACACTTCCAGCGCCGCGTCGGCGTCGCCGTCGATCAGCCAGACGCCGCGGCCGTCGTATCCGCCGGTCACCGCCTTCAGCACGATCTGCCAGTCGTGTCGTGCGCCGAACTCGGCGAGCGCCGCGCGGCCCGCGACACGGTCACCGGCCAGATCGACGAAGTCCGGCACCGGCAGCCCCAGCTCCGAGAGCTTGCGACGCATCCGCATCTTGTCCTGCGCGTACTGCAGCGCCGCCGACGGCGGACGCACCGCCACCCCGGCGGCCTCCAGGGCTCGCAGATGCTCCAGCGGCACACCCTCGTGGTCGAAGGTCAACGCCACCGCGCCCTCGGCGGCGCGCATCAGATCGTCGAGGGAATTGTGCGAACCGAGCACCACGTCGGCGCTGACCGCCGCAGCCGGTTCCCCGGGCGACCCCGCCAGCACCCGCAGGCACTGCCCCAGGGCGATGGCCGACTGATGAGTCATGCGGGCCAGCTGCCCGCCGCCGATCATCGTGACCGTCGGCATTCCAGGAGTGTCGGATTCTTGGCGAGACTTCACCGTTCAATCCTGGCACGCCGCAGTGGCTGGACCTGCATCGAGTGCCCGACAGGCCGGTCGGCGATTCGGTGAGCGACCCCACCGAGCCGTACACTCACACCTTGTGCCAACTATTGACGGGCTGATCTCCGCGCTGCCCGAGCCGCTGCATCGCCTGGCGATCAAGCACGCCGAACTGATCAAGTTCGCGGTGGTCGGCGGCACCACGTTCGTCGTCGACGCGGCGATCTACTACCCACTGGCATTCACGGTGCTGGAAGCCAAGCCGGTGATCGCGCGGATCATCTCCGGCGTCATCGCGACCATCCTGAGCTACATCCTGAACCGCGAGTGGGCGTTCAAGAACCGCGGCGGACGCGAACGGCATCACGAAGCCATGCTGTTCTTCGGCATCAGCGCCGTCGCCGTTCTGCTGACTGCCGCCCCGCTGTGGCTGGGCAACAACGTCTTCGACATGCGACACAACCTCGACGGCCTCGACCTGGCGATTCTCGACTTCTTCCTGGCCTTCATCCTGGGCAATCTGCTCGGCATGGCGTTCCGGTTCTGGGCGCTGCGCCGCTTCGCGTTCCCGGAGGAGAGCCCGAAGGGCGAGGGCGGCTCCACCGATCCGAAGGTGATCGACGTCAGCGATGAGGAACTCGGGCACGCCTGACCGGCTGCGCAGTCTCCGCCGCCCCATTGCTCAGCGGCACCACCACGGCGAACACCGGCGGACGCCGGGAGACCAGATCCAATCGGCCTCCGTCCGCGCCGACCAGGGCGCGGGCCAGCGACAGCCCGACCCCGCTGCGCGCGCCGCCCGAGAATCCGCGACCGAAGATGTCCGCGGCGATCTCGTCGGCGATGCCCGGCCCCTCGTCGGCCACGGTGATCCGCACCATGTCGGCCGACGCGAGCTCGTCCACGCGCACCGTGCAGGCGCCGCCGCCATGATTGAGCGCATTGTCGATCAGCACGCTCAACGCCTCGCGCAGGCGTCCCGGACGCCCGACCACCGTGCGCGACGATGCGCCGAACGACGCGCTCACCGTGCGTCCGGCGGCCGCGAAGGGCGGTGAGAAGTCGCGCACCAGGGTGTCGACCACCGTCGTGACGTCGATGTCGCCGACCGCCACCGACTCCTGCCGCGACGCCGCGACCATCTCGTCGAGTTCGTCGGCGAGCCGTTCCACCTGCGCAACGCCGGCCTCGGCCTCGGCGACGACGGCTGGATCCTCGTGCAGGGTCAGCTCGTCGAGTCGCAGCCCGATGGCCGTCAGCCGGCTGCGCAGCTGGTGCGAGACGTCGCCGATGATCTCGCCTTCGCGTTCCAGCCGCAGTGCGATCTCGGTGTTGGCGTCCGACAGCGCCTCGGACACCCGGTCCAGCTCGTCGATGCCGTAGTGCGGCCACGCCGACGACAGGTCGCCGCGGGCCATCGCCGCCGCGCGGCCGGCCACCCGCGTCAGCGGCTCGGTGAGCCGTCGTGC
Source organism: Gordonia sp. (in: high G+C Gram-positive bacteria) (assembly GCA_047605365.1). GTDB lineage: Bacteria > Actinomycetota > Actinomycetes > Mycobacteriales > Mycobacteriaceae > Gordonia. Next base: position 34,593 of record JASGFV010000005.1, read on the forward strand.
GATCACGATCGCCACCAGCGCCCCGCCCGCGATCGACGCCGCGATCACCAGCACCACCACGGTCACCGCGAGCAGCTGCGACGGCCGGATGGTCGACGCCGGGATCGACAGCTTGAGCGTCGCGTGCGGCCCCAGCGTGACCGACTCGGAGAGCTGCCGCCCGTCGATCGGCACGCCGATCCAGCGGCTCCCGCTCGACGTGGTCAGGGTCAGCTGGCCGTTCTTGGGCACCAGCAGGTGGAACTGGTCGAGCTGAAGGTCGTCAGGACTGCGCAGGAGGCCCGCCGCCTCCTCCGCCAGCACGTGCTCGGAGATCGTCTTGACCCGCTCGGAGAGGTTCTGATGCGCCGAGTCGGCGATCCACACCCACGACAGGATGGTGAGCGGCACGCCCAGCAGCACGCCGACCGCCAGCAGCGAGGCGATCGTCATCTTCAAGATGCGTTTGCGCATGGCTCTACGGGTCGAACCGGAAGCCGACCCCGCGCACGGTCACGATGTGCTTGCGCCGGTTCGGCTGGTCTTCGCCGAGCTTCCGGCGAATCCACGAGATGTGCATGTCCAGGGTCTTCGACGACCGCAGGTCCACCGACCCCCACACCTCGGTCATGATCTCGTCGCGAGTCTGCACCTGACCGGGACGCTCCATGAGGCAGCGCAGCAGGTCGAACTCGCGGTTCGCCAGCGTCAGATCCTCACCGTCGACGACGACGCGCCGCGCCCGGACGTCCAGCTGGATGTCGCCGGAGTCGAACACCGCGTCCTCGGTCCCCGAACTGCGACGCAACAGCGCACGCACCCGGGCCAGCAGTTCGGCCAGGCGGAACGGCTTGCCGACGTAGTCGTCGGCCCCGGCGTCGAGCCCGACGACGAAGTCCACCTCGTCAGTGCGCGCGGTCAGCATCAGCACCGCCATCTGCGGACGCTCGGCCCGGATCCGGCGGCAGACCTCGAGGCCGTCCATGCCGGGCAAACCGAGATCCAGGATGAGCAGCCCGAAGCTGCCAGACAGCGCCTTCTCCAGCGCCTCTGGGCCGGTGGTGGCGACTTCGCAGTCGTTGCCTTCGCGGATGATCGCGCGGGCCAGCGGCTGGGCGATTGCGGCGTCGTCTTCGGCGAGCAGCACCGAACGGGCCGGCGTCACCGTCGATCCTCGTGGCCTCGATCGCCGTAGCCGCGCTCACGGCGGGGGCCGGCGCGGAAGCGAGGATCGTCCTCTTCTTCGTCGAGCAGCTGCTCGTAGAGGAGCGCGTGGACGGACTCGACCTGCGGAATGCAGTGGAAGGTCAGCGGGTCGTCGGACGCGGACTGGATCTCCAGCGAACCGGTCTTGAGCAGTCGGTCGATCAGGCCGTGCCGGAATTCGACGGTGTTGATGCGGCTGATCGGCAGGTCGATGCCCGAGCGGGTGATGATGCCGTTGCGGTAGATGACCCGGCGGTCGGTGACCACGAAGTGAGTGGTCCGCCACGACAGCAGCGGCCGCAGCAGCCACCACAGACCGGCAGCCACCCAGACCACCACGATCACGACGGACCCCCAGGTGCGCAAGGAGTCCGACGCCGACGAGTTGTGCAGCAGCCCGAGCAGCACTCCGCACACCACGCTGCTCAGCAGAAACAGCAGGACCGGTGCGACCAACGACTTCCAGTGCGGATGCCGATGCACGACGACGACTTCTCCGGGGGCGAGATTCTCGCGCGGATATCCCATGGGTTCAGATTAGACCGCACCGGCTTACCGCTCCCTGAGCTTTGTCGGTCGCCCGCCCGCTCCCTGCGGCGTTGTTCCGCTCCCTGAGCTCGTCCCCCGCTCCCTGAGCTCGTCGAAGGGTATGCCCGATCACACGGTCAGTACACTGGCGACATACGGCGCACGTTCTTTCGAGCAAGCAGGGGTGACATGACGAACTACGATCCGCGGGACCCGCGCTACCGGCAGAACCCGCCGACTCAGGCGTACAGCCAGTCGCATCGCTACCCGGAGTACGCCGACGAGCAGGACTACGGCTACTCGAAGCCCGGTTATCAAGATCCCGGCTACACGCAGGCGCAGCCCGCCTACCAGCCGCAGCAGCCGCGTCGTGCGCCGCGCCGCGAGCCGGACATCGATCCGCTGCTGTTCTCCGGCGGCGTCCTGATGACCGGCGTCGTGACCGGTCTGGCCGCGTGGCTGACCGCCTGGATCATCCGCACGATCGCCGACCGCGCGACCGCCGAGGGTCTCGGCGTCTGGAACCCCCTGGACCAGGACGAACTGTGGTTCGCGCTGGCCGGTTTCCTGACCGCGCTCGTGGGCGGCGCGCTCTGGTACGTGCTGCAGCTGACCACGCCCACCCCGGGCCAGTTCTACCGCTGGATCGTGCTGCTGCTGATCGTCGCCGCGGTGATCGTGCCGCTCACGGCGTCGTCCGAGCTGCACATCGGCATCGCCACGGCGATCATCCACCTGGTGATCGGCCTGCCGGTCCTCACACTGATCCCGACGATGGGTTCGCACAGCCAGCGACGGCGGTAGTAGTACATTCGCGTAGCAACGCTACGTCTGCGCGCAACCGACTGCGCGTCAACACTTCTCGTGCGCTCCTACGTACGACACACAAGGGGGACCGAACATGCCTGGACCAACCCGTCTCATCACAGTACCGGCGACGGCGACGGCAACGGCAACCGCGCACAGTGACGCGGCCGTCGACACTTCGACTATCAAACAGACGGCCACGGGGGCCGCTACAGTTCAGCCAGTAGGCGGCGGGGATCCGAAAGCAAACGGTGCCGACAAGAATCGCGCGACCGACGCGGGCAACGGCACGGATCAATCGGTTCTCTCGACCACTGGATACATCGACCCGAAGAACCTCCCGCCAACGGCTGAGGTCCAAGCAGTTCGGAAGCAGGCGGCCACTGACGCCGACATCATCTCCCACGGAGAACCGGTCGAGCCCGAGCGGCCGGAGCCACCGGCCACCAACCTCGACCCTCACATGAGCAATGGCGAGATGGCTGATCGCACGGCCAAGGCCGCGAACGACCCTAAGTACAAATCGGCAATGGCCAAGTACAACACGGACTTCGCCGCCTATCAGAAGAACAAGAAGGCGTTCGACGACGCAACGAATCGCCTTTACCAGAACAGCGACGCAGTGCGCGACGCACTGGCAGCAAGCAACGGCGAGCGTCCGGTCAAGATTCCGAGAAACTCGCTCATCTACATGAAGGCCTTCCAAGGATCACTGGACTGCCGAGGGAAAGACCCCGGGCTAGGAAACTTTGAGAACCTCCAGAAGGACACCTCCCCCCGAGGAAAGCGAACCTGGGCGGCGATTCAAGGATCTCTCCAATGGATGTCTGACCCAGATGTAGTCACGGACGGGAAGCCGCCAATGCGCGGTTCATTCGAGAACCTACCAGCCAGTTTCAAGAAATTTCCGAAGTACGACTACAGCAAAAGCGAAAAGGACAACCTCGGAGACACCCCACAAGGAAAGAAATCAGGCTTCGCGCAGGCCAACCGAATTGCACGCCTAGTTACTGGCACCCAAAGCGTATATCTCACCGGAAGTCAGCTAAATCGAAAGCTCGGCGACGTAGGGTTCCAAACTCTAAGAAACGTACAAGGCCCCAACTTTTCGGATTATGAACGAAATCAATTGTCGAAGTATCCAAATTTCGCTGGATCACCCTTCTTTAACGCAATCAGTGATGATAAGGTTACGATCTCAAGAATACTCAACGATCCCAAAACTGGGACCACGTCGACCATCGATATGATGACATGGCCATGGCCTGATGACGGGGCGATCGTCGCAAAGATGCTTACATTCCCACCCGATCAGAAGCAGTCGAGGGTCGCCGCCCAAATAATGTCTGCCATCGGCAGGCACGCGAGTGGAGGCGGAACCGATAGCGGTGCTCAAGCCGCATGGGAACTGTTCAGCAACCTGAAGGCTAGCGACGGAAATTCCATAGGTAAAGAAAACCCGCTTATGGTGCAGGCAATAGGTCGAAGCATGGTGCCGTTCATCGGCGACATATCCGGAAGCGAAATACATGACGGATTCGATAATTCTTGGGCATCCCCCGGCGGCGATGGTTATGCAGGATCCACCGCCCTCGTCGCCCTGATAAATACCGACAATACCGCCGGCACCGAGTTCAACGGAAACTTGATGGCCGCACGACTTGCAGCATTGAGCAGCTACACGAAGGCAAAGGATCAGGGCGATCCGAATGCAGGTGAAAACCTAGCACAGGCCGGCGTTTTGGGAGGAATTTTAACCAAAGGCACCTATATTGCGGCGAAGGACGAGGCGGGTGACGCCGCCCGGCAAGCGATACATCAAAGACAGGAAGAATCGTACGACTACATGGTCGATACGCTGGGAATTATTGGCCTAGGTCGAACAGCCGACGCAATTACCCTCGGAGGCGGAACACTCAAGGACTGGGTCATCGGCAAAGAGCCCCCACCTCCTGCCGGTGCGACCACCACCGGGCCGCAGTCCACTGCAATGCAATACACCGTTCTCGAACGCGCGGCAAAGGTGCCAGCAAAAGAGGCGCGGCTATACCCCTGGACCGTCGACAAGAACACGGGAAAGATGCGCCCTCTATCTCAGCTTAAGTACCCGCAGATCTACGACAAAAAGACGCACCAATGGCGCGAATGGAACCAAGACGACGTCGATCAGGGTCGGGTCAAGAACCCAAATTCAAACAACCGTATAGAAAATGCCGTGCGGGCAATGTTCACAGGATACTCAAGCGAGCATGAGAGGGAGGAGTACCAAGATAAGTACACTTCGATCGTCGACTACGGCTGGGGAAAATAGAATGAACCACGGCTCGTTGCGCACGCTATTAGTACCGATGCTTGCGTTTTGCGCCCTCGCTGGATCTTCGTTGTCCTGTTCGGCTAGAGAAAGCGCCCAGCCGCCCGCTAGCACGAAGAATGTGGCGACGAACAACGTACACAACTCGTGGTCTTGGTCGAGCGAATCGGGAATTGATCTATTTCAGCGACGAGTCGAAGTGATTCGCGCAACAGTCGAAGCGGGCGAGATTTCCCAATATTCCGGAGGAAATATGGAAATTTCATTCCCCGGATTGTATGCGGCCTCAGGTTTTCAAGTTGACGTCAGGAAGGAGTGGCTGGGATATGGGAGCGACGAATCATCCGCGAGGGAATTGAGGAACCTTCCGGAATTCGTCAACTATGCGCACATCGATCGGATCAAAAGTGACGCGCACAGTTCGCGAGCAACGGTCTGCGTCATGCCAATATCCGCTACACAAACGACCTCGTTCGCGACCGTCCTCGACATCGAGATCAGGAATCCGACCGACAGTGAGGGCGAGGCTGGAATCCGGGACTCTGGTCAGAACATTGGGACCCAGAACCAGGGCGGTAGATTTCCCAATTGGAACGTCTTCGATCCGTGGCGCATAACGGAGGCGTCTGTTCACGCTGGAAATTCCGAGTTGGAGGAGGGTTGCGGACCGTGGGTCTCACAGAAATTTCCGAAAGCGAGGTTCGACAGTTACAGATGCGCCTGGGAGTTTCCCGTGGCGCCCACCGAGCACTTTGCGGCCGGGCAACAGTATCCGCGTTGGATCGGTCCGGACAAGGTGATGTGAGTATGACCTCGACTCAAACGAACTCGTCAATTTTTGTATCCTACCAAGCGACCCAGCGATTTGAACCCGCCAGCGGCTTATGCCTTTTCCACAGTTTGGTCCAGCGCCGCGCAGATACTGCCCGCACATCGTGATCGAGGATTTCCTTGGCGGCGCAGCCAGTGCCTCAACGAATCGAGACAATTCCCCTCGGTACGTGCGACTCTCGATATATTCCGGTCGTGGTCGATCTGACCTTGCGGTCCAGAACGATGTTCTCATCGAGGACATATTGCCGAGCATCATGTCGCTTATTGGTTTCGACCAGGTCACGATCGACGAGAGTTGGGACTGGGTGGTTTCGTCACCCGAGACCGGCGAACTACCGGGGATGTCGACGCTGCACGAGAATCGCATCGACGATGGGGCAATCCTCTATCTCACTGAAAAGAGCGATGCGGCGCGGCCACCAATCGTGTATGACTTGCGCCCCGAGTTCCGACCGATAGATTCACTTCCACGCGTGTGGCGAGGCGACGATCGGACGCTCAGTGTCAATGTGATCGCCGCCCTAGCATTCGCCGTGATCGTCGGGGCCGTCATCGTGCGTGCGCCCTTAACCGTGTCCACTTGGACGGCGCTCACGGCTGTCGGCTTCGCCGTCGCCCTTCTCGGCTGGCTCGTCCGGAACCAGCACGGCCTTCCAATCGCGGCTGCCGGCACCTTCGCTGCGGCCGCCGGAGTCGGGATCGGCGTCGACACGCGAATCCACTCGTCAACGGTCGGCTGGCTCACCGCGGCTGTGACGATCTGCTTCCTAGCCACAGCTGCGACACCCTTCAACCGCTTGTTCTCAAGTTCGATCAGAGGCGCAGTTCTGTACGTCGGCATAGTTCTCGCTGGTGCAGGGTTAGCGATCGCTGCGGGTGCCAGTCCTCGCGCAATCGCGGCCTGGAGTGTGGTCCCACTCGTGTTCGCTCTGAGCTCCGCCGACCGAATCGGACTCGCTTTCAGCGGACTCGTCGACCTCGTGCGTCGGGCAGACGAAGGCGAATCACCCCCACGTACCGAGTGCGAGCGCGCTACCGACCGAGGCCTGCTCGCACTCAATGTGACAGTGTTCGGGACGAGCACGCTGCTCACTGTCGCCGGCTGCACACTAGCCGCGAGCTCGTACCTCTCGCAGGTGGCGTTGGCCGGCGTTCTCGCGGCAGTCTTGCTGCTTCGCACCAGGAGCTTCACTTTCGCCTACCAGGTCGGTGCCGTCTTTACTGCGGGTCTCGCCGTTCTGTTCGCGTCCGTGTGCGGTGTGGCTCGCCACTTGATCACTGACCCCACTCTGGCGGCGTTCATCTGCATTGGATCACCTTTCTTCGTGGCGCTAGGGATGGCGTACAGAGCCTCAAGCGAGGTGTCCCGCGCCCGCGCGGCCCGGACCCTGAGTCTGCTCGACACAGTGTTCATGCTCAGCGTCGTTCCGATGGTCTTCTACGCACAGGGCGTCTACACCTACTTCTGGCCCTGACTTAAAGGCTCAAACCTGACGCAGATGCGTGACGTCGCCGGCCAGCGCGGTGATCCGGCCGTTCGGTCCGTCCACGACGATGCCGCCCTGTGCGTCGACGTCGACGGCCTCGCCGACCACCTCGACGTCGCCCGGCAAGATCAGCCGCACCTGCTGCCCGAGCGTCCCGGACGCGGCACGGTAGGCCTCGGCGAGCCCGGCGAGGTCGTTCGGCCACAACCGCAACCGCTCCGACAGCGCACGCAGATACGCGGCGGCCAGTTCCGTCGGGTCGACGTCGTGCCCGGCGACCTCGGCCACCGACACCGCGGTCGGCACCCGCTGCTCGGGAAGGTCGACGTTGATGCCGGTCCCGATCACCGCGACGCCTCCCCCGTTCGACGACGGGCGGTATTCGGCCAGGATCCCCGACACCTTGCGCCCGTCGGCGGCGAGCACGTCGTTCGGCCACTTGAGGATCACCTCCGCGCCGGCGACCTCGCTGACCGCCTCGCGCACCGCGAGGCCCGTCAGCAACGACAGCCAGCCCAGCTTCTCCGTGCCTTCCGCGGGCGCCGCGACCGCCGCGGAGATCGCGAGTTGCCCGTGCGGCGTCTCCCACGTCCGGGCGTGCCGCCCGCGACCGGCCGACTGATACCCGGCGATCAGCACGGTCCCGTCGAGGCCCGGTTCGGCCGCCCGCGCGACCAGGTCCGCGTTGGTCGAGCCGGTCTCGGCGACCACATCGACGTCGTGCCATCGAGTTCCGGCGAGCATCTGGCGGAGTCGGGCGGCGTCGGGCAGAGAATGAGCAGCAGTCATACGCTCACCCTAAGCCGCGACGACGACACTCGACGCGCCCCTCGGTTGCCTCGGTCACTAGTCGAGTCGATAATATGAAATTCATGACGACCGCTCCGAGCGACAACAACGACGCCGCGCCCGACATCCACACCACGGTCGGCAAGCTGGCCGATCTGCGTAACCGCCTGGCCGACGCGGAGTTTCCCGTCGGACCCGAGGCCGCCGACAAGGTCCACGCCAAGGGCAAGCTGACCGCGCGTGAGCGCATCACGCACCTGCTCGACGAAGGCTCGTTCGTCGAGCTCGACGCACTCGCCCGGCACCGTGCCACCAACTTCGGCATGGCGGCCAAGCGCCCTCTCGGCGACGGCGTGGTGACCGGCTACGGCACCGTCGACGGCCGCGAGGTCTGCGTGTTCAGCCAGGACGCCACCGTCTTCGGCGGCAGCCTCGGCGAGGTCTACGGCGAGAAGATCTGCAAGGTGATGGACCTGGCGATCAAGACCGGCCGTCCGCTGGTCGGCATCAACGAGGGCGCGGGCGCGCGCATCCAGGAGGGCGTCGTCTCCCTGGGTCTGTACGCCGAGATCTTCCACCGCAACGTCAAGGCCTCCGGCGTGATCCCGCAGATCTCGCTGATCATGGGTCCGGCGGCCGGCGGACACGTCTACTCCCCTGCCCTGACCGACTTCACGGTGATGGTCGACAAGACCAGCCAGATGTTCGTCACCGGTCCGGACGTCATCAAGACGGTCACCGGCGAGGACGTCACGATGGAGGACCTGGGCGGC